>JACPUY010000251.1 GCA_016192025.1 Pseudogulbenkiania sp. | reverse complement strand
TCAGTCGCCCTCATGCAGTTGCGCTTCACTTCGTTCGTTGTGATCAACTTACGGCGGGACTTGCACCCGCAGGAGTGCGCCCATGCTGGGCGCACAAAATCAAGGCCCGGATTGTTCCGGGCCTTTTTGTGCTGGTGTTCGGTTGCTGACGTTCAGGACTTGACCGGTCTGAGCCAGCTGAATCGGCTGTGCCAGATACTGGGCGCGCAGCGTACCAGGTGCCAGGTGGCCAGCACGTTGGCCGAAGCGGTGACCAAGAGCAGCACGGCGACGCTGTCGGACAGCTTGAGGATGACGGCGCTGGCGATGGCCGAGAGCACCATGTAGAAACCGTTGGTGATGTTGTTGGCGGCGATGGCTTGGGAGCGGAACGCCGTCGGGCTGGCGATCTGCAGCCAGGTATAGAGCGGCACGGTGAAGAAACCGCCGAAAAAGCCGAGCAGGGCGATGTCGGCGATGTGGCGCCAGTTGGCCGGCATGGCGAGATAGGCGCCGAGGCCGACCAGTTCGCCCTGGTGCAGGGCCAGCGAGGACAGCGCCACGTCGCCGCCGGTCACGGTCATGCCGACGCTGCCGACCAGCACCAGCCCCAGTTGCAACCGACCCTGAGACAGCTTCGCGCATATCACAGAGCCCGCGCCGATGCCGATCGAGAACAGCGCCAGCATCAGCGTGTAGACGTTGGCGTCCCCGCCCAGGTGCAGTTTGGTGAAGGTCGGCAGCTGGGTGGTGTAGATCGCCCCCATCAGCCAGAACCAGGAAATGCCGAGGATGGCGCTTTTCACGTCGGCGATGCGCCAGGCCTTGCCGACCAGTTCGACTGAATCCTTCAGCACGTTGGCTGACAGCTTCAGTTCCGGCGTGGAGGGAGGGGCGGGCGGCATCTGGCGGCTGCAGGCGTAGCCGGCGAGGGCGGTGGCGGCGATCATCGTCACGATCAGCCACGGGCCACCCTGCGTCATCAGGCTGCCGCCGATCTGGCCGATCAGGATGGCGAGAAAGGTGCCCATCTCGATCAGGCCGTTGCCGCCGACCAGTTCCCGGTCGTTCAGGTACTGCGGCAGGATCGAATACTTCAGCGGGCCGAAGAAGGCCGAATGCACCCCCATCAGGAACAGCGCCGTCAGCAGTAGCCCGGCGGCGTGGAGGAAGAAGCCGACCCCAGCCAGCAGCATGATGGCGATCTCCACCAGCTTCACCGCGCGCGCGATGCGTGCCTTGTCGATCTTCTCCGACAGCTTGCCGGCGGTGGCGGAAAACAGGAAGAACGGCAGGATGAACAGGCCCGCCGCCAGGTTGACCAGCATCGCCGGCGACATGTCGCCGATGCTCAGGCCGCGATAGCTGATCAGCACCACGATGGCGGTTTTGAGCAGATTGTCGTTGAAGGCGCCGAGGAACTGCGTGCCGAACAGCGGCAGGAAGCGGCGGCTGGTGAGAAACGGGAAGCTGGCGATCACGATGGCAGGTACATGAAAGGTGGGTAGCGCATGCTAGCCCATTCCCTCCACGCTGTCAGCAAGCTCGCCAAGGCTAATCAGGAACTTAAAACTGTTTATCTAGTCAATTTAAATTTGGGTGCCGTACAGGTTGCCAACATCAGGCAGCCGGTCACGGTCACTGTTTTTGAAGCCTTCTCAGCCAACGGCTTCCGAACGCCACGCGCCCACGGCGGCAACGTCAGCAACGCATGGTTTTTTCGAGCATGCAGGCCTGTCGTCCAGTTGTTCCCTACTATCTCGCTGCCTTGGGCAGTCGCAGTTCCTTGGTTACTTGTTATCTTGCGCCAGGCGTCCTGAAGCCTTCGCTTGTCTCTCCTCGCCGGCTGGTTCCGGTGGAGAGCCATAGTCGTGGCCGTGTTGTACCAGACGGCCACCGGAGGATGCATGATGATGTTGAAGCAACTGTTGCGGAGCGCGCCGTCGCTCCCTCCTGCCCCTGTTTCCGAAACTCCGCAAGCCGGCATCGAAACCCCGGCCACCGCCAAACGCATTACCGCCTTGCACGAACTGTTCGAACGCCAGGTCGATCGCCATGGTGACGCTACCGCGCTCATCGCCGGTGATGAGCGCATCAGCTATACCTCCCTCGAACAACGCGCCAACCGGCTCGCCCACTATCTGCGCACGCACGGCGTCGGGCCCGGTTCGCGCGTGGCCATGCTGTTGCCGCGTACGGCGGACATCTATGTCGCCTTGCTCGGCATCCTCAAGGCCGGCGCTGCCTACGTGCCGCTCGATCCCGGTTATCCGGCCGAACGGGTCCTGTACATCCTGAGCGACTCCTCGGCAGAGGTGCTGCTGACCTCCGCCGAGCTGGCGCAGCAGTACGCGGCGTTCGGCGGCACGGTGGTGGTGCTCGACGCCGAACGGGAGGCTATCGCCGCGCAGAGCCCGGAGCGGCTGCCGGCCGACACGATCGGCCTCACTACGCACGATTTGTGCTACATCATTTACACCTCGGGCTCGACCGGCTGCCCCCAGGGGGTGATGGTCGCGCACCACAATGCCGTTCACCTGGTGTGTGCCGAGGGGCACCTCTTTGCGGTACGCAACGAGGACCGGGTCTATCAGGGCGCTTCGCTGTGTTTCGACCTGTCGGTCGAAGAGGTCTGGCTGGCGTTCTTTGCCGGCGCCACCCTGGTCAGCGCGCCCCCCGAAGTGGCCTGCGGCGGCCCGGATCTGGCCTGCTTCCTGTGCGAACACCGGGTGACGGTGCTGTCGTGCGTACCGACGCTACTGGCGATGCTCACCGAGGAGGTGCCGACGCTGCGCTTGCTCATCATCGGCGGCGAGACCTGTCCGCAGGAACTGGTGGAGCGCTGGGCCGGCCCCGGCCGCCGGCTGGTGAACACCTACGGTCCGACCGAGGCGACGGTTATCGCGACCTATGCCGAGCTGGAGTCCGGCCAGCCGGTGGTGATCGGCAGTCCGCTGCCGGGCTATCGTGTGCACCTGCTCGACGAGGCCCTGCAGCCGGTGCCGTATGGCGCAGTCGGTGAAATCTGCATCGGCGGCGCCGGCGTGGCCCGCGGCTACGTCGGGTTGGCCGAAGAAACCGCCGCCCGCTTCGTGGCGGACCCGTTCGCACCGTCGGGGAGTCGTGATGCGCGGCTCTACCGTACCGGCGATCTGGGGCGTTTCGACGAGGGCGGTTGTCTCGAATACCATGGCCGGGCCGATGCCCAGGTCAAACTGCGCGGTTTCCGTGTCGAGCTGAGCGAGATCGAATCGGCGCTGCTGCAGGCCGACGGCGTCGCGGCGGCGGCGTGCGCGGTGCGGGAAGACGTCCCCGGTCTGCAGCAACTGATCGGCTACGTGGTGCCCGGCGCGGGCGGCGAGGTCGACGAAACCGAGCTGCGCAGCGCGCTCAGGCAGCAGTTGCCCGCCTACATGGTGCCGGCGCTGATCGAACCCCTGGCCGAACTGCCACGGCAGCCGTGCGGCAAACTCGACCGTTCCTCCCTGCCGCCGCCGCGGCCGCGTGCGCAGCCGCCGGAGGCGGCCACGGGACGGCCGCAGAGCGCTACCGAGCGGCGCCTGGTGCAGGTCTGGGAAAGCCTGTTCCAGCCCCAGCCGGTCGGCGTCGACGACGACTTCTTCCTCGACCTGGGCGGTCACTCGTTGCTGGCGGCACGGGCGGTGTCGGCGTTGCGCAAGGAGCCGCGCTTTGCCCGAGTCTCGGTAGTCGACATCTACCACCATCCCACCATCGCTTCCCTGGCCGCCATGCTCGATGCGACTGCCCCGGCCACCCCGGAGGCAGCCGAAACGGCCGCTCCGGCCGGAGCGCAGCCCGGTGACGGGATGCGGCACTTCCTGGCTGGTGTGCTCCAGTCCGGCGGGCTCTACTTTCACTTCGGCCTGGGAGCGCTGCAGTGGGTAACGCCCTACCTGGTGTACTTCTTCCTGCAAGAGGATGGCTATCCGGTGGCGGAATCGGTGGCCTGGGCCGCCGTCGCGGTGGTGGCGATGTTCCCGCTGCTGCTGCTTGTCGCCATCGCCGCCAAGTGGCTGTTGCTTGGACGGATACGTCCCGGCCGGCACCGGCTGTGGGGCGCTTATTATCTGCGCTGGTGGTTTGCCCAAGGCATGGTGGGGGCCATGCCGCTCAACCACTTCGCCGGTACGCCGCTGCTGCCGCTGGTTTACCGCCTGCTGGGCGTCCATATCGGGCGCGACGTCTACCTCGGTAGCGACGAGCTGGCCGCCTTCGACCTGATCTCGATCGGTGACGGCGCCAGCATCGACGACCATGCCTCGCTGCTCGGCTGCACGGTCGAGGGCGACGAGCTGGTGATCGGCCCGGTGAGCATCGGCCGCCGCTGCTTCGTCGGTTCGCGCGCGGTGTTACGCGAGCACACCGTGATGGAGAGTGGCTCCCGGCTCGAGGATCTGTCGCTGCTGCCCGACGGCGGGCGGATTCCGGTGGGCGAGAGCTGGGCGGGCTCTCCGGCGCACCGGTCTGAACGACCGCCGGTTGTGCTTGAGCCGGCACCGGCTTACGGCCGCCTGCGGCGCACTCTGCTCGTTGCGCTCTACACCGTGCTGGTGTTGACCCTGCCGTTCGTCATGTACCTCGCCATCGTGCCGGGCATGGCCATCCTGACCACGATCGACCCCATCGACCAGCCGCTCCGTTATCTGGCGGCGACGCCGCTGGTCGGCGCCTCCTTCGTGCTGCTGCTGACCACCGAAGTGGTCATTCTCAAGTGGCTGCTGCTCGGCCGGGTACGGCCAGGCACCTACCCGCTGCACGGCAGCTTCTACCTGCGGCACTGGACCATCGACCAACTGATGGCGCTCAGCCTCGGCCTGATCGGACCGCTGCACGCCACGCTTTACGTGGCGCCGTGGTACCGGGCGCTCGGCGCGAAGATCGGCCGCCTGGTCGAACTGTCGACGGCCAGCTCGACGATGCCCGACCTGCTGGAGCTCGACGATGGCAGCACCATCGCCGACGAGGTGTCGCTCGGCCCGCCACACATCGAGGGCGGCTGGATCAGGCTGGGGCACACCCACCTCGGCCGGCGTGTGTTCATCGGCAACAGCGGCGTGGTGCCGGGGGGCGTGACGCTCGGCGACAACTCGCTGGTCGGCGTGCTGTCAATCTCCCCACCGACGCCCGAGCAGGCGGCCGAGACCGGGGCCTCGTGGCTTGGTTCTCCACCGCTGCGCCTGCCGCGGCGTGAGCCGAGCGCCGGCTTCTCCGAGCAGCGGACGTACAACCCGCCGACCTGGCTGCGCTGGGCGCGCGCTACCTTCGAGATCCTGCGCGTAACGCTGCCGCCGGCCGGTTTCATCCTCGTCACCGCCAGCGTCGTCATCTCCATGCTGATGCTGCGCGACAGCCTTGGGCTCGCCGCCGCGCTGCTGTTGCTGCCGCTCGTCTACATGGCCTGCTGCGTTGCGGTGATCGGCATGGTGGCCCTGGTGAAATGGTGCATCATGGGCCGCTTCCGGCCCTTCGTGCATCCGCTGTGGAGCCACTTCGTCTGGCGCCTGGAACTGGTCAACGCCTTGTACGAATTCCTGGCGACGCCGCTGGCACTGGCGGCGCTGCGCGGCACCCCGTTGCTGCCTTGGTACCTGCGCCTGCTCGGGGTGCGCATCGGTCGACGTGTCTACCTCTCGACCACCGGCTTCCTTGAGTTCGATCTGGTCGACATCGGCGACCGGGTCGCGCTGAACGACGACTGCGTGATGCAGACCCACCTGTTCGAGGACCGGATGCTGAAGGCGTCCACGCTGCAGGTCGGCGCGGGCGCCGAGGTCGGCGCCTATTCGGTGGTGCTGTATGACACGGTGATGGAAGAAGGCGCACGGCTCGATGCGCTGTCGCTGCTGATGAAAGGTGAAACACTCCCCGCAGGCACCGCCTGGGGGGGGGTACCGGCGGCGTGGTGCGGCAGCCGGTACGAGCACGAAGCGGAACGGGAGGTGGAGCATGCGTGCCGAGCTTCCGTGTGACATCCTGGTGCGCTTTGTCCGCACGGCGGCGTTCGAGGATGCCGCCGTCGCGGCCCAGGCTCTCGACTTGCTGGGCGCCGACGAGCGCGAGATTCTTGTACGCTGCCGGCCGGCAGCGGCCCGGCGCGATTATCTGGCCGCGCACGCTCTTGTCTGGACGACACTGGCGGAACTGGCCGGCACCGATCCGCACCGGCTGCGCTTTCGTGCCACAGCGGGAGGACGACCGGAGCCGGTGGCGCCGGAATCCGCCTGCCGACTGCAGTTCAGTCTATCGCACGCAGACGGACTGGCGCTGTGTGCGGTGACCCGCGATGGCAAGGTAGGCGCCGATGTCGAGAGTCTGCGCAACCTCGGTCCCGACCCGCTAGGGGTAGCCGGGCTGGTCTGCGCACCCGGCGAGATGCAGGCCTTGCAGGCACTGCCAGCGACCAGCCAGGCCGACCGCCTGCTCTGCCTTTGGACCGTCAAGGAAGCGGTGGCGAAAGCCACGGGGCAGGGCTTCCGGTTGCCGCTGAACCGTCTTGCCATCAATGGGACAACTGCACTGCCGTCTTGGCTGGCCGGGGAGGGTGGTGGCTGGCAGTGGGTGTCTTTGCGACTGGAGCCATGTTACGTGATTTCGGTGGCGGTACCCGGCACGGCCACCGATCCCGCCGAGGTCCGCGTCGAGGAGGCGGTGCCGCTGCCGCCGGCACTGCGGGAAAGTGTTGACGATGAGAGGAGGGGAGAACCGCTGCAGTTTTTCTGTCGGCTGGTCTGCCTGGCCGGCTTGAACGGCAGCGGCCTGGGTTTGCTGCCCTCGCCGGGGCTGGCCGGCTGAATGGCGGAAAGAGAGTGTCTTGACCGAGACAGCTCACTCTCAGTGGGCTGGGTAGGGGGATAGGAGCGTAGCCTAAACGGCGCCCATTCCCGCCCTGATGCTTGCAGGCATTATCTCAATCCGGCGATTCCGGGCGCCGGAGTGCCCTGACCTTATGGCAAACGGCCTGGTTCGCTCTTTCCTTGGCCTGCTGGCGACGAACCCAGGCTTTGCGCAGTTCGTCGGCCAGCAGCATGACAAACAGAATCGGGAGGGCAATCAGCCAGTCAGCGGCAGCCAGTGGTGCCGTGCCGAACAGGCGCTGGCCGAACGGTTTGTAGACGATGAGCATGATGAGGCCCAGTTCGAAGGCGAGGCCACCCAGTAGCCAGCGGTTGCGCAGCGGTAGGCGAAAGGCGGAAATCTCGTCGTGCCGGCACAGGAACAGGTTGACGACCTGCCCGAGCACGATGGCGGCGAGGCAGGCCGTGGTCGCCGTCAGGTAAAACGGGGCCAAGGCCGGTACCGTGATGCCATAATGCCAGCCAGCGGCCTGCATCACCGTGAAAAAGGCGAGCAAGGCTGCCGCGGCCTCGAACAGACCCAGAAAGCCATAAGCGCGCAGTAGCAATCCTGCTGTGAGCAGGCGCTCCTTGCGTGGGCGGGGTGGGGTGCGCATCACGGCCGGGTCGGGGGGCTCGGCCCCCAGAGCCAGCGCCGGCAGCATGTCGGTGCCCAGGTCGACTGCCAGTATCTGGATGATGGTGAGCGGCAGCGGGATGCGCAACAGCACGAAGGCCAGATAGGGGGCCAGTTCGGGGATGTTGGACGTCAGGATGTAGCTGAGGAACTTGCGGATATTGGCGTAGACCGCCCGACCTTCCTCGATGGCGTCGACGATGGTGGCGAAGTTGTCATCCAGTAGCACGATGTCGGCGGCGGCCTTGGCGACGTCCGAGCCGCGCAAGCCCATGGCGATGCCGATATCGGCGCTCTTCAGCGCCGGGGCATCGTTCACGCCGTCACCGGTCACCGCCACGACCTCGCCCTTGCGTTGCAATACCGTCACGATGCGCTGCTTCTGCTCCGGGGTGACCCGGGCAAAGAGCAGGTCCGGATGGTCCAGCCGCAGCTGCAACTGGGTGTCGGAGAGGTGCTCCAGTTCAGCGCCCGTCAACACGGTCCCTACTCCATGCAATAGACCGATCTGACGCGCGATGGCGCCGGCGGTGACGGCGTGGTCGCCGGTGCAGAGGATCACCCGGATGCCGGCCTGTCGGCAGGTGGCGATGGCGCCGGCCACCTCGGGGCGCGGCGGGTCCTCGATGCCGGCCAGCCCGGCAAACACCAGGCCGGATTCGTCCAGCGGCAGCGTGGCCGGCTGCCGGTAGGCCAGCGCCAGCACGCGCAAGCCACGCTCGGCCAAGCGGTCCACTTCGGCCAACAGCCGCTCGCGTCCGGCCGCATCGAGGGGCTGTTCGCCGCCCGGCATCAAGAGCGTGGTGCACAGCGGCAGCACGCTCTCGGCGGCGCCCTTGACGTACAGGTGCAGGCCGTCTGGCTGCTGCTGCAGCACGGCCATGCGCTTGCGCTCGCTGTCGAAGGGCAACTCGCCGCAACGCACCGAGTGCTGGCGGGGCGACGCGCCGGCAAACTCCGCCAGTGCCAGTTCCATCGGATCGCCAATCCAGCCCGCCCCGCTGGCCAGCAGGTTGTGACACTGGCCGGCGATTTTCTTCAGTGCCGGCGGCAGGTCCGCCGCGTCGGCAAGGTGCTCGCGGCCTTGGGTGTACACGCTCTGCACGCGCATGCGGTTTTCAGTCAGCGTACCGGTCTTGTCCGACACGATCACGGTAGCCGCACTCAAGGTTTCCACCGCCGGCAGATGACGCACCAGCGCCCGGCGCCTGGCCATGCGCTGGGTGGCCAGGGCGAGCGATAGGGTCACAGTCGGCAGCAGTCCCTCCGGCACATTGGCGACGATGATGCCGATGGCGAACAGCATGTTGTCGCTCCAAGGCAGGCCGATGGCATAGCCGATGGCCAGGAAGAC
>JACPUY010000250.1 GCA_016192025.1 Pseudogulbenkiania sp. | reverse complement strand
GCGCCACCACCCGCGCCGGCATGCTGACCAACCCGCTCCGGGACCGCTTCGGCATCGTGGCGCGGCTGGAGTTCTACACGGCGGAAGAGCTGACGCGCATCGTCAGCCGCTCGGCCGGGCTGCTCAAGGTCATCCTGGCCGACGACGGCGCCTTCGAGGTGGCGCGCCGCAGCCGCGGCACGCCGCGCATCGCCAACCGGCTGCTGCGCCGCGTGCGCGACTATGCCGAGGTCAAGGCCGACGGGGTGGTGACCGCCGCGGTGGCCGACGCCGCGCTGGCGATGCTCGACGTCGACCCGGCTGGACTCGACGTGATGGACCGCAAATTGCTTGCCGCCATCCTGGAGAAGTTCGCCGGCGGCCCGGTGGGACTCGACAACGTGGCGGCGGCGATCGGCGAGAGCACCGATACCATTGAAGACGTGATCGAACCCTACCTGATCCAGCAGGGCTACCTGCAGCGCACCCCACGCGGCCGCATGGCGACGGCGCAGGCCTACAGCCACTTCGGCCTGCCGCTGAAGGATTGAGCTGCAACAGAACGGAAGCCTCATGAGCGTGAAACTGATCATCAAGACCGGTTGCACCCTGCCCAGATTGGCGGCGGAGCAGGGCGATTTCGAAGACTGGATCCGCCGCGAGCTGTCCGACGCGGCCGGCTGGCGCGTGGTGAACGTCACCGCCGGTGAGGAGTTGCCGCCGCCGGCCGACTGTGCCGGTGCGGTGATCACCGGCTCGCCGGCCATGGTCAGCGAGCGCGCGCCGTGGAGCGAGGCGACCGCCGCCTGGCTGCGCGCCGCGCACGCCGCCAAGGTGCCGCTGTTGGGCATCTGCTACGGTCACCAGCTGCTGGCCGACGCCCTGGGCGGCGAGGTCGGCTACCATCCGCACGGGCCGGAAGTCGGCTCGGTCGAGGTGGAGCGGCTGGCCGAGGCGGCCGCCGACCCGCTGCTGGGCGAGCTGCCGGTGCGCTTTTCGGCTCATGTGATCCACTGGCAGACCGTGCTGCGTCTGCCGCCGGGAGCCGAGCGTCTTGCCGGCAACGCTTTCGAGCCGCACCAGGCGTTCCGGCCCGGTTCGGCCTGGGGCGTGCAGTTCCATCCCGAGTTCGACCAACCCGCGATGCGCCGTTACCTGGAACTGTTGCACGACAGGCTCAGTGCGGCCGGGCGCGATCCGCAGGCGCTGCTGGCCGGTGTGCGGCCGACGCCGGAAGCGGCCGGGCTCCTGGCGCGTTTTGCCGCGCTGCTGCCCGCTCCGGCCGCCTGAGGGAGCGGCATGGCGTGGCGCGGGCACGACAGTCGGCAAGCGATTGCCGGCGGTGCCCAAAGGCGGCATCGAATCCATACGGCTGAGCACGTACAATGCGTGCCAGTCATGATGACTGACAACAAGGGGAATTTGCATGTTCTTTGCATTGCTTGCGGCAACGTTTCTGGTGGCGCTGACCACCTCGCTGATTACCGCGAAGTTTTTCGATGGCGCGGTCAACCGCATTCTCAGCCGCATCGTCGGCAATGAAATGGCCGACGCCTGGCGCAAGTACCTGCTCTTCGCCATCGTGGTGGTCGGGGTGTCCGGTGGAGTGCGGCTGTGGGAGCTGGAAAAGTACGTCACCGCGACGCGCGAGTCGGCCGCGCTGGAGCTCAACGGCATGCGCTGGACGCTGGAAATCTACCGCACGCTGATCGAAACGCTGCAGTCGGTGGCATGGATGATGCTGCTGTTCTTCCTGTGCTCGATGATCGCCTACGTCATCGTGCGCGCCATCGAACTGAAACACAGCGCCTCAGAGTAGGGCATCCCGTCAGACCGGCCGAAACCCGGCCGGTCAAGAGCAAGGCGGAACACCCAGCATTCCTTCGCAACGCTTTGCTATTCGCTCTTCAGGGTTTCCACCCTAGGTGATAAGACACGGCCCCTGTCCGCGAGGCGGAACAGGGGCCTTGTGGCGTTCCCGACGGGGGCGTCGTTACAACGCCACCATGTTGTCGCGATGGATCAGCTCCGGCTCCACCAGGTAGCCCAGGATGCCCTCGATCGCGCGCGTCGGCTTCTGCATGATCAGCCTCGCCTCGTCCGAGCTGTAGTTCACCAGCCCGCGCGCCACTTCCACCCCGCTCTCGTCGACGCAGGCCACCGCCTCGCCGCGCAGGAAGTTGCCCTCCACCCGCAGCACGCCGATCGGCAGCAGGCTGCTGCGCTTCTGGCGTACCGCCAGCGCGGCGCCGCTGTCGAGCACCAGCCGGCCGGTCAGGATCAGGTGGTCGGCCAGCCACTGTTTGCGCGCGGTCATGCGGTTGGTGGGCGCCAGCAGCTGGGTGCCGATGGCTTCGCCGTCGGCCAGCCGCGACAGCACGTTCAGCTCGCGGCCGCAGGCGATCACCGTGGCCGCGCCGCTGCGTGCCGCGCGCTTGGCGGCGAGAATCTTGGTCAGCATGCCGCCGGTGCCGACGCTGCTGCCGGCGCCGCCGGCCATGGCTTCCAGCTCCGGTGCGCCGGCCACCGCCTCGTGCACGAACTCGGCATCGGGGTGCTTGCGCGGGTCGGCGGTGTAGAGACCCTGCTGGTCGGTCAGGATCACCAGCGCGTCGGCCTCGATCAGGTTGGTGACCAAGGCGCCCAGCGTGTCGTTGTCGCCGAAGCGGATCTCGTCGGTCACCACGGTGTCGTTCTCGTTAATGATCGGCACCACGTTGAGGTTGAGCAGCGTGGTCAGCGTGGAACGGGCGTTGAGGTAGCGGGTGCGGTCGGTGAGGTCCTCATGGGTCAGCAGCACCTGCGCGGTCTGCAGGCCGAATTCGCGGAAGGCGCTTTCGTAGGCCTGGCACAGACCCATCTGGCCGACGGCGGCGGCGGCCTGCAACTCGTGCACGGCCTTGGGGCGGCTGCCCCAGCCCAGCCGCTGACAGCCCTCGGCGATGGCGCCGCTGGAAACCAGCACCACCTGCTTGCCGCGCCGCTTGAGGTCGGCGATCTCCGCCGCCCAGCGCGCCAGTGCCGCCAGGTCCAGTCCCTTACCGTCGTTGGTGACCAGGCTCGATCCCACCTTGACCACCAGGCGACTGCCAGCATGAATGACCGATTGCATGAAACCCCACTCGCAAGGAAAGAATTCGGACCCGCCAGTATGCCGCAAATCGTCCCCGACCTGAAGCGGGCCGGCCCCGGCCGGACGCGCTCAGATATCCTCGCTGCGGCGGTATTCCATCGCCTGGTAGAGCGGCGTCTGCAGTTCCACCCGGGTGACGCGGATGCGGGTTTCGCCCTGGCTGTCGCGCAGCAGGAATTCCCGCAGCCGCGAGAACGGCCGCCCCGGCAGCACCAACAGCGCCGGGCGGCCGAACCGGGGCTGCGCGGGCAGGCGCAGTGCCGGCTGGAACATATCGTCCTGGTGGGTGATGGTGGGCAGCACCTCGACCGCTTCCGGAGCCGGTCCGAGCAGTTCGACGCCGCATTCCACGTCGTTGCCGCCGGCCGGCGCCGCAGCCCAGCGTACGGCACACAGCTGATGGTTGTCCGGCTGCAACTGCGGTGATAGCAGCAGCAGTTCGCCGGTGCGCAGCGGCTGTTCGTTCGGGTTGCCGCGCAGCAGGAAGCCGACTTGGCTCTGGTTGACCGCCTGGAACAGCGCGGGACGGGCGGGCTTGCCCAGCACCGGAATGGGACTGTCGTCCGGCGTCTCCACCGGCGCCGGACGCAGCGTCAGCCAGATCGGCAGCAATTGCGCCGTGAGGGTCAGCCATTGCTGGGCTGCTTGTCTCGGCTGGCGGCGACGTTTCGGCTGCGTCCATTCGTCGGCCAGTTTGCGCGCCACCTCCACGGTCAGCTCGGCGGGGGTGGCCGTGCCGTCCGCCAACTGGCGCGCGAGCGGCTCGGCCTGCTGCTGCAAGGACTCGATGGCGCCGCCCAGATAGACCCAGAACTCGCCGCTGGCCGCCACCTGCGGCTTGAGCGGTAAAAAGTGCGGCGGGGCGTCGCGCGCCGGGTCAACCTGGTAGCCGAAGCCCTGCGCCTTGCTCAGACCGGCCAGGGGAATCAGATCGACCCGTGGAGCCAGCCGGAAGATCAGCGCCAAGGCCGCGGCGATTTCGCTGTCGGCCAGGTGCTTGCCGTCGGTCAGCCCCATCAGCAGGATCTGCCGGTACACCACGGCGATGGACTCGGCCGGCGCCTGGCGGCGCTCCTGCCAGCCGGATTCCACGGCCAGCTGGTAAAGCTGGTGGCAGTCGTGCCAGAAGTGCAGCGGCAGGTCGCTATAGCATTCCATGGCCAGCTTGATCTGCAGGCGCGCGGTCAACAGGGCGAGGCAGAGCAGTTCGACCTTGGGTTGCTCGCGCTCCAGCAGCGAACGTTTCTCCAGCCGTTCCACCAGCGTGCGCTTGAAGCCGGCGAACAGCGCGTCGAACAGTGCCATGCCGAGCCGAGCCGCCTGCCGGGCCTTGCCCGAGCTGACCACTTCGTCGCTGACGATCTGCGTTTCCAGCGCCGGAAAAAAGCGATCGAGCGCCGCCAGGTAAAGCTTCAACAATTTGTGCCGGGTGCCCACCGCCACCGGGGTGTGGCTCAGGCTCTGCAGGGCGTCGAGCAGCAGCTGCCCGCACTCGTTGATGCGGGTGTAGGGGAGGCGATCCAGCCAGTCGGCCACACTGTCCGGCTGCAGGTCGACCAGCTTGGGATCCATCAGATTATCCGGTAGACGCAATTGCATGGCCCTAGTCTCATGTCAACGAGGGGGAGATCATACAATGCTATTGGTATCGGCTGGCCTTGGCAATCGTTACGGCAGGGGCGGAGTGGGTCTTTCTTCCCCCTGGGGGGCCTGCTGCAGTTCGGCCAGCGTGTCGAGCGTGGCCTGGCACAACAGTGCCATGTCTTCCACTTCGATCACGTAGGGCGGCATGAAGTACACCGTGGTGCCGATCGGGCGCACCAGGCAGCCCCGCTTCAGCATGGCCGAGAAGAACGCCACGGCAAAGTCGCGTCGGGCCGTGTCGACTTCGAACGCCCAGATCATGCCCTGTTGGCGGAACTGGTGGACCTGCGGATGGGCGCGCAGCGGGGCGAGCAGGGTGTTGAACTGCGCGGCCTTGGCGCGGTTGCGCGCCAGCACGTCTTCCTGCTCGAACAGGTCCAGCACCGCCAGCGCGGCGCGGCAGGCCAGCGCGTTGCCGGTGTAGCTGTGCGAATGCAGAAAGCCGCGCGTCACGTCGTCGTCGTAGAACGCCTGGTACACCGTGTCGGTGGTCAGCACGCACGACAGCGGCAAAAAGCCACCGGTAATGCCCTTGGACAGGCACAGGAAATCCGGGCGGATACCGGCCTGCTCGCAGGCGAACAGCGTGCCGGTGCGGCCGAAGCCGACTGCGATCTCGTCGGCGATCAGGTGCACCTGGTAGCGGTCGCACAGCCGGCGCGCCTCTTCGAGGTAGGCCGGATGGTACATCGCCATGCCGGTGGCGCCCTGCACCAGCGGCTCGACGATCAGCGCGGCGATGCTGTCGGCCTGCTTGGCCAGCACGTTCTCCAGCGCCCGCGCCGCCCGCCGCGCCACGTCCTCCGCCGTCTCGCCGGCCAGGGCCTGCCGGGCGTCCGGCGTCGGCACGCGGATGCCGGCCTTCAGCAACGGCGCGTAGGTCGACGAGAACAGCGGCACGTCGGTCACCGCCAGCGCGCCGACGGTCTCGCCGTGGTAGCTGTTCTCCAGACTGACGAAACGGGTTTTCTCCGGCCGGCCGTGGTTCTGCCAGTAATGGAAGCTCATCTTCAGCGCGATTTCCGTCGCGCTGGCGCCGTCCGAACCATAGAAGGCGTGGCCGAGCCCGGTCAGCTGGCTCAAGCGCTCCGACAGTTCGATGACCGGCCGATGCGTGAAGCCGGCCAGCATCACGTGCTCCAGCGTGTCGAGCTGATCCTTGATGGCGGCCTTGATCGCCGGGTGGCCGTGGCCGAACAGGTTCACCCACCACGAACTGACCGCGTCCAGATAACGTTTGCCGTCGAAATCGGTCAGCCACACCCCCTCGGCGCGGGCGATCGGTACCAGCGGCAGTGTTTCATGGCGTTTCATCTGGGTACAGGGGTGCCAGACGGCCTGTCGGCTGCGTGCCAGCCAGTCTTGGTTGCTCATGGGGAAGGGTCCGTCGGAATACGAATGATGAGGGATGCTAGCACAGCCAGGCGCGGCTACGGTCCGCTGCGAGGTGACGAAAATGGGCACTTTATGTCGCGCACCGTCCGTGCTTGACGGTCTCCCTAGGCTTGGGTTAGCACGGATTCAAGGGCTTGGCCGGTCTGGCATGCAAATTGCAAGAATAGGCGCGAAACGGAGTGACACGGACCAGAGCTTGGCCGAAGACTCCTTCAGCGCAGTCTGGCCGATGTCGGCCTTGATATTCAACACACCGGAGGCTGAACCATGAAAAAATCCATGCAACAGGGCTTTACTTTGATCGAGCTGATGATCGTGGTCGCGATCATCGGTATCCTCGCCGCGCTGGCGATTCCGGCGTACTCGGACTACACGGCCAAGTCCAAGGTGAGCGAAGCCTTGTCGCTGGGCGACGGCTTCAAGACCAAGGTGGCACTGGCCTTGGGTGAAGATGGGACATGTACTCCCGGTGGCACTGCTGCAAGCTCTACTGGTAAATATGTGAGTCTAGTTGCATTTGGTGGTACAGCTAGCACCTCTGCCTGCACCATTACCATGACCATGGCCAGTACGGGGGTATCCACCATTGATAGCAGCACCATCATATTGACCTCATCGCTGGCCGGTGAGTCGCTGAATTGGACTTGTTCTTCGGCTATTCCGGATAAATACATACCGAAAACTTGCCAATAATTGGTGTTGATGTTTGATTTCAAGCCCTGTTGCCTTATGGCGCAGGGCTTTTTCATGTTAATAGTAGTACGCGCGACTTAATTCCCCCGGAGTGGACAAGTGCTTCGAGCGTTTCATCGATTTCCCCTGCTGCTGGTGGCCATGGCGCTGCTGCTGCCCTTCCTGTCGCCGCTGCATGTCTACCCGCTGGCCGACTGGTGGCAGGACCATGTGGCCACCGCCCTGATCGCATTGGCCCTGCTTTTGCGACTGGTCAGTGGGGGGGCTAGCCAGCCGCTGCCTGTCGTGCCGCGTGCGCTGCTGTTCAGTTGGGGGCTGGCATTGTTCATTGCGTTATCTTACGCCTTGCTGGTGCACCATTCTTATCTGACCCGTTCGCTGTCGCCGCTGGTGTTCCTGATTATGGCTTCGCTGGCGGGCTATGTGATTTTTGTCGAAGCCCGGCGTCTTGGGCGCCAAGAGGTGGTGGAGTTGCTGACCACGGTGCTGTGGATTGGCGCGCTCTTGCAGGCCGTGATCGGGTTGCTTCAGGTCAGTGGTTTGGCGCTACAGGTGCCAGGGGTGCTTGTCGATCGAGCTAACCCTACCGGTAACATCATGGGGAACATCGGCCAGCGCAACCAGTATGCTCATTACCTGGGCTGGGGCATGGCGGCGAGTTGTTATCTGTTCTCAGTCGGCAAACTGCGTGGCTGGGTTTTCCATCTATCGGTGCTGTTGCTGGCGCTGCTGATGGCATGGAGTGGTTCGCGGCTGGTGCTGGCGTACGGCGTCGGTTTCGCCGCACTGGCTTTGCTGTGGCGTTACCGGGCCGATAGTTCGACCGTGCCTGGGCAGCACGCCCGACAACTGGGCAAGGCCTTGTTGTTCGCTTGCGGTTATATCGTGCTGACCCAGTTACTGCTGGAGCCGCTCAGCCATCTGCTGCATGCGGCCGGCTGGCAGGTTAACGGAACCAGTGGCGCCGGGCGGCTGATGGAGTCCGGTTTTGGCGCTCGGCGCCGCGTCGAATGGGAGAAGGCTTGGCAGGTGTTCTTGGCGCATCCATTGTTTGGGACTGGCTGGGGAGGGTTTGCCCACCAGAGTGTCGCGCTGGAGGCCTTTGGCGCACAGACACGATTTACCGAGAGCGTGCTGTTTACCCATAGCCATAACCTGCTGACACAGTTGCTGGCCGAAACCGGTATTATCGGCACCGGCATTGTCGTCACCGCCCTAGTCTGGTGTCTGAGTCCCTATTTCCGTAGAAACCAAGCAACGGCCGAGAACCTGTTGCTGATCTGCTTGGCGATGGTGACATTGGGACATTCGATGTTCGAGTATCCCTTGTGGTATCTGCCTTTCTTGTGCGGATTGATGATTGTATTGTCGCTGTCGCCGATCGAAGGGGTCAGCCTGGGGGTGCGTCCCCAGATGCGCCGCTTGGCCGGTGGCATGCTCTGTCTGCTGGTTGCCTGGTATCTGGTGAGTGGGGCATCGGTG
>JACPUY010000057.1 GCA_016192025.1 Pseudogulbenkiania sp. | reverse complement strand
CGTACGCGGATTTGCAGTCCGCTGCATCACCACTCTGCCACATAGCCCTGGGCCCGGCCCTGAAACTAAAAAACCCCGATCCCGGAAAACAGCCAGTGGAACCGAGGTTTAGCAGTATATCTGGAGCGGGAAACGAGATTCGAACTCGCGACCTCAACCTTGGCAAGGTTGCGCTCTACCAACTGAGCTATTCCCGCTTTGTCTTTCACTGTCTCGCTGCATTGCTGCGGCGAGAGACTGCGAATTATAAGGATTAATCCGCCCCTGTCAACTGCTCAGATATCGATTTTTTTACCGGAAAACTCGCGCGCCGCCATGCGCAGGTAGTAAACCATTGACCACAAAGTCAAAATCACTGCCAGCACCATGAACACGTTGCCCAGTAACAGCGTACTCAGCCCGGGTATGATCGGGCCGGCGTAGAGCAAGAGCAGAATGGCCACCATCTGCGCGGCGGTCTTGAGCTTGCCGATATAGGCCACCGCCACGCTCTTGCGGCTGCCCATCTCGGCCATCCACTCGCGCAGCGCCGAAATGGCGATCTCGCGGCCGATGATGATCATCGCCATCCAGCCCTCGGTGCGCGACAGTTGCACCAGCAGGATCAGCGAGGCGGCGACGATCAGCTTATCGGCCACCGGGTCGAGAAAGGCGCCGAAGGCCGAGGTCTGCCCGAGCTTGCGCGCCAGGTAGCCATCGAGCCAGTCGGTCACCGCGGCGAGCGCAAAGAGCACCGCCCCGGTGATGTTGCGCATCTCCGCCAGCAGCAGCGAGTCGGGTAGAAAGAAGATGGCGACAAAGATCGGAATCAGGGCAACCCTGAGCCAAGTCAGGAATATCGGCAGGTTAAACGGCATTGTTCTGGTCTTGTTGTGTTCAGTGCAGGGCGTTGTAGATCTTTTCGGCCAGGGTCAAACTGATGCCCTCCACCTGGGCTAGGTCGTCGATGCTGGCCGCCATGACCCCGCGCAATCCGCCAAAGCGGGTCAACAGCCGTTGGCGACGCTTGGCTCCCACGCCGGCGATCTCTTCCAGCGAGGAGGCGGTGCGCGCCTTGCCGCGCCGGGCGCGATGGCCGGTGATGGCAAAGCGATGCGCCTCATCGCGCACGGTCTGGATCAAGTGCAGCGCGGGATGGTCGTGCGGCAATTGTAGCGTCTTTTGCCGGTACGGGAGGATCAGTGTTTCCAGCCCCGGTTTGCGCTCTTCGCCCTTGGCCACGCCAACGATGGGCAGGTTGAGGCCGATTTCCTCGAACACTTCCAGCGCCACGCCGACCTGGCCCTTGCCACCGTCGATCAGCACCACGTCGGGCAGCTTGCCCTCGCCTGCGGCCAGCTTGCTGTAACGCCGGGTCAGCACCTCGCGCATGGCGCCGTAATCGTCGCCGGCCTTGGCCGTGGTGATGTTGTAGCGGCGGTACTCCGACGGCTGCATGTCGCCACGGTCGTACACCACGCACGACGCCACAGTGGCCTCGCCCAGCGTGTGACTGATGTCGAAACACTCCAGCCGCTCGACACCCTCGAGTTCCAGCACCTCGTTGAGCCGGACCAGCCGGTGGCTCTGCGTGGCGTGGCTGGCGAGTTTCTGCTGGATGGCGAGCTGGGCGTTCTTCTCGGCCATTTCCAGCCAAACCCGGCGCTCACCGATGGGATTGCCGACGAAGGTCAGGCGGCGCTCGGCCTGCTGTTCTAGGTAGTCGCGCAGGGTGGCCGAGACCGTGCCGTTGACGATGATCACCGGCGGCAGCGGTGCGCCTAGGTAATGTTGGGCCAGGAAGGCCTCGAGGTTGGCCGCCGCGTCGCTGTCGTCGGCGTTAACCGGGAAGAAGCTCTTGTCGCCGAGGTGGCGGCCGCCGCGGATCATCACCAGGTTGACGCAGACCACGCCCTGCTGCTCGGCCACCGCCACCACGTCGGCATCATGGCTGACGTTGCTCGACACGAACTGCTTCTCCTGCACCCTTGAGAGCGCCTGGATCTGGTCGCGCAGCGCCGCCGCCTGTTCGAACTCCATCGCCGCCGAGGCGGACAGCATGCGTTCGGTCATCTGGTCGATCAGTTCGCTCTGCTTGCCCTGCAGGAAGGCGGTGGCGCTGGCCACGTCGTTGCGGTAATCGGCCTCGCTGATGTGCCCGACACACGGCGCGGAGCAGCGCTTGATCTGGTACAACAGACAGGGACGGGAGCGGTTGGCGAACACGGCGTCCTCGCAGCTGCGCAGGCGAAACACCTTCTGCAGGATCTGGATGCTCTCGCGCACCGCGTAGCTGCTCGGGTACGGTCCGAAGAAGTGGTGCGGCTTCTTCGGCTCGCCGCGGAAATACGCCAGCTGCGGGTAGGCGTGGGCGGACAGCATCAGGTAGGGGTAGGACTTGTCGTCGCGGAACAGGATGTTGTAGCGCGGCGCCAGCGCCTTGATCAGGTTGTTTTCCAGGATCAGCGCCTCGGCCTCGGAGCGCGTCACCGTGGTCTCGATGGCGGCGATCTGGCGCACCATCAGCTGGATACGCGGGCTCAGATCGCTCTTCTGGAAATAGGAACTGACGCGCTTCTTCAGGTCGATGGCCTTGCCGACGTACAGCACCTTGCCGGCGGCGTCGAGCATGCGGTAGACGCCGGGCAGGTTGGGCAGGTGGGCCAGGACGGATTTGGGGTCGAACGGTGTGCGGCTGGTCACTACTCGCTTCTCATTTGCACCAGTTGGCCACGTCTTGCTCGGACTGGCGGATCATGTCGTTGCGCTGGGCATCGCTCGCCAGCGCGTTGCTGCCCGGCAGGCGGATGCGGCCGTTGAGCTGCAGGCCAGACAGGTTGTTCTTGGCGCGCAGGCAGTTTTCTGCGCGGATCTTGCGGTTAAGTTCCTCAGCCTGTTTGGCTAGATCGGTCTTTTCTCCGGCCTTTTCTCCGGTTTTGGCCGCCACCGGTGCCGAAGCGTCGGCCTTGGCCGGCGGTACCGGGGCGGGAGCTACCTTGACCTCCATCCGGCTGGCTTTCTGCCCCGGCGGCGGCTGATCGGAATACACGGTGCGCCCATGGGCGTCTTTCCAGGTGTAGACCTCGGCCAGCACCGGCAAGGACAGCAGGATAAAACCGCACAGCCACCACTGACGTCTCATGTTACCCCCTAAGAAATTCAAGCCCGGAATCCGGCTCATTGTATGGCCCGTGCCGAGCGACTGCAAAACGGCTGCACGCGGCTTTTGCCAACTGTCACTATCTTTCGATATAATGTTTATTTGCCGCAAAGGAAACGCCAGATGCGTATCATCGAGAAAGCCTATACTTTCGACGACGTTCTCCTCGTCCCGGCCCACTCTTCGGTACTGCCGCGCGACGTTCAGCTTCACACCCAACTCTCCCGCAACATCCGCCTGAACCTGCCCATGCTGTCCGCAGCCATGGACACGGTAACGGAAGCCCGACTGGCCATCGCCATGGCCCAGGAAGGCGGCATCGGCATCATTCACAAGAACATGTCGATCGAGCGCCAGGCCCAGGAAGTGGCCAAGGTGAAGCGCTACGAGAGCGGCGTCGTCAAAGACCCGATCACCATCGCCCCGGACATGCTGGTGTGCGACCTGATCAACCTGACCCGCCAGCACAGAATCTCCGGTCTGCCGGTGGTGCAGGACGGCAAGGTGGTCGGCATTGTCACCAACCGCGACCTGCGCTTCGAGACCCGCCTGGAACAGCCGGTATCCTCGATCATGACCCCGCGCGAGCGTCTGGTGACGGTCAAGGAAGGCGCCAGCATCGACGAGGCGCGCGAGCTGATGCACACCCACCGCCTGGAGCGCGTGCTGGTGATCAACGACGCGTGGGAGCTCAAGGGCCTGATCACCGTCAAGGACATCATCAAGACCAGCGAGCACCCGTTCGCCTGCAAGGATAGCCAGGGTCGCCTGCGCGCCGGCGCCGCCGTCGGCGTCGGAGCCGGCACGGAAGAACGCATCGCCGCGCTGGCCGCCGCCGGCGTCGATGTGGTGGTGGTGGATACCGCCCACGGCCACAGCCAGGGCGTGCTCGACCGCGTGCAGTGGACCAAGCGCAACTTCCCGCAGATCGACGTGATCGGCGGCAACATCGCCACCGCCGACGCCGCCCTCGCCCTCCTGGACATGGGCGCCGACGCGGTGAAGGTGGGCATCGGCCCGGGCTCGATCTGCACCACCCGTATCGTGGCCGGCGTCGGCGTGCCGCAGCTGACCGCGATCCACAACGTGTCCGAGGCGCTCAAGGGCACCGGCGTGCCGATGATCGCCGACGGCGGCATCCGCTTCTCCGGCGACATCGCCAAGGCACTGGCGGCCGGCGCCAACTGCGTGATGCTGGGCGGCATGTTCGCCGGCACCGAAGAGGCGCCGGGTGAAGTCGAGCTGTACCAGGGTCGGTCGTACAAGTCCTACCGCGGCATGGGCTCGCTGGGCGCCATGACCCAGGGTTCGAGCGACCGCTACTTCCAGGACAACGAGGCCAACGTCGACAAGTTCGTGCCGGAAGGCATCGAAGGCCGCGTGCCGTACAAGGGTCCGATCGCCCAGGTGATCCACCAGCTGACCGGCGGCCTGCGTTCCTCGATGGGCTACCTCGGCTGCCAGACCATCGACGAGATGCACGCCAAGGCCGGCTTCGTGGAGATCACCTCCGCCGGCATGCGCGAGTCGCACGTGCACGACGTCCAGATCACCAAGGAAGCGCCGAACTACAACGTCGACCGCTGAGACGGCTGACGTTCCCGTACGGAAAGAAACCCGCGCCCTCCCCAGCGCGGGTTTTTTTCATGGTGTCGGCCCTCTGTCATGGCCCGGCGCGATGACGTTACACTAAGGCCTGACTATCTCCGACCCAAGCCCTCATGCCCCAGCCTGCCATCCCTGCCCGCTCCGAGACGCTGATCCTGCGCCAGCACCGTTACCATGTGCGCCACTGGGGGCCGGACGGTGCCCCGCTGCTGTTCATGCTGCACGGCTGGATGGATTCGTCCGCCACCTTCCAGTTCCTGGTCGAGGCGCTGGGCGGGGGCTGGCACGTTATCGCGCCGGACTGGCGCGGCTTCGGCGATACCGAGTGGAACCGCGGCAGCTATTACTTCCCGGACTACCTGTCCGATCTGGATGCGCTGCTGCAACACTATGCGCCCGACACCCCGGTCACGCTGATCGGCCACAGCATGGGGGCGATGATCGCCGGCATCTACGCCGGGGTGCGTCCCGAGCGGCTGGCCAGACTGGTCTGCGTCGAAGGCTTCGGCCTGCCAGCCACGCGCCCGGAAGAAGCACCCGGCCGCTACGCGCGCTGGCTGCGCGAGCAGCAGAACACGCCGGGCTACCAGCCGATCGGCACGCTGGACGAGGTGGCCGCGCGCCTGATCGAACGCAATCCGCGCCTGAACCCGGAACGCGCGCGCGTCCTGGCGGCGGCGCTGACGCGCGAGGTGAACGGCACGCTGCGCTACCGCGCCGACCCGCGCCACAAGATGGTCAACCCGGTGTTGTACCGGCTGGAAGAAGCCAAGGCGTGCTGGCGGCGCATCGCCTGCCCGGTGCTGTGGGTGATCGGCGGCGACATGTGGGACCACCCGATGGCCAAGGGCGTACTCGCCACGCTGGACGAACGACGCGCCTGCTTCGACCAACTCAGCGAAGTCACCATCGCCGAGGCCGGCCACATGATCCAGTGGGAACAGCCGGAAAGGCTGGCCGACGCCTTGCGTGCCTTCCTGCCGGAATGAGATGCCCGCCGGATGCCTTGCCATCGGCGTTGCGTCGCAACAATCGCTGCCATAGCGCCATCCTCATCACAAAACAAAATAAATCATGGCGATGATGCAGTGAATTCATCTGCCACATTCCAAAAAATCATGCTTTTCATCCTGCACCGCACCCTCGTTACGCGGTAGAATTCATCTCATAGACCGCTGCGGCCAAGGCACACGCCGCAGACGGTTAGACAACAAGCAAGCCCGGCGCAGCCCGGGCCTTATCATTTCAAGATCGATCGTTTGGAGAACCCATGACTCTCATCAAGATGAGTTGCCTCGCCGTGGCCGTCGCCGGCCTCGCCGCCTGCGGCCAGAAGGCCGAACAAGCCGCCGACGCCGGCAAGACCGCTCCCGCCGCCGGCGAGCTGGTGGTGAAGATCGGCCACGCCGGTCCGATCACCGGCCCGGCCGCCAACTACGGCAAGGACAGTGAGAACGGCGCGCAGATCGCCGTG
>JACPUY010000249.1 GCA_016192025.1 Pseudogulbenkiania sp. | reverse complement strand
TCGGTGAGATGGCGGTATTTCATTCCTTGTGCTCCTGACTAGCCGGTCAAAGAGTCGGGGAATTTACCTCATCTCACCCCCATTCTCCAGACCTGCCCGCCGTTGCACTTACTCCCTGAATCCGCCTAACCATTCAGGCTCTGCCCCCATTTACCAGTAGCGCCTTACCAGTGCGCCCCGCATCGGCGCTATCATGCACACCATGACTACCATCGACCATGCCGCCCAACTCCTCGTCCAGGCCTACCAGCAGCACCGTGCCGTGACGGTCACCGCCGAATCCGCCCCCTCCAGCAGCGAGGAGGCGTACGCCATCCAGCAGGCGGTATGGCGGGCCATGGCCGGCAGCGCGCGGCCGACGGCGTGGAAGGTCGGCGCGCCTTCACGCGACAGCGAGCCCACCGCGGCGCCCATCTTTCCGCGGCAGATCGTCACCTCCCCGGCCAGCCTGGCCGCCGAGTCGTTCATCGGCCTGGGGATCGAGGCCGAGATGGCCGTCCGCTTCGGCCGCGATCTGCCGACCCGCTCTGCACGCTACACGCGCGAGGAGACTCTCGAGGCGATCGACAGCGTCCATATGGCCATCGAGCTGGTAGACACCCGCCTGGCCGCGCCCAAGGCGGCCGGCCCGCTGTGGTGCCTGGCCGACAACCTGCTCAATGGCGGACTGATCATTGGCGAGGAGCTTGCGCATTGGCGGGAGGTGGATTTTTCCGCACTGACCGTCCGCGTTTCGGCCAATGGACAAAGGCTGGCCGAAACGCTGGGCCGCCCGCCGCTCGACGACCTGTTCTTCTGCCTGCCGTGGTGGGTCGAGCACGTCGGCGGCGCGAAGACCGGGGACATCGTGGCGACGGGCGCCTGGAACGGCATGCACCCGGTCGGACTGCCCGCCGCCGTCCGCGTCGAATTCGCCGGTGTCGGCAGCGCCGAGGCGCGGATCGGCTAAGCGCTGACCGCGACCACTAGCGGGAAAACCCGGTGCGGCCCGGTTCAGGGTCATACCTCCGGACATCTCTCCAGCCACAAGAACGGCAGCCGCACGGCCATAAAAGCCAGGCTGCCGAGCGTACGGCACCAAGCGCACACACCGCACGCCACCGGCCATTCCAGGGCCGTGTAGTGGAGCTCGCTCGGTGTACGACCACGCCCCAAACGGCGCCAAGCTTCGGACTCGCTCCATGCGGTTACCGCCGGAATGTCAGGCCTGAAATAGTCAATCATCTCGCATGACGAGCTAGCAAATACAATGCCCATGGCTATAAAATGGTATCATTAATGCCAATATCCTGATTCATCGCCTCGGCTACCCTGATGTCTATGTTGGTAAAGAGGCCCTGACAAGCAGATCCTCCGTCAATCTCGGCATTAAACGGTGAGTTCACCGGTGCTTCGCGCACCATGCAGACTGACCTTGATGATGGCCAAGATCTCCAAGAACGGATCTAAAGCACCGCTGTTTTGGGAGACCGCTGCAAAGAGGCAACCATTTTGGAACGCGATAACTCCTCCATGGACATCAGCACCTTCCTGGTCACATCGATTCATGACATGAAAAATTCGCTCAGCGTGGTGAATGCCATGCTGGAGGATGCGATCAATCAAACTAGCGATCATCCTTGCCCCGCTCGCAAGCCGTTGGACCAAGTTTTTTACGAATCGCAACGCATCACCGATAACCTGCTGCAACTTCTTGTCATCTACAAGCTGGGGAAGGGGCTCTACCCATTCGACGCTCAGGAGCACCACCTCGCAGATTTCACTCTCGAGGCGACCGCCCGGGTCGCTCAACTCGCTCGATGCCGGGGTGTGAACATCAGTGTCGTGTGCGCACCAGACAACTACTGGTACTTCGATCGGGAGTTGGTCCTCGGCGCGATTGTCCACGCCCTTAACAATGGAATACGTTACACCCGCAGCAAAGTCTGCCTCTGGGCGGTCGTGAAAGATGGAATGCTGGAATTCAGAGTGGAAGACAACGGTCCAGGTTACCCCGCAAGAATGCTTGAGAATCAGTTGTGCTCGACCACTGGCATAAATTTTGCCGAAGGAAGCACCGGCCTCGGCCTGTATTTCTCATTGAGAGTTGCCGAGCTACACCAGAATCTCGGCCGCCATGGAACGACTCGCCTCGAAAACGGAGGCGCACTGGGCGGTGGTGCCTTTGTGATGACCCTGCCCTGACAAGGATAGCCAACATGCAAGCCGATCAACCGAGCAAAGCCGATCTCGCCAACAAGCGTTTTCTCGTCGTAGACGACTTCGAAGGGATGTGCCACATCCTCCGTGATCTACTGCGCAAGTGCGGCGCCCGCCAGATCGATGCCGTCACAAAAGGCCGCGAGGCCATAACAGCCCTTAGCCGCAACAGTTACGACGTTGTGCTCTGTGACTACCACTTGGGCAGCGGCAAAAACGGTCAGCAAGTGCTGGAGGAGGCCCGGCACCAGAAGCTTATCGGTCCTTCCACGATCTGGATCATGATTACCGCCGAAAAGACCTCCGATATGGTTATGGGTGCGATCGAGCATCAACCTGACGACTATCTGATCAAGCCCCTGACCGAGGCCATGCTCCAAACCCGACTGACGAAACTGGCTCAGAAAAAAACCCAGTTATCCGCCATCGAGGCAGCCGTGCGCGCCAAGGAGTACCTCAAGGCGATTGCCTTATGTGATCAGCGTTTGGCCAGCGAGAAGGGAAGCGATCCCCATCTTGCACGGCTTAGATGTGATCTGCTGGTACTGACCGGCAATTTTGAGGAGGCCCGTGCCTCTTACAACAGGCAGCTTGCCGTCAGAGATGCCCCTTGGGCCATGGTGGGACTGGCCAAACTGTATTTTCAGGAGGCCAGATACCAAAAAGCCCGAGAACTTCTCGAGCAGGCCATTGAAACCAACCGCACCTTGCTGGAAGCTTACGACTGGCTGTCCCGAACGCTGGTTTGCCTGGGGGAGTGGAAGCCCGCAGAGGAACTTCTCCAGCGTGCCGCGGCACTGTCTCCCAATTCAGTCATTCGGCAGCAGTCATTGGGGGAGGCGGCGCTCCACTGCAACGACCTCGACCTTGCGGAGCAGGCTTACAGCAAGGCCCTTAGTCTGGGAACCAATTCCAATTTGAAGGCAGCCGAGCCCTACCTGGGGCTGGCCAAGGTCTATACGGAAAAAGGCTGCCAGAAGGAGGCACTGGCCGTACTGGGCAGGCTTATCCATGAAGTCGAAGGCCATTCGACCAAGCTCCAGGCCAAGGCGGCCGAGGTCCGGGTCTTCCACAAAACCGGCGACACCGAACAGGCAAAACTCTGTGCGGACGCTTTATCTGCTCAGATCCAGAACGGTACGCACGGAATGCCTCCGTCCGTCACCCTGGAGCTGGCCGAATCGCTCATGGAAATCGGCAACAAGGAAGTCGGTAGTCAACTGATCCAGTATGTGGTTCGCAATCACCACGAGGACGAAAGGCTGCTGAGCCGCGCCCAGGACATCTACGCCAAGGCGGATATGGGCACGGAAGGTGCAGAACTCGTCGAATCGGCACGTCATGTCGCGGTCGAGGCCATGAACCACGGTGTGCGACTCGGTGCCCAGGGCAGGCTCGACGAAGCCATCGATGCCATGCGTGAAGCCCATACCCTGATGCCGAACAACCCCCGTCTGCTGCTCAACCTTGCCTATATGTTGATTCAGTACCAAGAGAAGAATGGCTGGCATCACGGCATGTCCAGCGAAGCGCGCAAAGCCATCGAGACCGCACGCCGCTACACCCCTGACAACCAACGCTGCGGAGAACTCCTGGCCAAGTTGGAAAAACTATGAGGTAGTTCACCTCAGGCAACGATTGTTGATATGCAAAGCAGGTGTCGGCGCGCAGCTTGCAGCCCTCGAGACACATGTCGAACACCTGCTTCGGGTCTATTGCGTTGAAAAACTCGTTCCACTTCAGCAGAACACCACCAACAACACGCTTGAAAAAGCCACAGCAACAAGTCTACAAGCCGAGAAAAAAGGGCGGGAAGTAGTGCCGACTGAGCTTTCTGAATGGCTCTGTTCAGGAACACCTTCCGCCCGGCATCCTTGATCAGCGCCTCGAAGAACTCGATCAGCTTCTCGTGATAGAACGCCCCATCAATGATCATCCATCGGGCTTTGCCCTGGTTGGCCACGCTGGCGATGACCGGTTTCGTCGGCATGGTGTTCGCCCCGCTGGCGGCTTTGCCCGCCGGCCGGCAGCGGGTGGTCGCAGTCAGCGCCGAGACCGTAGAACCGGTGTCCCGCTACCGGGCGGCAGGACAGCAGTCGACGCCGTAACGCGCCAACAAGGCGGCGGGCTCGATCGCGATCAGCGGCAGACGCCGCCCGGCCAGCAGCAGCGTGGCGGGCAGGCCGGCCGGCGAGCCGTCCCAGTCCGCCGGGAAGGCGCGGCAGATGGCCGGCAGGTCGCGGTCGTCCACCAGCGCCAGTTCGCCGCCGATTTCCAGGTACAGTTCGCCGGCCGGGGTCAGATAGACGGTGCGCGAATGATCGTCCTCGGTATAGGGAACGGTGCGCCAGCCATCGGCCTCCAGCCGCGCCACGAACGGGGCCTTGTCGAGCGCGACGTAGACCTTCTGCGGGCCGTTCTGCACGTAGTAGCGCCCGTGGGCGTCACGGCTGTAATTTCGATTGAAGAACTCGGCCATGCCGTCATGCTCGAGCCGCGAGTCGCGCAGCCACCACTGGCCGCGCGCATCGAGCCTGAGCCAGCCGAACACGGCCGGGACGTTGGGCCACTTGGCCATGCCCGCCAATACCGCTGCATCCATTCCTGTCTCCCCTCGCCCGGCAATCCCTCTACGAAAAACGGAGGTATTCCAGCTTATTGCATGTCGTGGCCAAGCCGTTGCCTCACAGCGCCCGCAACACCGCCGCCGGCGCGCTCTGCGTCACGTGCCGCACCAGCGGCCAGCCGGCCAGACCGACCACCAGCATGCCGCTGATCACCCCGAGCGGCAACAGCAGCGGGTTGATTGCCAGCGGCAGGTTGAACAGTTTCACCGCGGCGATGGCGCCGATCGCCATCGCCCCCAGCGCCGCCATCAGGCCGGTCAGCGCCCCCAGCCACATCAGTTCGGCCAGCACCACGCTCCTGACCTGGCGTCGCGACGCCCCCAGCGCCCGCATCAGGCCGACGTCGAACAGCCGCTCGTCGCGCGTCGAGGCCAGCGCCGCCCACAGCACCAGCACGCCGGCCGCCAGCGCCAGCACGAACATCGTCTCGATGGCGCGCGACAGCTGATCGACCACGCCGCGCACCTCGGCGAGGATGGCGCTGACGTCGATTACGGTGACGTTGGGAAACTGCGCCACCAGCTGGTTGATGAAGTTCTCGTCGGCCGCGGCCAGGCGGAAGCTGGTGATGTAGCTGGCCGGCTGATCGGCAAACCAGTTCGGTGGCGCCACCACAAAGAAATTGACGCGGAAGCTGTCCCACGACACCTTGCGCAGGCTGGTGACCTTCGCCGTATAGAACGTGCCGCCGATGGTGAAGGTCAGCGTATCGCCCAGGCGGATGCCGAGCGTTTCGGCCAGGCCCTGCTCGACCGAGAACTGCGGTTGCGCCCGCCCCCCCCACCATTGCCCGGCGCTGACACGGTTGCCTGTCGGCAGCGCATCGCGCCAGGACAGGTTGAACTCCCGCTCGGCCAGGCGCTGAGCGCGCTCCGAGTCGTAGGACGACGGCCGCACCGGCTGCCCGTTGATGCTGGTAAGCCGCGCCCGCACCATCGGCGCCAGCTCCGGCGCCGGCAAGGCGCTGCCGACGAAGGCGCCCTTGAACGGCTCGAGCTGGGCCGGCTGGATGTTGATGGCGAACTTGTTCGGGGCGTCCGCCGGCACGCTCTGCTGCCAGGCAGCAATCAGGTCGCCACGCACCACGGTCAGCGTCAACAGCGCCATCAGCCCCACTGACAGCGCCACGATCTGGATCACCGCCAGCCACGGCCGGCGCGCCATGTTGGCGATGCCGAAGCGCCAACCGACGCGCGCGCCGGTCGGCAGGCGGCGCATCAGCCACACCGCCGCGAACGCCACCAGCCCCACCCCGGCGAGAAAACCGGACAGGCCGCCGAGCAGCCAGCCGGCCAGCGTCAGATCCCCCACCTGCCACGCCGTCAGCGCCAGCAGGGCGGCCACCGCCGCCAGCGGCGCCAGCCGTCCCGGCGGCGAGGGCCGCAGCTCGTCGCGCAGCACCGCCAGCGGCGGCACCTGGCGCAAGGTCAGCAAGGGCGGCAGGGCGAGCCCGAGCAGCAGCACCAGCGCCGACAGCGGGCCGGTCAGCCACGGCAGCTGGCCGGGCTCGGGCAGCAAGCCGCCGACCCACTGCCGGGCCAGCTGCATCAGCCCGCTTTGCAAGGCGTAACCGGCCAGCGTGCCGAGCCCGCCGGCCAACAGCGCCAGGAGCAGAAACAAGCCGGCAAACAGCCCCCACACTTCATTGGCGCTCAGGCCGAGGCAGCGCAACACCGCCACCGGTTGCCAGTGCCGGGCCAGATAGCGGCGTACCGCCATGCCCACCGCGGCGGCGGCCAAGGCCACCGTCAGCATGGCGGAGAGGCCGAGGAAGCGGCGCGCCCGCTCCAGCGCGGTGCGGATCTCGGGGCGCGCCTCCTCGACGCTCTCCAGCCGCATGCCGCTCTTCAGCCGGGGCTGCAGCCAGTCGCGGAATTGGCCAATGGCCTCGCTGTCCCCGGCCAGCATCAGCCGCCAGCGCAGCCGGCTGCCCTGCTGCACCAGCCCGGTGGCAGCAAGATCAGCCCGGTTGAACATCAGCCGCGGCACGAAGTTGTAGATGTCGAGCGTGCCGTCCGGCTCACGCAGGATCTCTCCGGCCAGCGTCAGCCGCGCGTTGCCCACCTCGAGCGTGTCGCCCAGCTTTAGCTTGAGCCGGCTGATCAGCCGCGCATCGGCCCAGGCCGTTCCGGCCGCCGGGTGCAGCGTACCGTTCCTCACCCCGCCTTCGGCCCCCCTGACGCTGACCTCGCCGCGCAGCGGATAGTTGTCGGTCACCGCCTTGTAGGTGGCCAGCACCGCCTGCTCGTTGGCGAATACCATCGACGGGAAGCTGACATTCTCGGCCAGCTTGAGCCCGCGCCGCCGTGCCTCGGCGCGGATCGCTGGCGCTGCCGGCTCATGGCTGTTGAGCACCAGGTCGGCCGCCAGGAGCTGGCTGGCGTGCTCGGTCAGCGCACGCTCGACGCGGTCGGAGAAGAAGGCCACGCTGCTCATCGCCGCCACCGCGATCATCAGCGCCAGGCCGAGGATGGTCAGCTCACCCGCCGCCAACTCGCGGCGGGTGAAGCGCAACGCCAGAAGGCAACGTCCCCAGAACGTCATCGCCCCGCTCCGTTCAGCCTGCCGTCCACCAGCCGGTAGATCGCGTCGCAGCGGCCGGCGAGCTCGGCATCGTGCGTCACCAACACCAGCGCCGTGCCCTGCTCGGCGTTGAGCTGGAACAAGAGATCGATGATCTGGCGTCCGGTGGCCGGATCGAGGTTGCCGGTCGGCTCGTCGGCGAACAGCAGCAAGGGCTCGATGACGAAGGCGCGCGCCAGCGCCACCCGCTGCTGCTCGCCGCCGGACAGGTGGCGCGGATAATGCTGCAGCCGCTGCCCCAGCCCGACCCGCTCCAGCATGGCGCGAGCGGCTTCGCGCGCGTCGCGCCGTCCAGCCAGCTCGAGCGGCAGCATGACGTTTTCCAGCGCGGTCAGTTGTGGCATAAGTTGAAAGTTCTGGAACACGAAGCCGACCTTGTCGCGGCGCAAACGGGCGCGGTCGTCCTCGGACAGATGGGTCAGGGATTGACCGAACAGCGCCACGTCGCCGGCCGACGGGTGGTCCAGCCCGGCCAAGAGCGACAGCAGGGTCGACTTGCCGGAGCCGGACGCACCGACGATGGCGACACTTTCGCCCTCGTACAGGGTCAGACTGGCAGAGCGCAGGATGGAGAGCGATTCGCCGTGAAACTCCACCTGCTTGGCTATTTCCACGGCGGACAGTACCGCCTTGTCATCGATGGATGTAAGCATGTTCACTTATCTGCGTCTGATCGCATTGTTGTTGATGGCCCTGCCCTTGCAGGCGGCCACGATACTGGTGTTCGGCGACAGCCTGTCGGCCGGCTACGGGCTGGCTCCGGGTCAGGGCTGGGTCGCGCTGCTGGAGAACAGTCTGGCACCGCGCCACCGCGTGATCAATGCCAGCGTGTCCGGCGAAACCACCGCTGGCGGCCTGTCCCGCCTGCCGGCCACGCTCAAACGTCATCGCCCCGACGTGGTAGTGCTGGAACTGGGCGGCAACGACGGCCTGCGCGGCCTGCCGATGGACGAGATGCGACGTAATCTGGAACAGATGATCCGGCTGGCGCAGCAGCACAAGGCGCGCGTGATGCTGGTCGGCATCATCTTGCCCCCCAACTATGGCCAGAAATACAGTACCGAGTTCCGCTCGGTCTATGACACGCTGGCCAGACAGTACGGGCTGAACTACGTCCCGCGCCTGATGGCCGACTTCGAAGCCGACCCCAGCAAGTTCCAGCCCGACGGCATCCACCCGCGCGCCGAAGTCCAGCTGCGCATGATGGAAACGGTCAGAAGCCGGCTGCCACTGTCCTGAACCGGACTCCGACCCAGCCGGCCAGTGCCGGTGCACGGCAGCAGCAGGCGTAAAAAAACCCCGCAGCATGCTGTGCGGGGTTTTTCGTGGACGGTCACCGCTCGGCGGATTACAGGTCCTTGGCGTTTTCCGCCAGGTACGCGGCCACGCCTTCCGGGCTGGCCTGCATGCCCTTCTTGCCCTTGCTCCAGCCGGCCGGGCACACTTCGCCGTTCTCTTCGAAGAACTGCAGCGCGTCGACCATGCGCAGCATTTCGTCGATGTTGCGGCCCAGCGGCAGGTTGTTCACCACCTGATGCTGTACCACGCCGGACTTGTCGATCAGGAAGGAACCACGGAACGCCACGCCGCCGTCGGCTTCCACGTCGTAGGCCTTGCACAGTTCGTGCTGGATGTCAGCCACCAGCGGGTAGCCGACCTGGCCGATACCGCCCTTGTCCACCGGGGTGTTGCGCCATGCGGCGTGGGTGAAGTGGCTGTCGATGGACACGCCGATCACTTCCACATTGCGCTTCTTGAACTCTTCCAGACGGTGATCGAAGGCGATCAGCTCGGACGGGCAGACGAAGGTGAAATCCAGCGGGTAGAAGAACACCACAGCGTATTTGCCGGCGGTAGCGTTCTTGAAGTTGAAGTTTTCAACGATCTGGCCATCGCCCTGTACCGCAGCGAAGGTCTTCTCGGCAGAATCAAAGAACGGGGCTTGTTTGCCTACCAGTACAGCCATGGAATTGCTCCTTTCAGGTCATCACAGAATGGACCGCCCCGTGGGGCCGGGCGGCCATCGTCAACGCGAGGCTTTATAAATCAGGGACGGCTGCCGCCGCCAATTGGAATTCCATATCGTATCCATTGATATTGCCAATCATGGCGGCAACACGTTGAGTCCGGCCGGGCCGACGAACGTCGCCATCCGCCACGGCATCTACTGTTTCTGGTGGCAAGCGGGGTATTTTTCAAGGCGTGCCAACGCGCGAACGGCATAAAAAAACGGGAGCCTTGGCTCCCGTTCTCATTCACGCTGCCGCTCAGGGCTTGGCGTCGGCTTTCTGACGCAGGCGCAGATTGAGTTCGCGCAGCTGCTTCTCGTCCACCGCGTTCGGCGCGCTGGTCAACAGACACTGCGCACGCTGGGTTTTCGGGAAGGCGATCACGTCGCGGATCGACTCGGCGCCGGCCATCAGCGTCACCAGACGGTCGAGACCGAAGGCCAGGCCGCCGTGCGGCGGCGCGCCGAACTTCAGGTTGTCGAGCAGGAAGCCGAACTTGTTCTGCTGCTCTTCCGGGCTGATCTTCAGCGCGTCGAACACTTTTTCCTGCACGTCGGCGCGGTGGATACGCACCGAGCCGCCGCCGATTTCCCAGCCGTTGAGCACCATGTCGTAGGCACGCGCCAGGCATGCACCCGGATCGCTTTCCATCAGGTCCTCGTGGCCCGGTTTCGGGCTGGTGAACGGATGGTGGCAGGCGGTCCAGCGGTCGTCCTCTTCATCGTGCTCGAACATCGGGAAGTCGACCACCCACAGCGGGCGCCATTCCTTGACGAAGTAGCCGCCGGCTTCACCGCGTTCGTGGCCGATCTTGAGGCGCAGCGCGCCGATCGCCTCGTTCACCACCTTGGCCTTGTCGGCGCCGAAGAAGATGATGTCGCCGTTGTCGGCGCCGGTGCGCGCCATGATCTCGTTCAGCGCGTTGACCGACAGGAACTTGACGATCGGCGACTGCAGGCCGCTGGTTTCGTCGTTGCTGATCTTGCTCTTGTCGTTGACCTTGATGTAGGCCAGGCCCTTGGCGCCGTAGATGCCGACGAACTGGGTGTACTCGTCGATCTCCTTGCGGCTGAGGCTGCCACCGCCCGGCACGCGCAGCGCCACCACACGGCCATTGGCCATGTCGGCAGCGCCGCGGAACACCTTGAACTCCTCGGTCTTCATCAGATCGGTCAGTTCGGTGAACTGCAGCGAGACGCGCAGGTCCGGCTTGTCCGAGCCGTAGTAGAACATCGCGTCGTTGTACGCCATGCGCGGGAAGTCGCCCAGCTCGACATCCATCACGTCACGGAAGATCTCGCGCGCCATGCCTTCGGTGATGTCCATGATCTGGTCCTCGTTCAGGAACGAGGTTTCCAGGTCGATCTGGGTGAATTCTGGCTGACGGTCGG
>JACPUY010000248.1 GCA_016192025.1 Pseudogulbenkiania sp. | reverse complement strand
CTTCGATAGCAGCCTGCTGCTGCCCGTCCGCGGCTGGCTGGCGCTGTACATCGCCACGCTCGCCTTCTTCGTGCCGCGCCTGGGCCGCGCCGTCAGCGCCCAGGCCGACGCGCGCAGCCTGATGACCGGGCGCATCACCGACGCCTACACCAACATCGCCACCGTCAAGCTGTTCTCACACGGCCAGCGCGAGGCCAGCTTCGCCCGTGGCGCCATGCAGGAATTCATGAACACCGCCTACCGCCAGATGCGGCTGGTGAGCGGCTTCGAGATCGTCAACCACCTCCTCAGCATGGCCCTGATCGCCAGTACCGCCGGCGCTACACTGTGGCTGTGGAGCCGCGGCCAGGTCGGCGTCGGCGCGGTGGCCGCCGCCACGGCGATGGCGCTGCGGCTGAACGGCATCTCGCACTGGATCATGTGGGAGATGTCGAGCCTGTTCGAACACATCGGCACGGTGCAGGACGGCATCGCCACGCTGGCGCGCACCATCGCCGTCACCGACCGTCCCGATGCCAAGCCGCTGACGGTGATGCGCGGCGAGGTCCGCTTCGAAGAGGTCGACTTCGGCTACGGCGGCGCCAACAAGGTGATCGACCAGCTCACGCTGACGGTGCGCCCGGGCGAGAAGATCGGCCTGGTCGGGCGCAGCGGCGCCGGCAAGTCCACCATCGTCAACCTGCTGTTGCGCTTCTACGACGTGGAGGGCGGCCGCATCCTGATCGACGGCCAGGACATCGCCCACGTGACGCAGGACAGCCTGCGCGCCCAGGTCGGCATGGTGACGCAGGACACCTCCCTGCTGCACCGCTCGGTGCGCGACAACCTGCTGTACGGCCGCCCCGACGCCAGCGACGAGCAGATGATCGCCGCCGCGCGCCGTGCCGAGGCGCACGACTTCATCCAGACGCTGACCGACCCCAGAGGCCGCCGCGGCTACGAGGCCCATGTCGGCGAGCGCGGCGTCAAGCTGTCTGGCGGCCAGCGCCAGCGCGTGGCGATTGCGCGGGTGATGCTGAAGGATGCGCCGATCCTGCTCTTGGACGAAGCCACCAGCGCGCTCGATTCGGAGGTAGAAGCGGCGATCCAGGGCAGCCTGTACCGCCTGATGCAGGGCAAGACCGTGGTGGCGATCGCGCACCGGCTCTCCACCATCGCCGCGATGGACCGGCTGATCGTGCTCGATCGAGGCCAGATCGTCGAAGAAGGCACCCACGCCACCCTCTTGGCCAAGGGCGGGCTATATGCCCGGCTGTGGGCACACCAGAGCGGTGGTTTCCTCGGCGAGGAAGCGGAGGACGACGAGGCGCTGGCGGCGAGTTAAGCGCGGCGCAGCGCAGACGAGAGCGGCGGGTTCCCGAACGGGACCCGCCGTTTTTCATGTCCCGGCGCCGGCCTTCGCCTCTTCCGCCAGCAGAAAGTCGACCAGTTGTCCCAGCCCCGCGCCCAGCGCGCGGATCGAGGCGTCGAAATCCCACTGCTCCGGCTCCAGTGTCACCCGGTTCGACACCGCGCGCACCTCGTAGAAGCGCTGCCCTTCGGCCAGGCAGACGTGAAAGAACGCCGCCCCTTCCATGCTTTCCACGTCGACGCCGTCGGTCGCCACGAACGGCGCCAGCGCGGCGTTGAGCGAATTGCCGTGCGCCAGCGGCAGCGGCGGGCTGGCCGGCAGGTACGGGCAGTCGTAGCGCGCCGCCACCTCGAACTCCATCTCGATGTCGATCGCGGACAGGTGCGCGAAACCGCTGGCGCTGAAGAAGCCCAAGTCCGCCTCGCGCTCCGACGCCACCAGTGCCACGTCGCCGACGGCCAGCCGCGAGCCGGGATAGACGCCGGCGATGCCGGCCAGGATCAGCACGTCGGGACGGCGCTGGTGAATCAGCCGGGCGGTGTTGTAGGCCGCCACGGTCAGCCCCACCCCGCACAAGGCCACCTCGGCGGCAGGATGGGCGAAGTAGCGCGCTTCGGTGGCGGTGGGAAACAGCACGAGGATGTTCATGCGCGGGACTCCGGGGCAAAGGCGCGATTGTGCCACGACCGGGCGCAGACGGCGCGCCGGGCCACCAGCCAGCTGGTTCGGCTGACGGCCCGGTCGAGGCGGAGGGGGCTTAGCCGCCGATCAGCGGAAAGGCCCCGCTCACCATCGCCGCCAGCATGATCAGCAGACACACCAGGGCGGCCCATTTCAGGGTAAAGCGCTGGTGATCGCCAAACTCGATCTTCACCAGCCCCAGCAGCAGGTAGGTCGACGCCACCAGCGGGCTGAGCAGATGCACCGGCTGGCCGCCGATCGAGGCGCGGGCGATCTCGGCCGCACTGAAGCCGTACTGGGCCGCCACCTTGGCGATCACCGGCAGGATGCCGAAGTAGAACGCATCGTTCGACATGAAGAAGGTGAACGGCATGCTGGCCAGCGCGGTAATCACCCCCATGTGCGGCCCCAGCTCCGGCGGCAGCACCGCCAGGAAGCTCTGCGCCATCGCCTCGACCATGCCGGTGCCGCTCAGGATGCCGGTGAAGATGCCGGCGGCGAAGATCAGCGAGACCACGGCCAGGATATTGTCGGCGTAAGCGGCGATGCGCTTGCGCTGCATCTGCGGATCCGGATAGTTGATCACCATCGCGACGGCGAAGGCGATCATGAACAGCACCGGCAGCGGCAACAGGCCCTTGACCAGCGCCGCCATCAGCGCGACGGTCAGCAGCGCGTTGACCCACAGCAGTTTCGGGCGACGGATGTTGTCGTGATCGTCCACTCCCTCGACGTGGTGATCGCTGTTCTGCAGCTCCAGCACCCCCACCCGCGCCCGCTCACGCAGGCCGAACAGCGCCGCCAGCAGCACGATGGCAATCGCCCCGGCCACCATCGCCGGAATCATCGGCACGAACACCTCGCTCGGGTCCACATGCAGCGCGCTGGCGGCGCGCGCGGTCGGCCCGCCCCACGGCGTCAGGTTCATCACCCCACTGGACAGCATCACGATGCAGGCCATCATCAGCGTGTTCAGCCCCAGCCGCCGGTACAGCGGCAGAAACGCCGACACCGCAATCATGTAGGTGGTGGAACCGTCACCATCCAGCCCGACGAACAGCGTCAGCAGCGCGGTGCCGACCAGCACCTTGAACGGATCGCCCTTCACCAGCCGCAGGATGGCATGCACCACCGGGTCGAACAGGCCGGCATCGATCATGATGCCGAAGTAGAGGATGGCGAACATCAGCATCACGCCGGTCGGCGCCAGCTTGCGGATGCCGTCCAGCATCATGTCGCCGATGCCGGGGGCAAAACCGCCGGCCAGTGCGAACAGGATAGGCACCACGATCAGCGCCAGCAACGCCGACAGGCGCTTGCGCATGATCAGGTACATGAAATTGCTGACCATCCCGAATCCCAAAAGCGTCAGCATCGCGTCACTCCTTGTCCCATATTCACTCCATCTCTTCGCTATTGTCGTGGCGCCGTCTGGCGCAAGGCCGCCACTATACAAACGGCAGCTGTCAAAAAGCTTTCAGTGAGCGGGAGGGGGAGGAATTCTTGTGGGAGGCCTGCACGTAGGTGGTTCATGCGGTGTTACCTGCCGTTTTCACGACAATGGTCGGCGAGATGGCGGGTCCCGCCCCGCAAGCACGGTACATCGCCACCATCCCCCAAGAGTGCCAACCTCGGCCATCCCGTCACCGGCGACCCCCGAACACCAACAACAAAGCCCATCGGCCGCCAGGCGCGATGGGCTTTGTATTTCACTGCGACGATCAAACCGCAGCGCTTAATGACGCATTACGAACGAGCTGCGACCGCGACCGCCGGACTGCTCTTGCTCCACGGCGTGCCGAACACGCGCGAGCGCGCCCAGCCGATCGCCATCAGCCCCAGCGTCAG
>JACPUY010000238.1 GCA_016192025.1 Pseudogulbenkiania sp. | reverse complement strand
GCTCTGGGCCTGTGCATTGCTGGAGTACTTGGCCGGCTTGCCGACGCTGGTCTGCCGAACAGTCCGCTTAAGTCATAGCGGACCTGTTCACAATATGACTTAGACATAATTGAAAGCCGTAGTCAATCACAGCGACGCATCGTGCTCACCGCAGAGCGACAGCATGATGTGACGCATTTCCTGGCTCAACGCCACCGCGTCAGCCCAAGCCGCCCCGCCCGGCATCAGGCTGGGCCCAACCACGAAGTCGATCGGGCTGCGCCGCAGCCGCCACGTGCCGTCGCGCAGCACGATACGGGTGCCGCGCAGGACCGCGACGACCACCGGTACGTTGGCCAGCGCGGCGGCGATGAATCCTCCCAAGTGAAATGGCCGTAGCCCCGCCTCACGCGTGAAGGTGCCTTCCGGAAATACCAGCAGGTTTTCGCCAGCCCGCAAGGCATCGACCATCGTCTCGACGCCCCCCCTGCTTTGCCGAACATCGAAGCGCTCGATGAAACAGGTGCCCAGGCCGGTCAACAGCGCCCTTAGTACCGGCCGGGACCGTAGTTCGCGTTTGGCGGTGAAGGTATAGCCGGGCATGGCCGGTAGCAAGGCGGTCAGCAACAGCACGTCCAAGTAGCTGGCATGATTGACCAGCAACACGTGCGGCTGGGCCGGCAAGCGTTCGAGCCCGGTGGTAGTCACCGGCAAGCCGACAAGGCGCAGGCCGACGCGTGCCGCCGCATGAACGATGCGCCGCCCCAGCGTCGGCCGTTGCAGGGCGATGGTTAGCCCGCCAGCCGGCAACGCCAGGGCCAGCAGTACCACCCACGCATAGGCACCATAGCACCATGCCGCGCACTGTCGGTACGCGAGGTACAGCCGCGCAAGCCCCGCCCCGGCCCATAGCTTCAGTGCGTGCCGCCACGACGGGGTCTGTTCACCTCCTAACTCGCCTCGCTCATAAGCCTGCCGGCAGGCCAGCCGCCGGATCTTGCCGCTGGATGTCTTCAGCACAGTGTGCGGCGGAGCCAGCACGATGTCGTCCACCGGCGTGCCAACCACGTCGGCAGCGGTTCTCCTGATGTGCTGCCGCAGCGCCTCCAGCACAACAGGGTCTCGATCCCGTGTTTCGGCAAGCACGATCAGGCGCTCGGTGCCTTGAGCCAGATCGGGGTTGGCGAACACCGCCACGCGGCCTTTTCGGACGCCAGGCAGGTTGCCGATCGCCTCCTCCAGGTCGTACGGGTAGAAGTTGCGTCCACCGCGGAGGATCAGATCCTTGACCCGGCCAGTCAGGTAGACCTCTCCGTCGGCCATGTAGGCGTTGTCGCCGGAGTCCAGCCAACCGTCGTGGAGCAGCGAGTCGGTCGCCTGGGGGTTCCGATAGTAGCCGCGTGTGGCCGAGGTGCCACGGAACTCGAGTCGCCCGACCCGGCGTTCCGGCAGTTCCTCACCGCCTTCTCCCACTATGCGAATCTCGTTCCCAGGCAAGGGCCGACCGCAGGAGGGAATTCGCAGCACGTCGGGTTGACCGGCGGCGGCAACCGCCATCCCCGCGGTGGCGAACGGTCCTTGCGCAATGACATCGATGCGTGGCCCGCGGCCGACAGGGGGAAACGTCAGCGCTACCGAAGACTCTGCCAAGCCGTACACGGGCGTCATTGCTTCCCGCCTGAACCCGTGCAATGCGAAGCGAGTGACAAAGCTGTCCAGGGTGGCTGGGCTGACCGGCTCGGCGCCGTTGAATGCGAAACGCCAGCTCGACAGGTCGACGCCTTCCAGCTCGCTGTCGTCGATCTTGTGCGTACACAGTTCATAAGCGAAGTTGGGGGCGCCCGACAACGTTGCACGATGACGCGAGATCGCCTGCAGCCAGCGCGCAGGCTGTGCGAGGAAGGCCAGCGGCGACATCAGCACCAACGGGAAGCCGTGGTAGAGCGATCCGAGCCAGGCTCCAATCAATCCCATATCGTGATAGAGCGGCAGCCAGGATACACCGATGTCCTCCGCCGAGATGCCGATCGTCTGGCCCATCGCACGGATATTGGCGAGCAGGTTGGCGTGGGTGAGCGCGACGCCCTTCGGGTCGCCGGTACTACCCGAGGTGTATTGCAGCAAGGCCAAGTCTGAAGCTTGTGCGGAGAATGCGGTAGTCACCGGGGCTTCACTCAGTTCCTCCGGCGTAAGCACCGCTGCGAGGCTGCTGACCCTGGTGCGCAGTATCCGCGCGACCGGTTTTGCCTCCTCCACGGTGATCATCAACGCTGTGCCGGCATTCGACAGGATGCGGGCATGGCGGCGCAGATGTTCTTCGATCTGCGCTAACCGTGCCGGCGGGTAGATCGGCACCGGCACGCAGCCAGCCATCAGTACGCCAATGAAGCTTTCCAGATAACCGAGGCCGGTCGGCAGCATCAGGGTGATGGTCTGGCCAGGCATCAGTCCGCGTGCCGCCAGGCCGCCAGCGATCGCCCTCGCCGCCTCGAACAATTGGCGATAACTGAGGGACTGTACTGTCTGCCGTTCACCATACAGCAATACATGTACACGCTCCGGCTGACGCTCTGTATGCCAGGCCAGTACCTCGGACAAGGTGCGCGCCTTGCGCGGTGGCGCGACCGCACTGGCACCGCCCAGTGGTGCGACGACGGGCTGTGGTGCGGCATGGAGCGGTTGGCCGAGGAAGTTCAGCAGGTCGCGAGGCGTTTCTGCCTGTGACAGCGCGTCTTCCGGCAGGTGTACGCCGAAGACCTTGCCCACCCTCTGCACCAGCTCGACGCGGGCCAGGCTATCGAAGCCCAGATCGCGCTCCAGCGCACTGTCCAGCGTGACGTGTTCGGGGTGGGTCGGATGCATTTCACGCTCAAGCTGGCTCACTACAGCCAGCAGGCGTTCAGCTTGTTGCGGCGGGGCGCAGGAGGGGTCCGGGGTGGTCATGGGCGGCGGTTAATCGGCGACAGCATGCTTATTCGTTTGGCGCGCCGTGCAACCGGGCGGCCAGGTAGTCGACCACGGCATTCAGCGACACCAACTGCCGGTAGTCGGCCTCAGGGATGTCGACATGCAAGCGTTCGTGCAGGCCGATGATAAAATTGAGCCAATCCATTGAGTCGAGGTCGACTTGCTCACGCAGGAGACGGTCGCCACGCAGTTCACCCTCGTCTATTTCCGGCGCAATGACTCGCAGCGTGTCGATGATGGCGGTGCGAAGGTTTGATCGGTCCATGACGGAATCTCCGCTCAACGGTAGTACGTCACAGCACGTCTGGCTGTTGCAGCAGCGTGCGGATTTCCGCCAGGAACAGTGCACCACGATGGCCGTCGCTCGCGCGGTGGTCGCCTGACAGGCTGGCGATGACAGTGGGCATCGCCACCAGTTGGCCCTGCTCCGCCCACGGCCGCTCCATTACCCGTCCGAACCCGATCAGCGCGACCTGTGGCGGATAGATCACGCCGAATACCGACTCGACGCCCTGCTCGCCCAGATTGGTAACGGTCAGCGTTGGATCGGCCATCTCGGAACTGCGCAGCGAGCCGGCTCGCGCCCTCTTCACCAAGTCGGTCAGTTCGTGCATCAGCAGGTCCAGTGATTTGGTGGCCACATCATGGATCGCCGGTGCGATCAGTCCACCCTGCCGCAGTGAAATCGCCACACCGACATGGGCCGATGCAGCCGCCTGGAAGGCGCCATCGATCCAGTGGCCATTCATCTCCGGAAAGCGCCGAGTGGC
>JACPUY010000237.1 GCA_016192025.1 Pseudogulbenkiania sp. | reverse complement strand
TCGAACACCAGTTCCTGCGGCACCACGCCCAGGCTCTGGCGCGCCGCCTTGTAGTCGTTGACCACGTCGTGGCCCATGATGCGGATGGTACCGCTGTCCGGCCGCGTCAGGCCGGCCATGGCGGAAATGAGTGTGGTCTTGCCGGCCCCGTTGGGGCCGAGCAGGGCGAAGAATTCGCCGGGTTCGACGCGGAAGCTGACGTTGTCGAGGGCCTGCAGTGAGCCGAAGCGCCTGCTGACTGCGGAGATGTCGATGGCCGGGACCATGGCGGATGGGAGTCGGGTAAAAGGGAGCGATTATACCGCCGCGTCACGGCCGGAGGGAAAGTTGTTCCAGCGCCTCGGGCTTGAATAGGCCGTGGTACAGGCTGGCCAGCAGCGCCGGGGTGTCGCGCGCAAGGTCGAAGCGCTGGGAGTCGGCCAGCCAGATCCGCAGCAGCCCGTCGTGCAGCGCCTGCAGCGACTGCGCGGCCATCACCGGCTGGACGTGTGGCTGCAGCTGGCCGCGGGCCTGGGCTGCCAGCAGGATCTGGGTCAGGGTGGAATGGGCTTCGCGCATCTTGGCGATGCACTGGTCCTGGACCGGAGCCAGTTCGTCGACGTGCTCGGTGCGCAGGAAGATGACCTGCAGCACCCGGTGCAGGCGGGCATCGCCGGCGACCGTACTCAGCAGGCTGTTGCTGAATCTCCACAGCGCTTGCGCCGGGTTGTGCGCCGCACCGGCTTGCAGTTCGTTCAGGTGGGTGTCGAAATTGGGGATGATGCGATCGAGCATGGCGCGGTACAGGTCGAGCTTGTCCTCGAAGTGCCAGTAGACGGCGCCGCGGGTAAGGCCGGCAGCGGTAGCGATGGTGGCCAGCGTGGTGCGGGAAACGCCATGCTTGCTGAACAGCGCCTCGGCGGTATCCAGGATGCGGCAGCGGGTTTGCTCGGCTTCTTCTCGGGTGCGACGTGCCATGGTGCTCGGTTACCTAATGCAACCAGAGAGTGTAACGGCAGGACTGCAGTTAGCCTACTGTTTATATGGGAAATCTCATGGGAATTCTCACTGGCAGTCGTTCTGAATGCGTTCGTGGGGAGCGGCAAAACCGTCGTCATTAACGTGATGCCGGTTCAATACTATTGCTGAGGCATCCCCCTGCTGCAGCGGCCCTGGCAGACGGCCGGCGTGGGCCGTCTGCCGGAGCCTTGGCCCGGGGAAGCAAGCTTACAGGGCGGCCGAGGCGTCGGCCGGCGTCGGGGCCATCAGCTGGTCGATGTCGAGATCTTCGTCATCGGACGGCGGCTTGGGCAGATCGGCCCCTACCTGCTTGGCGCGCAGCTGAAGGTAGGCGTCGCGTACGTAGGAGTAGGGGTCGATGGCGGCCTCATCCACGGTCTCTTCCAGGCCGAGCAGCCGGGCTCGCGTGTTGACGGCGTTGAGCACGCTGGCGGCGGTCAGCTGGGTATGGGTCTGATAGACCACGCCGGGTTCGGGATTGGCAGCCAGCGTGGCGGCGGTGCCCAGCCCGTCGCGGATAGTGGACGGGCCGAGCAGCGGCAGCACCAGATAGCGGCTGTTCTTCCAGCCCCACGAGGCGAAGGTGTCACCCAGCGTGGTCTTGTTGTTGGCGAGACCGGCCGGCGTGGCGATGTCGATCAGCCCGAACAGGCCGAAGGTGGAGTTGATCGCCACGCGCATCACGTCGTTGCTGGCTTTTTGCGGCTCGGCGCGCAGGGTGTTGTTGATGGCGCTGTAGGCGTCACGGATGTTGTCGAAGAAATTGCCGACGGCAATGCGCAGGGGGCGCGGGGTGACGGTGCGGTAGCCCGTGGCGACCGGCTTGATCACGGCCCGGTCGGCGGTGTCGTTGAAGCGGTAGATGGCCCGGTTCATCGGCTCGAGCGGGTCGAGCGGGGCATGCGGGTCGCTGGCGCAGCCGGCCAGTGCCGCGGTCAGCAGCAGGGGGACGGTTTTCATGACAGAGTTCCGGAATGGCTGTTCAGCAGTTCGTCGAGCCCGTAGAGACGGGCCAGGCTGGTCAGCGTCGGCGGCAGCCGGCCGACGCGCAACGCGCTGCCGCGTTGCCGGCTGTGACGCAAGAGCTCCAACAGCAGGGCCAGCGCGGCCGAGTCGGCCCCGGTCACGCCGGACAGGTCCAGTTCCCGAGTTCCCGAACCGTTCAGCTGGCGCGTCAGTTGCGCCAGCTGAACGGCGGCGGAGTCCATGTCCACCCGGCCGGAAAGCCGCAGCGGCCCGGGCGCGGCGCTGTCGACCATTACGCCCCCTTGGCCAGGTTGTCGTTCTTGCTGCGCAGCACCTTGATCAGGCCGTCGATACCGTTCTTGCGGATTTCTTCGTTGAACTGGTTGCGGTATACCGTCACCAGGCTGGCGCCTTCGACGCTGACGTTGTACACCTTCCAGCCCTGCGGGGTCTTGTACAGCGTGTAGTCGATGCTCACCGGCTTCTTGTCGCCGTTGTTGGGCAAGCTCACTTCGGACTTCACCGTGGCTTCGCGGCCGTCGTTGGCGAAGGTGGCGTTCGGCTTGACGTCGATCTGGGCGTTCTTGAAGCGCGTCATGGTGGACGAGTAGGTGCGCGACAGCAGGCTCTGGAACTGCTGGGCCAGCTCGGTCTGCTGCTGCGGATTGGCCTCGCGCCAGCCGCGGCCGACCGCCAGTGCGGTCATGCGCTGGAAGTCGAACTTCGGCAGTACCAGTTTTTCCACCTGTTCACGGACCTTGGCGGTGTTCTTGCCGTCATCCTGCTTGATCAGTTCCAGCACGTCGCGCGAGGTGCCGCGCACCATGTCGACCGGGGAGTCGGCGGCCAGAGCCGGAACGGACAGGCCCAGCAGCATGGCCAGGGTAAAGAGCAGTTTTTTCATGGTTTTTCACGCTTTATCAATGGGTCATGGGATAGCCGGCGGATTGTGGCGGCGTTTACAGCGCGCCACTGCTGCCGGCGGGGCTTCCTTCTTTGGCAGCACCTTTTTCGGCAAAGTTCAGCATGAACTTGCCGATCAGCTGCTCCAGCACCAGGGCCGAGGAGGTCAGGCCGATGCGTTCACCGGGTTTCAGGTTGTCCGGATCGCCGCCCTGAACCAGGCCGATGTACTGCTCGCCGAGCAGGCCGGCGGTGAGGATTTCGGCACTGGTGTCGCGGCTGAACTGGTAGCGCTTGTCCAGCGATAGCGTGACCTTGGCCAGGTAGCGCTGGGTATCAAGTTCGATGTTGGCGACCCGGCCGACCACCACGCCGGAGGACTTGACCGGTGCCTTGACCTTGAGGCCGCCGATGTTGTCGAACTCGGCGTACAGCGGATAGCTGGTGTCGGCGCTCTGTGGGGTCAGATTGGCCACCTTGAGCGACAGGAAGGTGACGGCGGCAATGCCGATGGCGACAAAAATGCCGACCCACAAATCAATTGTTGAGCGTTTCATTCACTTTTTCCTAGAACATGAAGGCCGTCAGCACGAAGTCCAGCGCCAGGATCACCAGCGCCGAGGTGACCACGGTACGGGTGGTGGCGGCCGACACCCCGGCGGCGGTCGGCGTGGCGTCGTAGCCTTCAAAAACGGCGATCAGCGTCACGGCGATGCCGAAGAACAGGCTCTTGATCAGGCCGTTGATGACATCGTTGTGCAGATCGACGGCGTTCTGCATCTGCGACCAGAAGGTGCCCTCGTCCAGCCCGATCAGCTGCACGCCGACGAAGTAGCCGCCGAAGATGCCGGTGACGTTGAACAGCGCGGCCAGTACCGGCATCGAGATCACGCCGGCCCAGAAGCGCGGCGCCACCACGCGGGCGATCGGGTTGACCGCCATCACGCTCATCGCGTCGAGTTGCTCGGTGGCCTTCATCAGGCCGATTTCGGCGGTCATCGCTGACCCTGAGCGGCTGGCGAACAGCAGCGCGGCCAGCACCGGTCCCAGCTCGCGCAACAGCGACAGCGCCACCAGCGCGCCCAGCGCGTCGGCCGAGCCGAAGCGCGACAGCGTGTTGTAGCCCTGCAGGCCCAGCACCATGCCGACGAACAGCCCGGATACCACGATGATGATCAAGGACAGCACGCCGGCGAAGTACACCTCGCGGATGGTCAGCTGGAAGCGGCGCAGGCTCTGCCCCGACAGCAGCAGGATCGCCAGCAGGAAGCGGCTGGCGAAGCCCAGCCGCCAGATGGCGTTGACGGTGACGTGGCCGAGATGGCGCAGCGGCGCGGTCAGGGTCTCAAACATGGCTGACTCCGCTCAGGCCCAGGTCTTCGGCCAGCGTGCGTTGGGCCGGGTAGGCGAAATGCACCGGGCCGTCGGCCTCGCCGTGCACGAACTGGTGCACCCAGGGCGATGTGGAGGCGCGCACTTCGTCCGGCGTGCCTTCGGCGACGATGCTGCCGTTGGAGACGAAGTAGACGTGGTCGACGATGTCGAGCGACTTGTGCACGTCGTGGGTGACCATCACCGCGCTGGTGCCGAGTGCGTCGTTGAGTTTCTTGTTCAGGTGGGCGAGGACGCCGAGCGAGATCGGGTCGAGACCGGTGAACGGCTCGTCGTAGAGCATGATTTCGGGGTCGAGCGCGATGGCGCGGGCCAGCGCGACGCGCCGCGCCATGCCGCCGGACAGTTCGGCCGGCATCAGTGCCTGGGTGCCCCTGAGGCCGACGGCGTTGAGCTTCATCGTCACCAGGTCGGCGATCATCGATTCCGGCAGGCGGGTGTGTTCGCGCAGCGGGAAGGCCACGTTGTCGTGCACCGACAGGTCGGTAAACAGGGCGCCGAACTGGAACAGCATGCCCATGCGGCGGCGGTGGGTGTGCAGTTCGCGCGCGTTCATCTTCGCCACGTTCTTGCCGTCGACCAGCACCTCGCCGTGCTGCGGTCGGTACTGGCCGGAGATCAGGCGCAATAGCGTGGTCTTCCCGCTGCCGCTGCCGCCCATGATGGCGACCAGCTTGCCGCGCGGGATGCGCAGGTTGATGTCTTTCAGGATCGGCCGATCGTTGTAGGCGAAACCGACCTGCCTGAATTCGATGAATGAATCTTCTGGGGACACGGATGATCC
>JACPUY010000233.1 GCA_016192025.1 Pseudogulbenkiania sp. | reverse complement strand
CCATCCCAGCGCGCAAGTTTCCGGTGTGCCGTTCGGGAATCGTGGCGATCAGGTCGGTCGCCCGCGCCAGGGCCAGCGCGGTCGCAAAACCGCCGACGATGGTGACAATCTCCCGCTCCAGCCCGAGCGGCTTCAAGGCTTCATCGACCGGTCCCTTGTCGAGCCCCCGCCGTGAGACGAAGATGTGCCGGCACGCCGCATAACGGGCGGGCGTGATCTCGCCCTGGCTCAGCGGATGCCCCATACGCACGACGCCGATGAAACGGTCCCGGAACAAGGCACGCGTGCGCACTTCCGGACCCGTTCCCTCCCCCACCACGCCGGTATCCAGATCGACGCTTCCGTCGCGAAGCGGCGTGGTGTCTTTGTCCAGCTTCTGCACGAAACGCAGCCGCACGCCGGGGGCTTGCTCGCTGACGTGCGCAATGAGGGCCGGGCCGTAGTTCTCCACGAAACCGTCGCCGACGCGTAGCGTGAACGTTCGCACCAGCTGTGTGAGGTTGAGTTTCTCTGCCGGGCGCAGCACCGCTTCGGCGTCCTGCACGAGCCGACCGACCTGCTCGCGCAGTTCGAGCGCACGGGGCGTGGGGACGAGACCGCGCCCCGCCCTGACCAGCAGCGGATCGCCCGTCGCCTCGCGCAATCGCGCCAGTGCCCGGCTCATCGCCGACGGGCTAAGGCGCAACCGTCGGGCGGCGCGCGCCACGCTGCCTTCCGCCAGCAACACGTCAAGGGTGATCAGCAAGTTGAGATCGGGTGTCGACATGCATCAACCATAGCACGGCTCGTCGTAACATGGCGTCAAACGCACGAACAAAGTGCAAACGGTGCGTCTTCCGCCCTATATAGCCGCGAACTAGACTCCTCTTCTGAAAGCCCCGTTTCGGGAGTCATCAGGTAAAGGAGTTCATGTTGAAGCCAATCATTGAAAGAAGAGACGAGGCCGTAACCGGGGCTGGAGAACGGACGCCTTCGGTGCGGTGGGCATTGGCCAGCCTGTCGCTATCCATGCTGCTGTCCTCGCTCGGCACCAGTATCGCCAATGTGGGTTTGCCGACGTTGGCACAGGCGTTTGCCGCCTCCTTCCAGGAGGTCCAGTGGATCGTCCTCGCTTATCTGCTCGCCATCACCACCCTGATCGTCAGCGTCGGACGGCTCGGGGACATCACCGGCCGCCGACGGCTGCTATTGGCCGGGATCTTCCTGTTCACGGCGGCCTCGGCGCTGTGCGGCGTCGCCCCCACGCTCTGGCTGCTGATTGCCGCCCGGGCGGTGCAGGGATTAGGCGCGGCCATCATGATGGCCCTCACCATGGCGTTTGTCGGCGAGACGGTGCCGAAGGCCAGGACTGGCAGCGCCATGGGGTTGCTCGGAACGATGTCGGCCATCGGCACCGCGCTCGGCCCCTCGCTCGGCGGCGTGCTGATCGCCGGGCTCGGCTGGCGGGCCATCTTTCTTGTCATGCTGCCGCTGGGCATCCTGACTTTTCTGCTCGCGCATCGCACCTTGCCCGTCGATAGCCGGGGGCCAAAGACGGATCGGACCAGCTTCGACAAGCTGGGCACGCTGCTGCTTGGCGCTTCGCTCGCGGCCTATGCGCTCGCCGTAACGGTGGGGCGCGGTCATTTCGATCGGCTCAACCTGGCGCTGCTGCTGGCCGCTGTCCTTGGCGGCGGGCTCTTTGTGCTGGCGCAGGCGAGAGTGGCATCGCCCTTGATCCGATTGGCGGCGTTCCGCAACCACGCGCTGAGTACCAGCCTCGCCATGAACGTGCTGGTCTCGACGGTGATGATGGCGACGCTGGTGGTCGGGCCGTTCTACCTCTCGCGTGCACTCGGGCTCGACGCAGCGCTGGTAGGAATCGTCATGTCGATTGGCCCGATCATCTCCGCACTGAGCGGCATCCCGGCAGGCCGTATCGTGGACCGTTTGGGTGCGGCATTCATGGTCATCGTTGGACCCATCGCAATGGCGGCGGGTTTAGTGGCTCTCTCCGTGCTGCCAGCGATGTTCGGCGTGGCGGGCTACATTGCCGCCATCGCCGTCTTGACCCCCGGTTATCAGCTGTTCCAGGCCGCCAACAACACTGCCGTCATGATGGATGTCCCCCCGGACCAGCGGGGCGTCATTTCAGGCATGCTCAGCCTGTCGCGCAATCTCGGGCTCATCACCGGTGCATCCGTCATGGGCTCCGTGTTCGTACTCGCCTCGGCGACGATCGACATCACAACGGCAAGCCCCGAGGCCGTCGCCACCGGTATGCGGATCACGTTCGCCGTCGCGGCGCTGCTGATCATCGTTGCGCTCGCCATCGCGGCGGGGAGCCGTGCCCGAGCGACACGCCCCGCGCTCGATGCGTTTCGCGACCGGGCGTGACACGAGGCTGGTATGCTGAGAATACAGGCATGGGTGGGCGCAACGAGCGGCAATGCCTCGAAGACACCGGCAAGCTCTACGCCGTCCGTGCCTGGCTCGGCTGCCGCATAACCCGACATCTTCCGCTGGACGATGATGCCTCGAGCAGTTGCAAAGCAGCTACTCAGCCGGTCCACTAAGTCCGAGACCCCAATTGAATAAGCGTCATGGCTTTGATATCAACCGGTTACCGTCCACTTCGAGAACACCCTCATCCTGCATGCGTCGCAAGGCTCGGTAAAGCGCTTCATGGCTGAGTCCAAGCTCGGCAGCCCATGACTTGCGGGACTGGTTGATCGTCACCGCCCCATCGGTTCCTTCCGACTCGATGTAATGGTTGATGCGATCAGCCGCACTGGGCAGGCTTAGCCTTTCGCATTGGGCTCGAAGCTTGCGAACCTCCCTGGCCAGTTGCGATTGCCAGGCCTTGCAAAAGGAAGGCTCGGCTCCCAACGCCACTCGAAATGCTGCAGTTGGGAAAAGGAGCAACGTAGTAGGCTCGGCTGCAATCGCGTCGCAGTGGTATGTGCGGCTGTCAAGGCTGGCCTCCGCGATGAAGCCGCCGCGCGAACGCTGCAAAATCACTTCCCTGCCATTTCGGCCCAGCCGAGTCAGGCGCGCCTCCCCCGAGATCACCAGATAGACATGGAGGACCGGATCTCCAACGCGAAAGAGTGTCTCGCTGGCTTCGGCGTCCACTCGCTTGGCCATTTCGCGCAACGGTTCCGGGATGAGTCCGGCAGCCGGTTGAGCCGCGATGAGAGCGGGCCAATCCAATGTGTCATTAACTTTCTTCATATGATTATGATCATATTCATTGAGGCCCAATAAATCATAGGATTAATGAGATGTGAACAGTGGAGAAATACCGTGCTCAAAACCCTCATTGCTTCGTGCACTCTCGTTGCGCTCGCAGGAAGTCTCCATGCCGAAACCACGGTCAACTCGGCTATGGATCATTCCAAGATGAGCCATGCCGCTCATAGGGCGACAATGGCTGATGCGCAGCGCCAAGCCGAGGTGTCCCAACGTGGTAAAGATATAATGCCTTTCAGCTTGGCTGCTACGACCCATATCTTCACCAAGAACGCTGAAGGCGGAGTGCAGCAGGTGGTGGCCAAGAAGGCAACCGACGCTGGCCAGGTCAAGCTGGTTCGACAGCACCTACAAGAGATTCGCCAACAGTTTCTGAAAGGCGACTTCTCTGGCCCGACTCACATTCACGGCCAAGACATGTCTGGTCTTGCCGATCTGAAAGCGGCTAAGCCTGGCCAGATCGCTATCGCCTACAAAACTATCAAAGGCGGTGCCGAGCTGGCCTATAAGACTTCCGATGCGAGCTTGGTGGCCGCTCTTCACAAGTGGTTTGACGCTCAGCTTTCCGACCACGGTAAAGACGCGATGGAGGGCCACGCACATCAAAGCAAGACGATGAAGCAGTGATCGACAAGGCCGTGTAAACAATGTGGCGGGGAGCTGCAGCACCTGACCCTGCAAACAAGACCATAGCCCCCAAACGCATGACTGGCTGCAAGGGGGCGGGTTCCGTCTCCCACCATGGTAGAAGCTGCCACTCCACGCGAAGTTCACCGGCTGACGTCAGGCAACCGCGCCAAGGCGGACGGAACCTTCTCGAAACGACGACAGCAACAATGGCCGAGTTCTTGCCGATCGGTCCCCTGATACCACAGCGGCAGGATCAGGCCGACCAGGGTCGGGCCCAACAGGGCACCGATGCGGCCGACTGCCGAGGCGCAGCCCGAACCGGTGGCGCGGGCGTGGGTGCCGTACAGACTCGTCGTATTGGTGTTCGGCATGAGCCAAATAGACTCGTGCAGCCCTCCCCTGTGCAATTGCTGCATCGCTCTCGGCATAGTGAAGATTTTCGACAAGCGCGGTGACACACAATTTGGCTCCCCTACCACGACGACCGCACGACAGGGTCGTCTCCATTGTCGCCGCCGGAGGGGTTGATGTCGGAAACAGACAGGAAGAAGGTAGGGATGACGTGGCTCAATCTAGGTCGTACAAGGGCGTGTTGCGGCATAGGCCTAATACAGCCACGCAAGGGTCAACGACGAAGGAGCTACAGTGAGCGACAACATTCTGCGCAGCTATATCGGTGGACGATATATCGACAACCCGTCCCTGCCGCTGGTAGACAATATCAACCCCGCTACCGGCGAGGTGCTGTGCCGCATTCAGCAGGCGGGCGATGCCGAAGTCGCCCTGGCCATCGAAGCGGCCCGCGCCGGTTTCGAAGTGTGGTCGACCATGACCGGCGCCGAGCGCGGCCGCATCCTGAACCGGGCGGTGCAGATTCTGCGTGAACGCAACCGCGAACTGGCCGAGCTGGAAGTGCGCGACAACGGCAAGCCGATCCAAGAGGCCGAGGTGGTGGACGTGCTGTCCGGCGCCGACTGCATCGAATACTTCGCCGGGCTGGCTGCCAGCATCCACGGCCAGCAGTTTGCGCTCAAGGGGGCGTTTGCCTACACCCGGCGCGAACCGCTCGGCATCTGCCTGGGCATCGGCGCGTGGAACTACCCGCTGCAGATCGCCTGCTGGAAGTCCGGCCCGGCGCTGGCCTGCGGCAACGCGATGATCTACAAGCCCGCTTCGCTAACGCCGATGACGGCGGCCAAGCTGGCGGAAATCTATACCGAAGCCGGCGTGCCGGACGGCGTGTTCAACGTGATCCAGGGCAGCTCGGCCGCTGCGCGCCAGCTGATCGCCCACCCCGAAGTGGCCAAGGTATCGATCACCGGTTCGGTGGACACCGGCAAGGCGATCATGGCCGACGCCGCCAAGACGCTGAAACGCATCACCATGGAGCTGGGCGGCAAGTCGCCCTTGATCGTCTTCGACGACGCCGATCTCGACCAGGCCGTCTCCGCCGCGATGCTCGCCAACTTCTACACTCAGGGGGAGATCTGCACCAACGGCACGCGCGTGTTCGTCCACGATTCGATCTACGATGCCTTCCTGGAGAAGCTGGTCAGCCGCACCCGCAAGCTCAAGATCGGCGACCCGATGGACCCCGCCACCCAGGTGGGGGCACAGGTGTCCAAGAGCCACGCCGACAGCGTGATGCACTACGTCGAACTGGGCAAATCCGAAGGGGCGCGCCTGTTGGCCGGCGGCCACCGCGTCACGGTACCGGGCTGCGAGGGCGGCAACTTCATCGCGCCGACCATCTTTGCCGACTGCACCGACGAGATGTCCATCGTGCGCGAGGAGATCTTTGGGCCGGTGATGTCGGTGCTGCGTTTCAGCGATGAAGACGAGGTGATCCGCCGCGCCAACGATACCCGCCTGGGGCTCGCCGCCGGGGTGTTTACCAAGGATCTCGCGCGGGCGCACCGCGCCGTGGGCCGCTTGCAGGCCGGCGTGTGCTGGATCAACAACTACAACATCACTCCGATCGAAATGCCGTTCGGCGGCCTGAAGGAATCCGGCATCGGCAGCGAGAACAGCCTGGTGACGCTGGATCACTACACCCAGCTCAAGAGCGTGTATGTAGAACTGTCCGGTGTGGCCTGCCCCTACGAGTGAGAACGCTCATGAAACAGGAATTCGACTACATCATCGTCGGCGCCGGCTCGGCCGGCTGCGTGCTGGCCGCGCGGCTGACCGAGGACGCCGACGTGTCGGTGCTGCTCTTGGAAGCCGGCGGCCCGGACTGGCGGCTGGACTGGCGCACGCAGATGCCGGCCGCGCTGGCCTACCCGCTGCAGGGCACGACCTACAACTGGGCCTACCTGACCGAGCCCGAGCCGCACATGAACAACCGCATCATGACCCAGGGCCGCGGCAAGGGTCTGGGCGGCTCGTCGCTGATCAACGGCATGGTCTACATCCGCGGCAACGCGCTCGACTACGACGGCTGGGCCGAGAACAAGGGGCTGAAGGACTGGAGCTACCTGGACTGCCTGCCCTACTTCCGCAAGGCCGAGACCTACGACAAGGGCGCCAACGACTACCACGGCGGCAGCGGCCCGCTGCACGTCACCACGCCGAAAGCCGACAAGTCGCCGCTGTTCGAGGCCTTCATCCGCGCCGGCGAGGATGCCGGCTATCCGCGCACCGACGACCTGAACGGCTACCGCCAAGAAGGCTTCGGTCCGATGGACCGCACCACCACCGCCAGCGGGCGGCGCTGCAGCACCTCGCTCGCTTATCTCGACGAGGCAAAAGACCGCCCGAACCTGACGGTGCACACCCGTGCGCTGGCCGACCGGGTGTTGTTCGAAGGCTCGCGCGCGGTCGGCGTGGCCTATTTGCAGGGCGATACACCGAAAGAGGCGTGTGCGCGGCGCGAGGTGATCGTCGCCAACGGCGCCGTCGCCTCGCCGCAGCTGTTGCTGCGCTCCGGCGTCGGCAACGCCGACGAACTGAAGGCGATGGGCATCCAGGCCGTGGTCGACCTGCCCGGCGTCGGCGAGAACCTGCAGGACCATCTGGAAATGTATCTGCAGTACGAGTGCACCAAGCCGGTCTCGCTGTATCCGGCGCTGCAATGGTGGAACAAGCCGGGCATCGGCATCGAGTGGTATCTGAACGGCACCGGCATCGGCGCCACCAACCACTTCGAGGCCGGCGGCTTCCTGCGCAGCAGCGAGGAATTCGCCTGGCCCAACCTGCAGTACCACTTCATCCCGCTGGCGATGAACTACGACGGCAGCAACCCGGTCAAGGCGCACGGCTTCCAGTGCCACGTCGGCTCGATGCGCTCGCCCAGCACCGGCTACGTCAAGCTGAAGAGCCGCGACCCGCGCGACAAGCCGCGGCTGTTCTTCAACTACATGGCGCACGCCGTGGACTGGCGCGAGTTCCGCGCCGGGGTGCGCATCACGCGCGAGATCATCGCGCAGAAGGCGATGGATGAGTTCCGCGGCAAGGAAATCAAGCCGGGCATGATGATCAAGAGCGACGCCGAGATCGACGCCTTCGTCAAGGAACACGCCGAGACCGCGCTGCACCCGTCCTGTACCTGCAAGATGGGCGACGCCAGCGACCCGATGGCGGTAGTCGACGGTGAGGGCCGCGTGCACGGGCTGTCCGGGCTGAGGGTGGTGGACGCCTCGATCATGCCGCGCATCATCACCGGTAACCTGAACGCGCCGACCATCATGATGGCCGAGAAGATCGCCGACCGGATTCGCGGCCGCACTCCGCTGCCGCGTTCCCACGCCCCCTACTTCGTCGCCGACGGCGGCCCGCTGAAACTGGGCCAGGCGGCGACCAAGAAGAAGGCCGGCTCCGGGCTGCTGCTCTATCCGCCCAAGGCCGCTGCCAAGGGCTGAGACGGGTATCCGGCACGCTGCAATACAAAAAGCCGGAGCGCCGAGTGATCGGTGCTCCGGCTTTGTCTTGCCGGGGATTCGTCCAACCTTGGCAGAAACCCATCGACATCGACTGATGGGTTGCGCTGCGCTTCACCCATCCTACGGCCTACTCTCATCCTGCGTGCTCAGCCCTTCAACGCCGCCGCGTGGAAGCGCAGATGCTCCTCGATGAAGCTGGCGATGAAGTAGTAGCTGTGGTCGTAGCCCGGCTGCAGCCGCAGCGTCAGCGGGTAACCGGCCTTGTCGGCGGCCTGGCGCAGCGCCTCGGGGCGCAGCTGGGTGGCGAGGAAGTCGTCGGCGTCGCCCTGGTCGACCAGCAGCGGCAGGCGCTCCTCGGCGCTCGCCAGCAGCAGCGAGGCGTCCCACTCGCGCCAGCGGCTGCGTTCGCTGCCGAGGTAGCCGCTAAAGGCCTTTTCGCCCCACGGGCAGTTGACTGGGTTGGCGATCGGCGCGAAGGCCGACACCGAGTGGTAGCGCCCCGGGTTGCGCAGCGCGCACACCAGCGCGCCGTGGCCGCCCATGGAGTGACCGGACACCGCGCGCCGCCCGTCCACCGGAAACACCGCCTCGATCAGCGCCGGCAGCTCGTGCACCACGTAGTCGTGCATGCGGTAGTGGGCGGACCACGGCGCCTGGGTGGCGTTGAGGTAGAAGCCGGCGCCGAGGCCGAAGTCCCAGCCGCCGTCCGGATCGCCCGGCACGAAGCGCGCCT
>JACPUY010000232.1 GCA_016192025.1 Pseudogulbenkiania sp. | reverse complement strand
TACTGGGTAGCAAACTGCATCGCATAAATCGGCACGATGGTGACGAGCATCAGTACGAACAGCACGATGCGGCCGCCGAAGCGGTCGGTCCAGATGCCCAGCGGCACCCGTACCAGCGAGCCGGTCAGCACCGGTGTGGCGGCCAGGATGCCGAACTCGGTCTCGTTCAGGCCAAGCTGCTGCTTGAGCGGAATACCCAGCACGGCGAACATCATCCAGATCATGAAACAGACGGTAAATGACAACGTACTGGAAGCGAGTACCGCGTATTGCTTGTAACTCTGTGATGCCATGACAAGCCCCCCCTCTTAAGAGCTGTTTACACGCTATGAAAGGTACGCCTTGCCCTGCCAAGCGCCCATTCGCCTAAGGAGGGCATCGGGAGAGGGAAAAGAGCTAGGCCGGGCATACCCTTAATACCGGCATGGGATAGTTCTTTCGGGGGAGGGTCGTGGCGGCAGACGAGCCGCCGGAAAAACGCCGCTGGCGCGAAAAGCCTTTCTACCACCATTCTTTGCCCGCTCAGGAAGTGTCAGGCCAAAGTCATACGGGGAAGTGCTGCCGCGAGCGCTTGACCAGCACAGAGGGGATGACGGTGGACCGGCGCTCAATCAGCCGGCAACGCTACCGAAGTCGGCCAGCCGGTTCAGGTCGATCAGGGTAATCTCGCGGCCGTTGACGGAAATCAGGCCGGCGTCGGACAACTGGTGCAGCACGCGCGAGAAGGTTTCCGGCGTCAGGTTGAGACGCGAGGCAATCAGGTTCTTGTTGACCGGCAGCGTCACCACGCGGTTGGCCTGGCCCGGATGCTCCTCGCCCTGCAGCAGGTAGCCGATCACCCGCTGCAGCGCGTTTTCCACCGAGTAGCGCTCGACGTCGCGCACCAAGCCATGCAGGCGCAGGCTGAGCCCGGCCAGCAGGCGGTGGGCGAAGGCGGTGTCGCGGGCGATGGCGTCGAAGATCGAGCGCGCCTCGACCTGCAACAGCAGGCCGTCCTCGAGGAACTGCGACATCACCGGGCACGGCTTGCCGAGGAACATCACCGCCTCGGCGAAGCTCTGCCCCGGATGGATGATCTCGATCACCTTCTCGGCGCCCTGCGCCGACGAGATCGACAACTTGACCCGGCCGTAGACGACCAGGTACATGCCCTCGCACGGGTCGCCCTTCTGGAAGATGATCTGGCCCTTCTGGCCGCGCACCTCGTGGGTGCACGGCACCAGCGCGGCCAGCTGGCTGTCCGACAACTCCTGAAACAGCGGCTGGTGCCGCAGGAAAGAACGGATATCGATCTGGCTCATGGTCGGCTATTCCTGTGCGACGGGTGGTGGTGGAAAGCGCAGGTAAAGCGCCAAGCAGCGCTACCTTACCGGCTCGCCCGCGCGCGCACCATGAACCGGAAGTACAGCCCTGCCTCGTCCAAACAGCCTAGTTGACCAACGTGTCAATGACTGGTCCCTTCGGAGCGAGTCACCTTGTTGAACACGTTGTACTTGCCGATCGGCTTCATCATCGGTAGCGACTTCACCTCGCGGAAGGTGGCGGCGTCGAGCACCAGCAATTCTCCCGGGCTTTCCATCACGCTGACCAGCGCGTAGCGGCCGTCGCGGGTGAATTCGACGTGGGCGGTGGTCTTGCCGGGGCGCGGCGTCAGCGTCTTCACCACTTCCAGCGTGCGCTTGTCGATGATGGCCAGCGTGTCCTTCTGCGGGCCCATCATCGCGTCGACCCAGGCGTACGGGGTGTTTTCGTGGCTGCGCAGGAAGAAACCGGGACCGGGCGTGGCGATGTCCTTGACGCGCTGCCAGCTGTCGAGATCGATCACCGTCACCCGGCCGCTGCTGAGATTGGGGGTGGCCATGTAGCGGTGGCCGTTCGCCTCGAAGGCGATGCCGGACCCCAGATGCGGCATGCCGTCGAGTGGCAGTTCGGCCACCTTGCGCCGGATGTCGAGGTTGATCACCTGCGCCCTGCCCTCGCGCGAGGCGCCGATGACGTGGCGGTAGGCCGGGTCGAAGAAGAAGTCGTCCAGCACCATGTCGAGCGGCGTCACGCGCGGGTTGAGAAAGCCGTCGACGCCCAGCGCCTCGCCCATCTTGTAGTCGTGCACGTGGCCGGGGTAGACCTTGGCCGCCTTCGGGTCGTAGGAGATTTCCCACAATTCCGGCACGTCCTTCAGCGCCACCACGAAGCTCTGGCGCGGCGCGGCGTCGTACACCGCCGACACGCGCGAGGTCTTGCCGGCGGCGTCGCGCACGGTGAGGGTCTTGACCGGCTTCAGACCGTTGGCGTCGAGCAGCACCAGCGTTTCCGGCAGGGTGTTGCCGGCCAGTACCCAGCGCCCGTCGCCGGATACCGCGACGTTGCGGGTATTGAGCCCGACGCGGATCTCGGCCACGTTCTGCAACGTGCAAAGATCGTACTGCGTCACCCAGCCGTCGCGGCTGGCGAAGTAGACGAAGCGGCCGTCCGGCGAGAACTTCGGTCCGCCGTGCAGCGCGAAGCGGCTCTGGAAGCGAGCGATCGGGCTGAGCTTGTCGCCATCGAGCACCGACACGTGATGGTCGCCCGCCTCCACCACTACGAACAGGTTCTGCGGATCGGCCCGATGCACCGGCTTGGCCGGCAGGCGTGCCGGATCGGCGTAGACCACGCGCGAGGCGGCCATGTCGGCCTCGCTCCAGCGCGCCGGCTGCTCCGGCGGCGTCTTCAGGTAGCCGGCCAGCTCCTGGATATCGGCATCGGCCAGGCGCTCGGCGAAGGCCGGCATCTGCGTCGCCGTACGACCACGGCGGATGGTGTCGAGAATCTCGGCCGGCTTGAGCCGCTCCAGGCTCTGCGGCAGCAACGCCGGCGCCATCACGCCCAAGCGGTTGTCGCCGTGGCAGCTCTGACAGTGCTGCTGGTAGAGGGCAGCCGGGTTGGCCGACGCCTGCTGGAACAAGCCCAGTGTCGCCAGCAGGGCCAGGGGGATCAGCGCCTTCATGCCTCGACCTCTTTGCTGCGGCGGCGCGGGTACGGCGTCAGCTCGGCCAAGGGATGCTCGCCCTCGGCCACGCCGATTTCGGCGTCGGAGAGATAACAGGCCGGATCGGCGGCCCAGAAGTCGCCGGTCAGCTCCCAGGCGCGCACCCGGGTGTTGCCGTTGCAGATGGCCAGATGTCGGCAGGCGCCGCAGCGTCCGGTCACCGGGCGCGGGCGCTGCTTGAGCCCCGCCATCAGCGGGTGCGAAGTATCCGGCCAGATGGCGGAGAACGGCCGCTCCTT
>JACPUY010000246.1 GCA_016192025.1 Pseudogulbenkiania sp. | reverse complement strand
GGGGGGGGGGGGTGAACAAGCAGGATCGGCAACCCGAATTAGGCAGATTCGGTGTGGCACATCAGCGCCAAGCCCCTTGGCGGTTTTCCAGGAGCGACCACCGGTTTGTGGTCTGTTGGTACCGACAATGCCCACGACGGTGTATGTCGGTTTTGGTGAAGTGAACATGGAGATTGTCATGGAGAAAAGAAAACTGGTTGCGTCTGTGCTGGCTGTCATCCTGTTGGCCAGTGGCACAGGGAGTATGGCGGCGGAGAAAACCGACGCCAAAAAGCAAGCAGGCAGCATGCCCGGTATGGAAATGCCCGGAATGGACATGATGCACTCGGGCGGCATGAAGGACATGAAAGGCATGGCCAGCATGATGAACATGATGGGGATGTGTAACGGCATGATGCAGGGGGGAATGATGGGACACATGCTGCCACAGCTTCCTGCCGGAAACGAAAAACTCCAGCTACAGATGCAGGCGGAGATGATGCAGAAGATGAGCGAGGTGCTGTCCAAGTATGCGGCTCAAATCAAGGAGGAAAAGAAATAATCCGTACTGAGCGTAGCGATTCCGTCGCCACCGCCTGAAGCAAGCCGGGTAGCCGGCGGAATCGCGGCAAGGCCGTTTCTTATGAGAGGGAGTGATGTCATGAATTATCCGCAGTCGTTTGCCACACACTATGGACAGTGGGGACTGGTGGCGATCATGATCGTGCTCGCATCCTGGATACTCTATCGGTTCGTCGCACCGAAAGGCTGGCGGGAATGGCGCGGGGCGGGGCTGGTCCAGGCTTTCATCATCGCTCTTTATGCGGAGATGTACGGCTTCCCGCTCACCCTCTATCTGTTGACCGGGTTTTTTGGCATCGACATTCGAGTAAATCCCATGCCCGGGCATCTATGGGCCACCTTGCTTGGTTATGGCATGACGGGCGGGATGATCGAGATGCTGCTTGGCGGAGCCTTCATCATTCTGGGGTTGTCGCTGCTGCTTCAGGGGTGGCGGGCGCTCTACCGCGCCGCTCAGCCGCGGAACATGAAATACACCGCGCCGACCATGCACAGCGCCGCCCAGACGAAGTCCCACTTGAACGGCTGGTTCATGTAGAACATGGCAAACGGCACGAACACCGACAGCGTGATCACCTCCTGGATGATCTTCAGTTGCGGCAGGCTCAGCGTGCCGAAGCCGATGCGGTTGGCGGGCACCTGCAGCAGGTATTCGAACAGCGCGATGCCCCAGCTCGCCATCGCCGCCAGGTACCACGGCTTGGCGGCCATGTCCTTGAGGTGGCCGTACCAGGCGAAGGTCATGAAGACGTTGGAGCAGATCAGCAGCAAGATGGTGGACAACAGCGGAGAAGGCATCGGTAAAGGCTCATGCTAGAATGTGACGATTAACGTGCGCGATTCTATCTCATACGGAACACCATGAAATCTCTGCTGACCTGTCTGGCCCTGGCGGCCCTGCCCTTCACCTCGCTGGCGGCGCCGGTGGTGGAACTGATCACCAACAAGGGCAACATCGAAATCACGCTGGATTCGGTCAAGGCTCCGAAATCCGTCGACAACTTCGTCGCCTACGTCAAGGCCGGCCATTACAACGGCACGGTGTTCCACCGCGTGATCGACGGCTTCATGATCCAGGGCGGCGGCTTCGACACCCGCCTGCAGCAGAAGGCCACACGTGCGCCGATCGCCAACGAGGCCAGCAACGGCCTGAAGAACGACGCCGGCACCATCGCCATGGCGCGCACCAACGACCCGAATTCGGCCACCGCGCAGTTCTTCATCAACGTAGCCGACAACGATTTCCTGAATTACCAATCGTCCACGCCGCAAGGCTGGGGCTACGCCGTATTCGGCAAAGTGAGCAAGGGCATGGATGTGGTCAACCGCATCGCCAAGACCCGCACCGGCAGCATGAACGGCATGGGCGACGTGCCGTTCGAGCCGATCGTCATCCAGAAAGCCATCCTGAAACCCTGATTCCACAAGGACAAGACATGATCAAACTGACCACCACCTTTGGCGACATCGTGCTGGAACTGGACGCCGAGAAGGCGCCGATCACCGCCGCCAACTTCGAGCAGTACGTCAAGGACGGCCACTACGACGGCACCATCTTCCACCGCGTGATCAACGGCTTCATGATCCAGGGCGGCGGCTTCGACGCCGACTTCAAGCAGAAGCCGACGCGCGACACGATCAAGAACGAGGCCAACAACGGCCTGTCGAACGTGACCTACAGCGTGGCCATGGCGCGCACGCCGGACCCGCACTCCGCCTCGGCGCAGTTCTTCATCAACGTGTCCGACAACGACTTCCTCGACTTCAAGTCGGAAAGTGCGCAGGGCTGGGGCTACGCCGTGTTCGGCAAAGTGGTGGAAGGCACCGACGTGGTCGACCGCATCAAGGGCGTGAAGACCGGCCGCCACGGCGGGCACCAGGACGTGCCGATCGAGGCCGTCATGATCACCAAGGCTGAAATCATCTAAGTCTGTTACTGCCAGGCCGCCGCAGGGCGGCCTTTTTCGCTTATGGCCATCCATTTCATTTCCGACTTGCATCTGAGCGAGGAAGTCCCCGAGCTCAACCGCCTGTTCGCCGCCACGCTGGCCGACTGGCGCGGCAAGATCGACGCGCTCTACATCCTTGGCGACCTGTTCGAGGTGTGGGTGGGCGACGATGACAGCTCGCCGTTCATCGACGAGACGCTGGCACTGCTGCGCGACTTTGCCGCCGTCACCCCACTCTACGTGCTGCGCGGCAACCGCGACTTCCTGCTGGGCGAGGGTTTTGCCCGTGCCAGCGGCGCCACCTTGCTCGACGAGCCGGCGCGGATCGAGGCTTTCGGCCGCCCTTACCTGCTGGTGCACGGCGACGCCGAGTGCAGCGACGATCTGCCCTACCAGCAGTTCCGCGCCATGGCGCGAAACCCGCAATGGCAGCAGGCGATGCTGGCGCGGCCGCTGGCCGAGCGCCACGCCATCGCCCGCCAGGCGCGCGGCATGAGCGAGGCGGGCAAGGCGGCGAGCGGGCTCACGGCGATTTCCGACGTCACCGACAGCGCCATCGTCGCGCTCTTGGCGGCGTACGGCTGGCCGACGCTGATCCACGGCCACACCCACCGTCCGGCCACGCACCGCCACAGCGACGGCACGCACGCGGCCGAGCGCTGGGTGATCGCCGACTGGCACGACGGCCGCGGCGGCTACCTGCGGCTCGACGAGACGGGCCTGTCGGCGCATCCGCTGGGCTGAGGCCTAGGGCCGCTCGCGACGATTTCTTTCACAAACTCTGACTTTCCCCTCGAAAGCCTGGCCGAAGCGGTGCAAAACGCACGCTCCGGCCAGGCTTTTTGTCATTTTCTACCCACCATACAGGGTAAACCCGCAAGGGCAAGCCCCAAATGACGATGCGTTCCGTCCTGATTAGAGTGCAAGCACGGTCCAGTTTTCTGGACAACAACGCTCGCAAGGGCCAACGCCGGCGATAACCGGTGCCGCCCCCAACCGAAAATAATCAGGAGAGAACATCATGTGGTCTCAGGTTTACGATCCGCTGGGCAACCCCTGGCTGTCGACACTGTGCGCTGCGCTGCCGGTCATCGTGCTGCTCGGCGCTCTCGGCGTCTTCCATATCAAGGCCCACATCGCCGCCGTGATGGGGCTGGTGGCCTCGCTGTTCGTGGCGATCGGCATCTTCGGCATGCCGGTCGACATGGCGATGAGTGCCACGCTGATGGGTGCGACCTTCGGCGCGGAAGTTCATACGCCCGGCCGGCTCGGTCGCCGCCCGCAGCGTGAACGGCCCGCCCAGCGCG
>JACPUY010000245.1 GCA_016192025.1 Pseudogulbenkiania sp. | reverse complement strand
TTGATCTCGAACACGCGTTCCAGACCGCCGACCACCAGCCGCTTCAGAAATAGTTCCGGGGCGATGCGCAGGTAGAGCGGCATGTCCAGCGCGTTGTGGTGCGTGACGAACGGCTTGGCAGTGGCGCCCCCCGGGATTGGGTGCATCATCGGCGTTTCGACTTCCAGGTAACCCTCGTCCACCATGTAGGAGCGGATGCCCTGCACGATCTGCGAGCGTTTGGTGAATACGTCACGCGATTGCTCGTTCATGATCAGGTCGAGGTAGCGCTGGCGGTATTTCTGTTCCTGGTCGGTCAGGCCGTGGAATTTCTCCGGCAGCGGGCGGATGCTCTTGGACAGCAGGCGCACCTCGCTGGCCTGTACCGTCAGCTCGCCGGTCTTGGTCTTGAACAGCGTGCCGCGGACGGCGACGATGTCGCCCATGTCCCAGTGCTTGAACTGGTCGTGGCTGTCTACGCCGACGCCGTCGTTGGAGATATAGGCCTGGATGCGGCCGCTGCCGTCCTGCAGCGTGGCGAAGCTGGCCTTGCCCATGACGCGCTTGAGCATCATGCGGCCGACCACGGCGACGTCGATCTGCTCGCTTTCCAGCTGTTCGCGCTCCTTGCTGTCGTGTGCGTCGTGCAGCTGGCGCGCCATGTGGCTGCGGCGGAAGTCGTTGGGGAAGGCGACGCCCTGTTCGCGGATGGCCTTCAGCTTGGCGCGGCGTTCCGCCATGATCTGGTTTTCGTCAAGGGCGGGGGCGGTTTGTTCGTGTTCTGACATGATGACTCCAATGGCTATCTTTTATCGGGGGCGGAGGGTGCGGTTCCGCCCCGTGGGCAGGGCTTCGGTCAGACTCAGACGCCCTGCTTGAGACTTTCCTCGATGAATCCGTCGAGATCGCCGTCCATGATGGACTTGATGTTGCCGACCTCGTAACTGGTCCGCAGGTCCTTGATGCGCGACTGGTCGAAGACGTAGGAGCGGATCTGGTGGCCCCAGCCCACGTCGGTCTTGGTGTCCTCGAGCGCCTGCTTGGCCTCGTTGCGCTTCTTCAGTTCCAGTTCGTAGAGCTTGGCGCGCAACATCTGCATCGCCTCGTCGCGGTTGCGGTGCTGCGAGCGGTCGTTCTGGCACTGCACGACGATGCCGGTCGGGTTGTGCGTGATGCGCACCGCCGAGTCGGTCTTGTTGATGTGCTGACCGCCGGCACCGGAGGCGCGGTAGGTGTCCACGCGCAGATCGGCCGGGTTGATCTCGATCTCGAACGAATCATCCACTTCCGGGTAGACGAACACCGAGGAGAACGAGGTGTGGCGGCGGGCGTTGGAGTCGAACGGGGATACGCGCACCAGGCGGTGTACGCCGGTCTCGGTACGCAGCAGGCCGAAGGCGTATTCGCCGCTGATCTTCAGCGTGGCACTGGTGATGCCGGCCACTTCGCCCTCGGACTCTTCCAGCACTTCGACCTTGAAACCCTTGCGCTCGGCGTAGCGGGTGTACATGCGCAGCAGCATGCCGGCCCAGTCCTGCGCCTCGGTGCCGCCGGCGCCGGCCTGGATGTCCAGGAAGCAGTTGTTCGGGTCCATCGGGTCGTGAAACATGCGGCGGAATTCGAGCTGGGCCAGCTTGGCCTCGGCCCCGGCCAGGTCATCCTGTACCGCGAGAATGGTGTCGGCGTCGTCTTCTTCGCGCGCCATGTCGAACAGATCGCGGCTATCGTTGACGGCGCCGGTGATGCTGTCGATGACCAGCACCACGTCTTCCAGCTGCTTGCGCTCGCGGCCCAGTTCCTGGGCGCGCTTGGGGTCGTTCCAGACGTCGGGGTCTTCGGTCAGGCGGACAACTTCTTCCAGACGGTCACATTTGCCGTCGTAGTCAAAGATACCCCCGAATGGCGGTGGCACGGGTCGCCAGATCTTCAATCTTGGCGTCGATCTGGTTCAGGACTTCGACTTCGATCATCTCAACAACTCCCAATTCGCTATGCAGTAAAAACAGTAAATGCCGGCCCGATCTAAAGACAAAAAGCGCACCTCGCGGTGCGCTTTTGCATGAACCGGGCTAATGCTATCAGAGCAGGTGGGCAACGCCCGCGCGCTCTTCTTCCAGTTCGGCTAGGGTCAGGTTCATGCGTTCGCGGCTGAACTCGTCGATCTCAAGGCCTTGAACAATCGTGTATTTACCATTTTCGCACACAACCGGGAAGCCGTACATGACGCCTTCCGGAATGCCGTAGGAACCGTCGGACGTGATGCCCATGGTCACCCACTTGCCGTTGGTGCCCAGCACCCAGTCGTGGATGTGGTCGATGGCGGCGTTGGCGGCCGAGGCGGCCGAAGACAGGCCGCGCGCCTCGATGATGGCGGCGCCGCGCTTGCCCACGGTCGGCAGGAACACGTCGCGGTTCCAGGCGTCGTCGTTGATCTTGTCCTTGAGCGACTCGCCGTTGACGGTGGCGAAGCGGTAATCGGCGTACATGGTCGGCGAGTGGTTACCCCAGACCAGCATGTGTTCGATGTCGGCCACGGCGGTGCCAGTCTTGGCAGCGAGCTGCGACAGGGCGCGGTTGTGGTCAAGGCGCAACATGGCGGTGAAGTTTTTCGGATCGAGATCCGGAGCGCTCTTCATGGCGATGTAGGCGTTGGTGTTGGCCGGGTTGCCAACCACCAGTACTTTCACGTTGCGGTCGGCGTGGTCGTTCAGTGCCTTGCCCTGAACGGTGAAGATGGCGCCGTTGGCTTCCAGCAGATCCTTGCGCTCCATGCCTTTGCTGCGCGGGCGGGCGCCGACCAGCAGGGCAACCTGGGCGTCCTTGAAAGCCACGTTCGGGTCATCGGTAGCGATCATGCCGGCCAAGAGCGGGAAAGCGCAGTCTTCCAGTTCCATCATCACGCCTTTGACGGCGGTCTGGGCTTGCGGCAGATCCAGAAGTTGCAGGATGACAGGCTGGTCTTTGCCCAGCATTTCACCGCTGGCAATGCGGAACAGCAGGCTGTAGCCAATCTGGCCGGCCGCACCGGTCACGGCAACGCGTACAGGGGCTTTCATTGGGAGGCTCTCCTTTATTCGACGTGTGATGAGATGAGATGTTGCTACGCACTAATGGCGAGCCAAGTCTACCACGAGGCCTGCCGCTTGTGGCCGTGGATTCCCCATCACTTTTTCTGATATGATCCATAAAGACTTATGTCTTATATAAGACATCTATTTACGCTTGATTTATTTGATGATAAAAAGTACACAACATGAATCGCAACCAGCTCCGACGCCGGCCGTTATACGTGCAAATCAAGTCGATCCTGACGCAACGCATCAACGACGGTGAATGGCAGGTTGACGAGGCGCTGCCGAGTGAATGGGATCTGGCCGAGGAGCTGTCAGTCAGTCAGGGAACCATCCGCCGGGCGCTGACCGAGTTGGTTCAAGATGAAGTGTTGTACCGCCAGCAAGGACGGGGAACCTTTGTCGCCGAGTCCGTCAGCGACTGGGGGGCGGCCTTGCTGGGCGCTCCCGGCGTGGTCGGAACGGGCGGGGCGGCTCCGCTGGTCGAATTGCTGAGCTGTTCCCGTGCCAACGCTTCGGTGGAGATGGCCGAGGCGCTCGGTCTGAGGCGCGGGGAGTCGCTGTGGCGGCTTAGGCAGCTGTGGCGCTACCAAGGGCAGCCGATCGCCGTCGACGATGCCTATTTGCCGTGCGAGATGTTCGAGGGACTGGACGCGCGCTGGCTGCGGCAGTTCGGTGGCGGGGTGTATGCCACCCTGCAGCGCCGCTACGGTGTCCGAGTCGTCGTGAAGTCCGAGCAGTTCCGCGCCGAAGTGCTTCCGAGGGAGGAGGCCTCGCTGCTGGGGCAGGCTGCGGCGCTCGATGTGCCGTCGTTGTCGGTGCTGCGTTTGTCGGTGTCGATGACCGGGGAACCGGTCGAGTGGCGGCAGCGCTATTGTCTGACCCAGCAATTCGCCTATGTCATCGCTCAGTGAGGGCGTCGGGTGGGTGGTGATACCCCCCAACTTCGGTGAATTGCTACGCGGTTTGGCAAAAACGACGGGATTTTGTAAAAACCGGCCAAGCCGGGAAGGGTTTTTGATAAAATTCCGGGTTCATGTTGCACCTGCAACAAGTGATTGAAACAGGCGGGTTGCAACGTGAGAGTCGAATCGACGGTCGTGCGCTTTCAAAACAAAATGCGATCGTCACTGGGCGGCTTCAGTCATGAAGCCACGGTATAACCACTTGGTTAAAAAAAAGCATCCAAGGAAGCCTTATGCAGAAGCAACGACCAAAGCACTTGGATCTGGCCAAGATCAGGCTGCCCATTCCGGGCATCGTTTCGATCTTGCACCGGATCAGCGGTGTGGCGCTGTTCTTTTCTCTCCCGCTCTTGATCTATCTCCTCCATGGAACCCTCAGCTCGGCAGAAGCATTCGATGCCTACCGCTCCGTGGTCTCCAACCCCCTGATGAAACTGGTTCTGCTTGGTCTGCTGTGGGCCTTTTTGCACCACTTCTGTGCTGGCATCCGCTTCCTGTTTCTTGATATCCACAAAGGCCTCGAGCTGGAAACCGCTCGCGCTACGGCCAAGTCCGTGATGGTAATCAGCCTTGCCCTGACCGTAATTCTGGGGGTCGTTCTATGGTAAACCGTATCGTCGTCGGCGCTCATTACGGTCTGCGTGACTGGATTCTGCAGCGCGTCACCGCCGTGATCATGGCGATCTACACCTTCGCCCTGGTGCTGTTTCTGCTGGCCATGCCGTCCAGCTACGATGCCTGGAAAGGCTTCTTCGGCCAGACCTGGGTGCAGGTGCTGACCCAGACCACCCTGATTGCCTTGTTCCTGCACGCCTGGGTCGGTGTCCGCGACCTGTGGATGGATTACATCCAGCCGGTCGGCATTCGCCTGACGCTGCATGTCATCACGCTGGTATGGCTGGTGGCCTGTGTTATTTATTCGATTAAAGTGGTATGGGGGCTGTAATGGGCGTACCTGTTCGTCGGTTTGATGCCGTAATTGTTGGCGGCGGTGGCGCGGGTCTGCGTGCGGCCCTGCAACTTTCCGAGTCCGGCCTGAAAACGGCCGTCTTGTCCAAAGTATTTCCGACCCGTTCGCATACGGTCGCAGCGCAGGGCGGCATCTCCGCCTCGCTCGGCAATGTGCAGGAAGACCGTTGGGAATGGCATATGTTCGACACCGTCAAGGGGTCGGACTGGCTGGGTGACCAGGATGCCATCGAATTCATGTGCCGCAAGGCGCCCGAGGCCGTGATCGAACTCGAGCACTTCGGCATGCCGTTCGACCGCCTGGAAAATGGCAAGATCTACCAGCGCCCGTTCGGCGGCCACACCCAGCACAACGGGCAGACCCCGGTACAGCGTGCCTGTGCCGCCGCCGACCGTACCGGCCATGCCATGCTGCACACGCTGTACCAGCGTAACGTGCGCGCCAATACCCAGTTCTTTGTCGAGTGGATGGCGCTGGACCTGATCCGTGACGCCGACGGCGACGTGGTCGGCGTGACCGCGCTGGAAATGGAAACCGGCGAAGTATTCATCCTGCACGCCAAGGCGGTTCTGTTCGCCACCGGCGGTGCCGGCCGAATCTACGCGGCCTCGACCAACGCCTTCATCAACACCGGCGACGGCCTCGGCATGTGCGTGCGTGCCGGCATTCCGCTGGAAGACATGGAGTTCTGGCAGTTCCACCCGACCGGCGTGGCCGGTGCCGGCGTGCTGATCACCGAAGGCGTGCGCGGTGAAGGCGGCATCCTGCTGAACTCGAACGGCGAGCGCTTCATGGAGCGCTACGCGCCGAACCTGAAGGACCTGGCGCCGCGCGACTTTGTGTCCCGCTCGATGGAGCTGGAAGTGCTGGAAGGCCGTGGTTGCGGCCCGAACAAGGATCACGTGCTGCTCAAGCTGGATCACCTCGGTCCGGACATCATCAAGCAGCGTCTGCCGGGTATCCGCGAGATCGCCATCAAGTTCGCTGGCGTCGACCCGATCAAGGAACCGATCCCGGTCATCCCGACCTGCCACTACATGATGGGCGGTATTCCGACCAACTACCGCGGTGAGGTGGTGACCCCGAAAGACGGCAACCACGAATCCCGCGTCAACGGCTTCTTCGCCGCCGGCGAATGTGCCTGCGCCTCGGTGCACGGTGCCAACCGTCTGGGTACCAACTCGCTGCTGGACCTGGTGGTGTTCGGCAAGTCCGCCGGCGACAGCATGGTCGAGTACATCAAGAACGAGATGCCGACCTGGAAAGACCTGCCGGCCGACGCGGCCGACCGTTCGCTGGCCCGCATCGCCCGCCTGGACAACCAGAAGAACGGCGAAGAAGTGACCGACGTGCGTACCGCCATGCAGCGTACCGTGCAGTCCCGCGCCGGCGTATTCCGCAACTCGGCCAACCTGGCCCTGGGCGTGACCGAAATCAAGGAAGTGGCCGAGCGCGCCAAGGTCATGCAGATCAAGGACAAGTCCAAGGTCTTCAACACCGCTCGCGTCGAGGCGCTGGAAATGGAAAACCTGATCGAGATCGCCGTCGCCACGATGATTTCCGCCGAGGCTCGCCAGGAATCCCGCGGCGCCCACGCCCACGACGACTTCCCGACCCGTAACGACGAAGTCTGGATGAAGCATACGCTGTACTACGGTGAAAACCGCAGCCTGACCTACAAGCCGGTGCATACCAAGCCGTTGTCGGTGGATTACATCCCGCCGAAAGAGCGTACCTTCTAATTGGCGGAGCGGAGAGAAAGCACATGAAGAAATTGCGTTTTTCGGTTTACCGTTACAACCCGGAAACCGACGCCAAGCCGTACATGCAGGATTGCGAAGTCGAGATCCTGCCGACCGACGTGAAACTGCTCGACGTACTGGTCAAGCTGAAGTCCAACGATGACACGCTGTCGTTCCGCCGCTCCTGCCGAGAAGGCATCTGCGGTTCCGACGCGATGAACATCAACGGCAAGAACGGCCTGGCCTGCGTGACCAACATCGCCGACCTGAAAGAGCCGATCACGCTGCGGCCGCTGCCGGGTCTGCCGGTGATCCGCGATCTGATCGTGGACATGACCCAGTTCTTCAAGCAGTACCACTCGATCAAGCCGTACGTGATCAACGACACCCCGCCGCCGGAGCGTGAGCGCCTGCAGTCGCCGGAGGATCGCAAGGAACTGGACGGCCTGTACGAGTGCATCCTGTGCGCGTGCTGCTCGACCTCGTGCCCGTCGTTCTGGTGGAACCCGGACAAGTTCGTCGGCCCGGCCGGTCTCTTGGCGGCGTACCGCTTCATCGCGGATACCCGTGACGAAGCGACTAGCGAGCGCCTCGACAATCTGGAAGACCCGTACCGTCTGTTCCGTTGCCACTCCATCATGAACTGCGTCGACGTCTGTCCGAAGGGCCTGAACCCGACCAAGGCGATCGGCAAGATCAAGGATCTGATGGTAAGGCGTGCGGTATGACCGATTTTGATCCGGTCGAACTGAAACGGATCCGTTGGCATTCCCGCCGGGGGCTCTTGGAGCTGGATCTGGTGCTGGAGCGGTTCCTCGCCCAGCGCTTCGATTCGCTCTCCCCGGCGGAGATGTCCGCCTACAAGGCTCTGCTCGAACTGCCTGACAACGATTTTCTGGACGTCGTCAACGCCAAGATGGATCTCGACGACCCCGAAGTCATGCAGATCGTGGAGATATTGCGAGCGATCTGACGGTTTAGCACCGTCAAAGCACAACGATTACAACGACCATAAACCAGACTGGGAGAATTGCTGTGGAAAGCAACCGTAAAGTGACGCTCACTTACAACGAAGGTAAAGACGCTCTGGAACTGCCGGTGCTGGAAGGCACGCTGGGTCCGGATGTGGTGGATATCCGCTCTTTCGGCAAGACCGGCATGTTTACCTTTGACCCGGGTTTTCTGGCGACCGCCAGCTGCGAATCCAAGATCACCTTCATCGACGGTGACCTGGGCCAGCTGTACTACCGCGGTTACCCGATCGAGCAACTGGCGGAGAAGAGCGACTATCTGGAAGTCTGCTACCTGCTGTTGAACGGCGAACTGCCGACCGCCCAGCAGCGCAAGGAATTCGAGCGCGGCGTGATGCGCCACAACATGCTGCATGACCAGATCATCAGCTTCTTCAAGGGCTTCCGTCGCGATGCCCACCCGATGGCTGTGATGGTGGGGGTGGTGGGCGCACTGTCCGCCTTCTACCACGATTCGCTGGACATTTCCAACGAAGAGCATCGTCGCATTTCGGCGCACCGCCTGATCGCCAAGCTGCCGAACATCGCGGCGCAGGCCTTCCGCTACAACAAGGGCCTGCCGTTCTCCTATCCGAAAAACGGCCTGTCCTACGCCGAGAACTTCCTGCACATGATGTTCTCGACTCCGTGCGAAGAGTACAAGGTGAACCCGGTTACCGCCCGCGCGCTGGACCGCATCTTCACCCTGCACGCCGACCATGAGCAGAACGCCTCGACCTCGACCGTGCGTCTGGCTGGTTCGTCCGGTGCCAACCCGTTCGCGTGTATCGCCGCCGGTATCGCTTGCCTGTGGGGCCCGTCGCACGGCGGTGCCAACGAGGCCGTGCTGAAGATGCTGAACGAGATCGGCAGCGTGGACAACGTGGCCGACTTCATGCAGGGCGTGAAGGACAAGCGCTACAAGCTGATGGGCTTTGGCCACCGTGTTTACAAGAACA
>JACPUY010000253.1 GCA_016192025.1 Pseudogulbenkiania sp. | reverse complement strand
CGCCCGCACCACGGTCAGCCCCCCCACACCGGAATCGAACACTCCAATGGGACGGCGTTCTTTGGCTGTCATGACATTTCCTCAGGGGGAGAAGGCGCGCATCATAGCACGGCGCACCGGCGCGGCCAGCGGTCCGGAACTGCTTAGCCGCCAGCCCGTGCCGCATGCTGCGCCAGCGCCCAGCGCACATGCTCGCGCACCAGTTCCGACGGATCGTTTTCCCGCGCCGCCAGCGCCGCCAGCACCTCCGGCGTACTCGGGGCGTTACCGAGACCGACCGCCAGGTTGCGCGACCAGCGCTCGAAGCCGATGCGGTAGATCGGACTACCAGCCATGCGTGCTGCGAAGTCTTCCGCACTCCAGCCGAACAACTCGGCCAAGGTGACATCGTCGAGCCCGTGACGCACCGCGAAGTCGGCCTCCTCGGTCGGCACGGCAAAGCGGTTCCACGGGCACACCAGCTGGCAGTCGTCGCAACCGTACACGCGGTTGCCGATCAACGGCCGTAGCGGTTCCGGAATCGGCCCGGCCAGCTCGATGGTCAGGTAAGAGATGCAACGGCGCGCGTCGACCTTGTACGGCTCGACAATGGCCCGCGTCGGGCACACGTCGAGACAGCGCGTGCAGCGTCCGCAGTGCTCCTCTTCGTCCTCATCAGGCGGCAGGGGCAGATCGGTGAACAGTTCGCCGAGAAAGAACAGCGAGCCGTGATGCCGGTTGAGCAGCAGCGTGTGCTTGCCGCGCCAGCCGAGCCCGGCCTGCGCCGCCAGCGCCACCTCGGCCACCGGCGCGCTGTCGGTGAACACGCGGTGGCCGAACTCGCCCACGCCCCCTTGCAGCCTCTCGGCCAGCCGTTGCAGGCGGTTGCGCAGCACCTTGTGATAATCGCGTCCCAGCGCGTAGCGCGACAGGTAGGCCCGCTCGCTGTCGGCCAGCACGCTGTCGGCATCGCGCGCCATCTCCGGCCAGTAGTGCATGCGCAGCGAGACGACGGACAATGTGCCCGGCACCAGTTCGGCAGGACGCAGCCGCAATACCCCGTGCCGCGCCATGTAGTCCATCTCGCCGTGACAGCCTTCGGCCAGCCACGCCAGCAGCTTTTCTTCGGCCTCGGGCGGCAGCTGCGGCCGGGTAATGCGCGCATCGGCAAAGCCCAATTCCTGCGCCCACGCTTTGATTTGCCGCGCCAATTCGGGATAATCCGGTATTTGCAAGGACTTCTCGGTCATGGAGATGGATGATACCAGTGTTCGCCAGGGCTGCCTGCCCGATGAACCCGCCACGTTAGCGCTGGGCGGGGCACTGGCGCGCGCCGTCACCGCCGGCACCGTCATCTACCTGCGGGGGGACCTGGGCGCCGGCAAGACCACCCTTGGCCGCGGCCTGCTCGCCGGGCTCGGCCACCACGGCCGGGTCAAGAGCCCCACCTACACGCTGGTGGAAAGCTACCCGCTCGCCACACTCACGGTACACCATTTCGACCTCTACCGCTTCGCCGACCCGGAAGAATGGGAGGACGCCGGCCTGCGCGACTACTTCGGCCCCGACACGCTATGCTTGGTGGAGTGGCCGGAGAAGGCCGAAGGCCTGCTGCCTCGCCCCGACCTGATCGTGGAACTGGCCGTCACCGGCAGCGGTCGCAGTTACCGAATCACCGCCCAAACGGACATTGGACAGTCATGCCTTACCCGCCTCTCGATCCCACCCGCCGCACCCTGATCACGGCTGCGGCGGCGACCTTCCTGCTGACGCTCAGCCGCGTCGGACTGGCCGCGAGCAGCCAGCTTGTCGCCCTGCGCGTCTGGCCATCGTCCACCTATACCCGCGTCACGCTGGAAGCCAGCGAGCCGCTCAAGTACAAGCACTTCACCATTCCCAACCCCGAGCGGCTGTGATCGACATCGAAGGCGTGCAGCTCAATGCGGTGCTCAAGGACATCGGCAGCCAGATCAGCACCGCCGATCCGTTCATCCTGACCGCGCGCGCCGGCCAGTTCACTCCGGACACCGTGCGCATCGTGCTGGACCTGAAATCGGACATCAAGCCGCAAGTGTTCACGCTGGCACCGGTGGCGGAGTACCAGCACCGGCTGGTGATCGACCTCTACCCCACGGCGCAGCAAGACGACCCGCTGCTGGCGCTGCTGGAAGACTACAACAAGGGCAAGCTGGAACAGCCGCCGCTGAAGTCCAAGAGCAAACCCGACAAGAACCGCCCCATCCTGATCATGCTCGACCCGGGTCACGGCGGCGAAGACCCCGGCGCGGTTGGCCCGTCCGGCACGCGGGAAAAGGACGTGGTGCTGAAGATCGCCAAACAACTCAAGCGTATGATCGATGCCGAGCGCAATATGAAGGCCTACATGACGCGTGACGAAGACGTGTTCATCCCGCTCGGCGTGCGCGTGGCCAAGGCGCGCAAGCTCAACGCCGACCTGTTCATCTCGATCCATGCCGACGCCTTCCTGAATCCGAGTGCACGTGGCTCCTCGGTATTCGCGCTGTCGGAACAGGGTGCCACCAGCACCGCCGCACGCTACCTGGCCAAGACCCAGAACGACGCCGACCTGATCGGCGGAGTGAAGATCACCAGCAAGGACCGTTACCTGGCGCACACCCTGCTCGACCTGACGCAGACCGCCACCATCAACGACAGCCTCAAGCTCGGCAAGAGCGTGCTGGGCAAGATGGGAGAGCTCAACCGCCTGCACAAGGACGAGGTCGAACAAGCCGGTTTCGCCGTGCTGAAGGCGCCGGACATCCCATCCATCCTGGTCGAGGCCGCCTTCATCAGCAACCCGGAAGAAGAACGCCGGCTGATGGACGCCACCTTCCAGCAGAAAGTAGCCGAGAGCATCTTCGGCGGCGTGCGCGGTTACTTCGCCCAGGGAGCGGCACTGGCCCGTATCTAGGGCGTGTGCACCCACCCTGCAAAAACAATGGCCCGCGCAATGCGGGCCATGTTCATGGCAGAAACAGGATCAGTAGCGCTCACCCGGTGGCTCGCCATCCGGGCGTTCTTCTTCCGCCGGCAGCCGGTAGTTCTCGTCCGCCCACTGCCCCAGGTCGATCAGCTTGCAGCGCTCGCTGCAGAACGGCCGGTAGCGGCTCTGCGGCTCCCAGCGCACCGCCGCGCCACAGGTTGGACAGGCCACAATGCGAACCTTGTCAGTCATGGTCATACTCAGAACTTGCAACTGGTCAGGGTGAATTCGACGTCGGCCTCGGTCGGCTTCGGCCGGCTCTCGCCGGTAGCGGCGCCGATGAAGCGGATGTTCAGCGCATACTTGTTGGCCGACAGCTCCGGCAAGGCGCTGAGCGATTCGTCGAAACCGATGCGGATCAGTTGCACCACCTTGCCGCCGGACATCTGCTGGAACACTCCGCGCCGCGCCACGTACTGGTGCGACTTGCCGCTGTTGCGCAGCAGCTTGAGCAGGATGCGCGAGGCCTCAGAGGTCGGCATCAGCGGCGCGGCCCAGCGTTGCAGGTCGACGCGGCGCTCGTCCGGGTGCTTGAGCTGCCACAGGTAATACGACGGCAGGTCGAACTGGCAGGTACCGCCGGGGATGCCGGCACGCTGCTTGATCGCCATCAGCCACTCGTTTTCCCGCAGATGCTGGCCGAACTTGCCGGTCAAGTCCAGGAGCCGCGACGAGGTACCCTCGATTTCCTCGATGACCCCTTCCAGCATGTCCTCGGAGACGTTGGGATTGTCGCGCAAGGCCTCCAGAACCTGTTTTTGCCGCTCCAGCTCCTGCAACAACTCGGCCTTGAGGTCGGCACGCGAAGCCGTCTCCATCAGTTCAAACAGCGTCAGGATGGCGGAATGATGCTCGAAGGGATGATCTTGGGAAACAAAAAAGGCCAGGCGGGCGTACAACTGCTCCAAGCGCAGCAGCATCCGAGTTTTTTCGGTAACGGGAAATTCAAAACTGATCACGGCACCACGGCCCTTCTAGATGGCTTTTATTGGAGTAGTTGTCTAGCGCCAATGATGAAGAGGACCGCGGGATGCGATCGGCTTCATGACTGGCTCCGAGCCCTGGTGAGGCTCGACAGATAATAACGATGTTTGGCCTCGACTTGAAGCGCAAGTTCACTCAGCGTGCCGCTATTGTCAATAATATCATCGGCCAGCTGCCGCTTGGCCGCGCGCGGCATCTGCGTCGCCACGATGGCGCGTACCTGCTGTTCGCTCAAGCCGTTGCGCTGCATCACCCGGGCCACCTGCACCTGCTCGTCGCAATCGATCAGCAGGGTTCGTGCCACGACGTCGCGATAGGCCTGGCTTTCGAACAGCAAGGGTACCACCAGCACGGCGTACGGCGCCTCGACCCGGGCCAGCTCGGCCAGGCTGTCCTCGAGGATCATCGGATGCAGGATGGCTTCCAGCTCGCGGCGTGCCGCGGGGCGCTCGAACACCAGCTCGCGCATGCGCTGACGATCGAGCGCGCCGTCTTCGCACTGAAAGCCCGCACCGAAGCGCGCCACGATCAGCGGCATCGCCCGCCCACCGGCCGCCGTCAACGCGTGCGACAGTTCATCGGTATCGACCACTGCCACGCCAAGGGCGGCAAAGCATTCGGCCGCGGCACTCTTGCCCGAGCCGATGCCGCCGGTCAGCCCGACCACCTTAACGGCCGCCAAGATACCACCCGACAATCTGCTCGCCCCACAGCAGGGCAATCCAGCCGGCCACCGCCAGGTAAGGCCCGAACGGCAAGTGCTGCCCACGCCCCAGCCGGGCCAGCAGGATAAGCGCGATGCCGAACAACGCGCCCACCAGCGACGACAGCAGGATCACCAGCGGCAGCATTTTCCAGCCGAGCCAGGCGCCCAGCGCCGCCAGCAGCTTGAAGTCGCCGTAGCCCATGCCCTCCTTGCCGGTCACCAGCTTGAACAGCCAGAAAATCAGCCACAGCGACACGTAGCCGGTCATGGCACCGGCCACGGCCTCGTCGAGCGGTACGCGTCCGCCCAGCAGGCTGAATAGCAAGCCGCCCCACAACAAGGGCAACGTCAGCGAGTCCGGCAACAACTGGGTATCGGCGTCGATGAAGGCCAACGCGATCAGCGTCGCGGTCAGGGCGGCGTAACCCAGCAGATCGAGCGTCCAGCCGAAGCGGTAGGCCAGCGCCGCGAACATCAGCCCGCACATCAGCTCCACCAGCGGATAGCGCCGCGCGATCGTCGACCCGCAGCTCTGGCAGCGCCCCCTCAACAGCAGGAAACTCAATACCGGGATGTTCTGCCATGCCCGCACCGGCGCCTGGCAGGCGGGACAGTGCGAGGCCGGGGTCAGCAGATTGAAGCGTGGCACCGCCTCCGGCGGCTGGCCGCTCAACAGGGCGCATTCGTGCTGCCACTCCCGCTCTAGCATCTTGGGCAGGCGGTGAATCACCACATTCAGAAAACTGCCGACCAGCAAGCCCAGTAGCGCCACGAACCCGGTCAACAGCGCCGGGCTGGCCGAAAACACTGCATCCATCTCCGTCATCATCAGCCTACCACCTGCCCCATCTTGAAAATCGGCATGTACATGGCGATCACCAGGCCGCCGATCAGCACACCCAAGACGATCATGATGACCGGCTCCAGCAGGCTGGACATCGCCGCCACCGCATTATCGACCTCCTCCTCGTAGAAGTCCGCCACCTTGTCGAGCATGTGATCGAGCGAACCCGACTCCTCGCCGATCGCCGTCATCTGCATCACCATATTAGGAAACAGGTTGGTGCGCTGCATGGCAAAACTGAGGCTGGAGCCGATGCTGACCTCGGCCTGGATGCGCTTGGTCGCTTCGGCGTACACCTGGTTGCCGGAGGCCCCCCCCACCGAATCCAGCGCCTCGACCAACGGCACCCCGGCGGTAAACATGGTGGCCAGCGTGCGCGCCCAGCGTGCGATGGTCGCCTTCTGCACCACCTCGCCCAGTACCGGCAACTTGAGCAGCAGCCGGTCGACCTGCTCCTGGAACTTGGGCGAACGCTTGAAGAAATACATGGTGCCGAAAATGGCGCCGAAGATGACGCCGAAGAACAGCCACCAGTAACTCACGAATCCATCCGACAGCCAGATGACGAACAGCGTCGGTGCCGGCAAGTCGGCGCCGAAGCTGGAGAACAGGTCCTTGAACGCCGGAATCACGTACAGCATGATGATGGTGGTGATGATGAAGGCGGTGGCGATGATGGCCGCGGGATAGATCATGGCCGATTTGATCTTGCCCTTGATCGCCATGATCTTTTCCCGGTAGGTCGCCAGCTTGTCCAGCAGCGAATCCAGCACCCCGCCGGTCTCGCCGGCGGCGATCAGGTTGCAGAACAGCTTGTCGAAATACAACGGACGCTTCTTGAAGGCTTCGGCCAGCGACATGCCGGTTTCCACGTCGGCACGCACCTCCAGCAGCATCTTGGTCACGGCCGGGTTGCTGTGGCCCTTGGCCGAGATATCGAACGCCTGCAGCAACGGCACGCCGGCTTTCATCATCGTGGCCAGCTGGCGGGTAAACAGCGTGATGTCACGCTCGGTGATGCGCCGTCCGAAACCCGCCTTGCGCTTTTTCAGCTTCAGCAGTGTGATGCCCTGGCGCCGCAACTGGGCCTTGGCCACCATCTCGGATTCGGCGCGCATTTCGCCCCGCACCACCTTGCCGGCGCGATCCTTGCCTTCCCACTCCCAGATATGGGTGCTCGTCTGTGGCAGTTTTTTTGTCAGCGTCGCCATGGCGTCCCACTTCCCTGCAATGATTATTCGTTGGTGACGGCTTCGATTTCCGCCAGCGAGGTGATGCCCTGCTTCACCTTGAGCAGCCCGGCCCGACGCAGATCGACCATGCCCTCCCGCCGAGCCAGATCGGCAATGTCCACCGCCGTGCCGTTTTTCATGATAAGCCGTGTCATCGCATCGGTAATCGGCATCACCTCATAAATGCCCACCCGCCCGCGGTAGCCCGCATCGCGGCACTCGCGGCAACCGACCGGGCCATAGGGCTGCCAGCTGCCATCCAGCTCCGCTTCCCGGTACCCCGCCCGCAACAGCGCCTCCGGCGGAATGTCCATTGGCTTCTTGCAGTGGTTGCACAGCCGGCGTGCCAGGCGCTGCGCCATGATCAACAGCACCGAACTGGCCACGTTGAACGGCGCCACCCCCATGTTCAGCAAACGCGTCAGCGTGGCCGGCGCATTATTGGTGTGCAGCGTGGAAAAGACTACGTGCCCAGTCTGCGCCGCCTTGATCGCAATGTCGGCGGTTTCGAAATCGCGGATCTCGCCCACCATGATCACGTCCGGGTCCTGGCGCAGAAAGGCCTTCAAGGCGGACGAGAAGGTCAGCCCGGCGCGCTCGTTGACGTTCACCTGGTTGATCCCCGGCAGGTTGATTTCGACCGGGTCCTCCGCCGTGGAAATATTGGTGTCCGGCTGGTTGAGGATGTTCAGGCAGGTGTAGAGCGACACCGTCTTGCCGCTGCCGGTCGGGCCGGTGACCAGCACCATGCCGTAGGGACGGGCGATGGCCTCCAGCAGCATGGCCTTCTGCTCCGGCTCGAAACCCAGCTGCTCGATATTCAGCGTGGCCGCCGACTGGTCGAGAATACGCATCACGATCTTCTCGCCAAACAGCGTCGGCAGGGTGCTGACCCGGAAATCGATGGCGCGCGTCTTGGACAGCACCAGCTTCAAGCGGCCATCCTGTGGCACGCGTTTCTCGGAAATGTCCAGCCGCGAGATCACCTTGATGCGCGAGGCGATCTTTTCCTTCAATAGCAAGGGCGGTTGCGCGATCTCCTTGAGCACGCCGTCGATCCGGTAGCGGATGCGGTAGTATTTCTCGTACGGCTCGAAATGGACGTCCGACGCCCCGCCGCCGATCGCATCCAGCAGCACCTTGTGGATGAACTTGACCACCGGCGCATCGTCCACCTCGGTCTGGGCAACGGTTTTTTCCGGCTCGGCATCCGGGTCGGCAAACTCGAGATCGCCAAAGTCCTCGTCCGCCAAGGCCTTGATCGCGGCCGCCCCGTCAACCTTGTAACTGCCGATCAACTTGCCCAGCTTGTCGTCTTCCACCACCACCACCTCGACCGACAGGCTGGTCTTGAAGGTGATGGCGTGAAAGGCCGAGGTCTGGGTCGGGTCGGAGGTGCCGATGAAAAGCCGGCTGCCGCGCTTGTATAGCGGCAACAGCCGGCGGCTGCCGATCAGTTCCTCGTCCACCAGCCCTTGCGGCAGCTGCTCGGGCTCGATGGCGGCCAGATCCAGCAGCGGGAAGCCAAACACCTGCGAGGCAAAGGTCGCCACTTCCAGCGACGTCATTTTCTTGCTGAGAATGAGCTGCTCGACAAAGCTGATCGACGAGCTTTGCGCCTGGCGCTGAATGGCCTCGGCATCCTGCAGCAGCAGGCTGTTGTGTTGCACCAGGGCACGGCCGAGGCCGGAAACGCCTGCAGATACTTCCATAACGTTCCTTGTTCGAACGGGGCGATCATCGCGCCGGCCAGCGCCGCCCGATACCGGCAGCGCCATGACAGCGGCACACTCCGGACTGTAGCGCAAATCCGCCCCGCCTGCATGAAACCACCCGGGGAAACGGCGGCAGACACGGCGCTGCGCACTCCCTGGCAGTCAAGGCCCGGCGGTCGGCGCCGGGGGGCGCCGACATTCTACGCAAGCAACGGGTATGAAAAAAGGCCGCTTGCGCGGCCTTTTGGCAATCTGCGATAGGAAACAGATTAGAAGTTGTGACGAACGCCAACAGCATAGATGCGTTCTTTATCGTCAGTCACAGTGCTACTAGTAACTTTGGAAGCGATGGGAGCGTCGTACTTAACCTGAGCGTACTGCGCAAACAGCGTGGTGCGCTTGCTGGCGGCATAGTCAACACCCACGGCAAACTGCTTGGCACCAGTGTCAGCTACCTTGTCGCCGTTAACTTTCTTGTCTTGCGACCACGAGTAGGTCGCTTTCGGGGTGAACGCACCCATGGTGTAGCTGGCGGTCAGGGCATAGTCACGAACCTTGGTTTCGTTTGCACCACTGAAAGTTTTGACTTGTTCAGCAGTCGCCGCCAGGTACAGGTTGTCGGCATTGTAGCCGCCTTCCAGACGGTATACGCGGTCGGTTTCGTCCTGGCTAGCACCGGTGTTGGCTTTCTGCTGGTAAGCCAGGCCGCCGAAGAAGCCGGCGTTGCTGTAGCCCAAACGGGCGCCGGTGACACCTTGCTGCTTGCCGCCGTTATCCGACTTGTCTTCGTCAAAGCCATGGATCGCCATGAAGTTGAAGCCCATGAAATCCGGGCTGTCGTAACGGATGGCGTTGGTCAGGGTGTCGTCGCCGGCGATGCCTTCAAACAGCGGGAATTCGATATTGCCGGACTGGCGGGCGCCGATCCAGATGTCGGTGGCTTCGGTTTCGGTCAGAGCGTCGTCCAGGTAACCCAGACGTACTTTACCGAAAGCAGCGTTTTCCAGACCGATGAAGGACTGACGGTTGGCAAACTTACCCGAACCGGAACCGGTTGCGGAGTTGGTGCCGTCGAGGCGGAAGCCGTTCTCAACCTGCCAGATGGCTTTCAGGCCGTTGCCCAAGTCTTCGCTGCCCTTGAAACCGATACGTGAGGAGAAGTCTTCCACGCCGGTGGTGGATTTGAAATCGTTATTCTGGCCTGCGTAGCTGGTGACGCCAGCGCGGATGGAGCCGTACAGGGTCACGTCGGCCATGGCGGCAACCGGCAGGGCGGCCAGTACGACAGCGATCAGCTTTTTGTTCATCGCGTTCTTCCTTATTAAGTCAGTTGGGTTTGCCCGGTTCCAGACCGCCTTCAGGGCAGGCCGGCCCGAACATTTCTGCACCGCCGATAGCTTCCGGCGATTTCTGTGGTGACTATAAATCCGGCGTTGCGAAAATACAAAACCGCGGTGCCGACTCGGCATGCACATAAAGCCAGCGCCACCACGAAAACAGCCAACCCATTGATTAATATTAATTTTCTATAAACAACACACTGTTGCCTATTAGCAACAACACCCCATTTAATGACAAAAACTGTTGCAAAAAAGCGAAACTATTCGCCATCCGCCACTTGCCGCGCTATTGGAAAAACGGGTCGTTGACCACGAAACGAAGGCCCCATCCAGGCTGTACTGCGCCATATCCCTTGCCACCGCCTCGTGCTGGTGGTGCGCCAACGGCTTGGCCAGCGCCACACGGAATAAACGCCCCGGGCGGGGCGTTTGGCGTAACAGCAATGATTGGAGGTTCAGGGTCTGGGCTGTACCACCGGCTTGCTTGCCGGCTTGGGCGGGATCGCGGCGCTGACGCCGGCTTTGGCGGCAACGGCCGAGGTTGCCCCCGGTTTGCCCTGCGGTGCGGCGCTCTTGCCGGTCACGGCAATGTCCCTGCGCAGTTTTTCCAGCGTCTTGTCGCCGATACCCGAGACGTTATTCAGCTCGTCGACGCTCTTGAACGGCCCTTGCTTGGACCGGTAGTCCAGAATCGCCCTGGCCTTGGCCGGACCGATACCGTTGAGCGATTCGAGCTCCTGCTGCGAGGCGGTATTCAGGTCGATGGCCGCCATGGCCGGGGAGCAGAACACCAGCAGACTGGCGAGAACGAGCAGCCACTTCTTCATATCGACTCCCTGGTGCGGCAGGTAATGAGGAAAACCGCCCAACATCAATGACAAATAACTAAATCCGATGCAACATCAGTTCGAGCACCATCTTGCTGCCAATATAGGCAAACATCAGCGCCACAAAACCGATCAGCGTCCAGCGCATAGCCAGCTTGCCACGCCAGCCATACAGCTTGCGTCCCAGCAGCAGCGCGCCAAACAGGCCCCAGGCCATGATGGAAAATACAATCTTGTGCGACCACGCCACCGGCTTGCCAAAGACCTCTTCCGAAAACACCACGCCACTGAACAGACTCGCGGTCAGTAGCAAAAAACCCACACCCAGCACCTGAAACATCATGGTTTCCAGCGACAGCAGCGGTGGCAACTGGCGCACCAGGCTCATCCCGCGTTTGTTGTGCAGCGCCTTGTCCAGCACCAGCATCAATACCGCCACCAGGGCACCGATGGCGAGCAGGCTGTAGGCCAGCATCGACAGCAGGATGTGCAACAGCAAGACCGGGTTGGACAGGTCACCGAGCAGGTGCTGCCCGGGAAACACCAGGCTGAAGGCCAGCGCCACCATCGCCAGCGGCATCAAGAACAGCTGCAGCCCTTCCACCCGGTAGAAAAAGCCGCAGGTCCAATAGATCAGCAGCATCAGCCACACCAGCACCGACAGCGCCCGGCCGACGCCGAGCGACAGCAGCGCGCCCTCGCTCAAGGGCCCCAGCACCGCCATGGCATGGAACAACAGCAACACCCCCAGCAGCAGATGCTCGCGGCGCGGGTGGCGCGGCAAGATGCCGACGCCGCGCCAGTGACCGATGAAATGCCAGGAAAACGCGCCGTAGGCCAGAATCAGGAGAAGGGTGATGACGAGCAGAAAACTGGTCATGAGGTAATTGCACTCTTGAACCGGGCGCAAGCCCGGTGGGTCGTGTAAAATAGACAATTTGAAAGTCTACACCAAGCTGCCCATCGTTGGCAGGCAGAAGGACGCCCCATGCTTGATAACCTTACCAACCGCCTGTCCGGCGTCATCAAGAACCTGCGCGGCCAGGCGCGCCTGACCGATTCCAACATCCAGGATGCGATGCGCGAAGTCCGCATGGCGCTGTTGGAGGCCGACGTGGCGCTGCCGGTGGTCAAGACCTTCATCAGCCACGTCAAGGAGCGCGCCCTCGGCCAGGAGGTCATGGGTAGCCTGACTCCGGGTCAGGCGCTGGTCGGCGTGGTCAACGAGGAACTGGGCCGGCTGATGGGCGAGAAGAACGACGCGCTGAACCTGGCCGCCGTCCCTCCCGCCATCGTGTTGATGGCCGGCCTGCAAGGCGCCGGCAAGACCACCACGGTCGGCAAGCTCGCCAAGCTGCTCAAGGAAACGCAGAAGAAGAAAGTGCTGGTGGTGTCGGCCGACGTGTATCGCCCGGCCGCCATCGAACAGCTCAAGACCCTGGCCGGCCAGATTGGCGTGGAGTGGTTCCCGTCTGACGGTTCGCAAAAGCCGGTGGAGATCGCCCGCGCCGCCGTCGACCACGCCAAGCGCCACTTCTTCGACGTGCTGATGGTCGACACCGCCGGCCGCCTGGCGATCGACGAAGCGATGATGCAGGAAATCAAGGCGCTGCACGCCGCGCTCAATCCGATCGAAACGCTGTTCGTGGTCGACGCCATGCAGGGCCAGGATGCCGTCAACACGGCGCAGGCCTTCAACGAGGCGCTGCCGCTGACCGGCGTGATCCTGACCAAGATGGACGGCGACGCGCGCGGTGGCGCTGCGCTGTCGGTGCGCCACGTCACCGGCAAGCCGATCAAGTTCATCGGTGTCGGCGAAAAACTCACCGGGCTTGAACCGTTCCACCCCGAACGGATGGCCAGCCGCATTCTCGGCATGGGCGACGTGCTCAGCCTGATCGAGGAAGTGCAGAAAGGCATCGACCAGGACGAAGCCGCCAAGATGGCCAAGAAGCTCAAGTCGGGCAAGGGCTTCGACCTGGAAGACTTCAAGGCGCAGATGCAGCAGATGAAGAAGATGGGCGGCATGGCCAACCTGCTGGAGAAAATGCCGGGGCAGCTCGGCCAGATGGCCAAGGGCGTCCAGGGGGCCGAAGCCGAAAAATCGATGCGTCGCATCGAGGGCATCATCAACTCGATGACCCCGGAAGAGCGCCGCAAGCCGGAGCTGCTCAAGGCCAGCCGCAAGCGCCGCATCGCGGCGGGTTCGGGCGTGACGGTGCAGGAAGTCAACCGCCTGCTGAACCAGTTCGAGCAAACCCAGAAGATGATGAAGCAGTTCTCGTCCAAGGGCGGCATGATGAAGATGATGCGCGGCATGAAAGGCATGCTGCCGGGCATGTAACGCGAGCAGAACAGAACACGGAATCCGCCATGCACTACGATATGGTCGTCCTGACCGAAAGCCGCTACCTCGCCCCCAACGAGGCCGACTGGTACACGCGCCAGCTGCACACCGAGGACGACTTGGTATTGAGCGCCCTCGAAAAACAAGGACTGGCCGTCACCCGGCGCGACTGGGCCGATCCCGACATGGACTGGAGCCAGACCCGTTCCGTGCTGTTTCGTACCACCTGGGACTACTTCGACCGCTACGCCGAATTCGCTCCGTGGCTGGAACGCACCAGCACCCAGACCCGACTGTTCAACGACGCCGCGCTAATCCGCTGGAACATCGACAAGCATTACCTGGGGGCGCTGGCAGAAAAAGACATCAACATTGTCCCAACGCTCTACATTGAAAAGGGCGACCGCCGTTCGCTGCTGAGCGTCGCAGAAAGCACCGGCTGGGACGAGCTGATCCTGAAGCCGGCCGTCTCCGGCGCGGCGCGGCATACCTACCGCTTCCGCCATACCGATAGCACCGCGCTGGAATGCGTCTACGGCGAACTGATCGAGCAGGAAGCGATGATGCTGCAGCCATTCCAGCATACTGTGCCAGAAGAGGGGGAAACCTCGCTGATGGTTATCGACGGCCGTTTCACCCACGCCATCCGCAAGACGCCCAAGACCGGCGACTTCCGGGTGCAGGACGATCATGGCGGCCAGGTGCACGACTACGCGCCGAGCCAGGAGGAGATCACCTTCGCCGAGGCGGCCGTCGCCGCCGTACCGTTCGACGTGCTGTACGCCCGCGCCGACGTGATCCGCGACAACGACGGCCAGTTGGCCATCATGGAACTGGAAATGATCGAGCCGGAGCTGTTCTTCCGTTTTCACCCGGAAGCGGCCGACCGATTGGCCGAAGGTGTGGTGCGCCGTCTGCGTGCCTGAGCCTTGGCCAACTTTTACCTTTTGTACTGAAACCGCCGGGCAACCGGCACAAACGCTTGGAAATACCTCGTCATGAATCTGACCACGCTGACCGCCCTGAGTCCCCTGGATGGCCGCTACGCCAACCAGGCCGAACCGCTGCGCGCCCTGTTCTCCGAGTACGGCCTGATGAAGTTCCGCATCAAGGTGGAGCTGGAGTGGCTGAAAATGCTGGCCGCCGAACCGGGCATCGAAGAGGTCAAGCCGTTCTCCGACGCCACCCTGCGTGAAATCGACGACGTCATCGCCAACTTCAACGTCGAGCACGGCGAAGAGATCAAGGCCATCGAGGCACGTACCAACCACGACGTGAAGGCCATCGAGTACTGGCTGAAAGAGCGCCTGTCCGGCAACCCGGAAGTGATGGCCGCCAGCGAGTTCATCCACTTCGCCTGCACCTCGGAAGACATCAACAACCTGTCGCACGCGCTGATGCTGAAGACGGCCCGCAACACCGTGGTGCTGCCGGCCCTCGACAGCGTGATCCAGCGCCTGCAGAACCTGGCCCACGAGCTGGCCACCGTACCGATGATGACCCGCACCCACGGCCAGCCGGCCACGCCGTCCACCATGGGCAAGGAACTGGCCAACGTGGTGTACCGCCTGAGCCGCCAGCGCGAACAACTGGTCAAGCAGGAAATCCTCGG
>JACPUY010000231.1 GCA_016192025.1 Pseudogulbenkiania sp. | reverse complement strand
GAGGCCGGTGCACCACTCAACCCGGCCTACTTCTGGCTGACTGGGGCACTGTCGAGCTTCCTCGACAACGCGCCGACCTACTTGGTGTTCTTCAACCTGGCCGGCGGCGAACCGAGCCAGCTGATGACCACGCTGGCACCGACGCTGACCGCGATCTCGGCCGGCGCGGTGTTCATGGGCGCCAACAGCTACATCGGCAACGCCCCCAACTTCATGGTGAAAGCCATCGCCGAAGAACGCGGCGTGACCATGCCCTCGTTCTTCGGCTACATTGCCTGGTCGGTCGCCATCCTGATCCCGGTGTTCCTGCTGATGACGCTGCTGTTCTTCTGAACGCAGGCCGAAGCGCCAAGCAAAACGGGCTGCCTGGGCAGCCCGTTTTTCATTGCCGGCAACCCGCCATCACACGTGGTAGCTGGCCGAAGTCATCACCTTGGAGGTCAGCTTCATCAGGCCGCGCACCGGCAGCGGCAGCTTGGCCGCGCCGTACTCGTGTGCCATTTCGGCGTGGCGCACCTCGTCGTCGCGCATCTGCTGGACAATCACCCGGCTCTTTTCGTCCTGCTCCGGCAGCTCGCGCAGATGACTGTTCAGATGCGCCTCGACCTGGTATTCGGTCTCTTCCAGAAAACCCAGGTTCCACTTGTCGCCCAAGAGCCCGGCCGCCACGCCGATGGCCAGCGAGCCGGTATACCACAGCGGGTTGAACACGCTGGGATGGCCACCCAGCTCACGGATGCGGCGCTCGGTCCAGGCCAGGTGTTCGACCTCTTCGAAGGCGGCGTGCTTCAAGGCCTCGCGCGCGGTCTCGTTGCGCGCGGTCAGCGCCTGCCCCTGGTACAGCGCCTGGGCACACACCTCGCCGCAATGGTTGACGCGCATCAGTCCAAGCGCGTGACGCTTTTCATCCCGGCTCAGCTCGGCTTCGGCCATGCCCGCATCCGGATGCGGGCGGACGCTGCTCGCCGGAGCAAACAGGGTACGCACCCCCTTGTCGAATTCGATGATCAGCTTGTCGAGCATCGTGTGGCGTTCCGCTAGTATCAAAAAGATGCTCCGGATTATACCCCTCCTCTCCTCAAGCGACGACGGCTTGCTGCTATAATCGCCGGACAATTCAACTAACATGTTCAACGCTCAACTATAAGGATCCCCCAGATGAATCTCGACCGCATCGCCCCCGGCAAGGACATGCCCAACGACATCAACGTGGTGATTGAAATTTCCGCCAACAGCGCGCCGATCAAGTACGAATTCGACAAGGACTCCGGCGCCATCTGCGTTGACCGTTTCATGGGCACCTCGATGTTCTACCCGGCCAACTACGGCTTCGTGCCACAAACCCTGGCCGGCGACGGCGATCCGGTCGACGTGCTGGTGGTGACCCCGTTCCCGCTGCCGCCGGGCGTACTGGTACGCTGTCGTGCGCTGGGCATGATCAAGATGGAAGACGATGGCGGCGTGGACGCCAAGCTGGTGGCGGTACCGGTGGAAAAGCTGTGCCCGATGTACACGTCGATCCAGAAACTGGAAGACCTGCCGGAACTGCTGCGCAACCAGATGGTGCACTTCTTCGAGCACTACAAGGACCTGGAAAAGGGCAAGTGGGTGAAGATCCAGGGTTGGGGCACGCTGGAAGACGCCACCACCGAGCTGGTGGAAGGCATCGAGCGCTTCAAGCAGCAAGGCTGAGCCCTGCTCCGAAAGGCAAAAAGCCGGCAACAGCCGGCTTTTTTGTGCCCGTCGACCATGTCGGCCAACGGGTCAGTGACGCCCGCGGCGCAGCTGGTCGGCCGCGATCGCCACCCGCTCGCCGAAGCGGCGCGCGCTCTCCAGATCGGCCGCATCCGGCGTTTGTTCGGCCGGGGCGTTGTCGGAGCGCGTCATCAAGCCGAGAAAACTGCCGTAGCGGTTGATCTCGCTGCCGGTCACGCCGGCCGGCAACTCGCCGGTGGAGACCCAGATCATGCTGTGCTGCGCGGCAAATACCGACAGCTGCTGCAGGGTGCCGAGCTTGTCCCCGCTCGGGCTGTTGGACACGGTAAAACCGGCCGCCACCTTGTCCTTCCAACCCTGCTTGAACCAGACCGGGGCGCTGGCGTCCATGAACGCCTTGAAGCCGGCGGAAACGCTGCCCATATAGGTCGGGGCACCGAACACGATGGCATCGTAGGCGGCCAGCTCGTCCAGCCTGGCCGACGCCTCTTCGGCGGTATACAACGCCACTTCGGCGTGCCGGCCGGCCCCCTCTGCCACGAACTGGGCGACGCGGGCGGTGTGGCCGTAGCCACTGTGGTAAATCACGGCGAGTTTGGTCATGCGGTCGGACTCCTTACACGGGGGAAAACCAGGCCATATCCCCGGCACCAGCGAAGCTGCACCTTGATCGTTCACAATCATTGAAGGATCATGATCCGGCACACCTCTTGCCAAACACCGATATAATGGCAATCTCAGAAAACGGAACCAGTTTATTGTCCTTAGCACTCCATTGATAACGGAATGTTTTGACATGTTTCTTCAGGATTTTCGAACATGAGATTGTCGCTGGATGCCCTACTGGTGCTCGACGCCATCGAGCGCAAGGGCAGCTTCGCCGCCGCCGCGGAAGAACTGCACCGGGTGCCATCGGCCATCACCTACACCGTGCAGAAGCTGGAGCAGGACCTGGGCATCCTGATTTTCGACCGTTCGGGGCACCGTGCCCGGCTGACCGAGGTCGGCACCCATCTGCTGAAAGACGGCCGTTACCTGCTCGATGCCGCCGCGCAACTGGAGGACCGGGTGCGCCAGCAAGCCACCGGCTGGGAACCCGAACTGCGCCTTGCCGTTAGCGACCTGGTGCCGTTCAGCGCGCTGCTGCCCTTGCTGGCCGAATTCGGCCAGCTGACCTGTGCCACCCGCCTGCGCCTGCAGCGCGAGGTACTCGGCGGCACCTGGGACGCCCTGCACGACGGCCGCGCCGACCTGGCCATCGGCGCCTCCGATCAGCCTCCCCCCGGCCGCTACCAACGCCAGCCGCTAGGCACTGTGCCGTTCGTCTTTGCCGTCGCGCCGGAGCATCCGCTAGCCCGCCATACCGAGCCGATCCCGCTCTACGTGATACGCAAGTACCGGGCGGTAGCAGTCGGCGACACCTCGCGCCAGCTGCCTGCGCGCTCCTTGTCCATTCTTGAGGGCCAGGACGTGCTGACCGTCAGCACACTGGCGGAAAAACTCCAGGTACAACTGGCTGGCCTCGGCACCGGCTATCTGCCGCTTTCACTGGCCCAGCCCTACATAGATAATGAAAAATTAGTTGTGAAACAGGTCGAAGATGGCAAGGACCCGATCGCTCTGTTCTACGCTTGGAAAGAACCACAACCGGGCAAGGCGCTCGACTGGTTCATCCGGCGCCTGAAACAGGCCGCCGACGCCGCGACACTGACTTATTGAGAAGCATGCAGATCATCCCGCTCGGTCACGACCCCCACCTGGAGTGGATTCGACGCCGCCTGACCGCGCAGGGGTTCACGTTGCCGGCCGAGTCGTCCATCCCTCCGGCAGCCCGCTACCCCTTTGCCGCCGACTGGCAGGCCCTGGACTCTTCTGGCGTGATACTGGATCTGAAACGCGCCACGCCGGACACCAGCGCCGCCAGGGAGCAGGAATGTCGTGCCCACGGGCTGGGCTACGTGGATGTGGCGGCAAACTGGCAAGCGCCCGGGGTGCAGCAAGGCTTTGCCTTGTTCGTCGGAGGAACGAACCTGGCGCTGGACAGCGCCCGCCCGGTGCTGGATGCACTGGCTCCGCTGCCGGGAGCTTGGCTGCACTGCGGCCCGGCCGGCAGCGGCCATTTTGTTGCCACGGTGTTCGAGGCCTTGAGCTATGCCTTCGGCCTGATCTGGCAGGCCGGCTGGAACACGCCCGGCGAGAGCCCGCGGCCACCGGACTGGAACCATTTCTTCGACCAACAAAAGGAATTGGCTGAAAACCTGCTGCAATTATCCCGGCGTTACCTGCAGCAGCATCAGGTGCAGGCAGCCCACGATCCGTGGCAATTACTGGCCCGGTTTGCGCTGCCGGTACACCAGCAAAACCATTACGCCCTGATCTTGGCCCAGCTGATCGATCTGGCGCTGGGGCAAGGCATCGCGCTGCAGGCCATCTTCGACTCCCTCAGCCGGCCGCCGCAATGAAAAACCCGCCTTGCGGCGGGTTTTTTTCCTTCAGCTCTCAGCCAGCCAGATCAGGCCTTCTTGGCAACGGCGGCGGAAGCCACCTTGGCCGATTTGGTCGCGGCTTGCACACCGGCTTCGGCCAGTTCGCTGCCGACTTTCTTGGCGGTCTGCGACACGCTTTCGAAGGCGGCGTTGGACGAGGCCACGAAGTTTTTCAGCGCGCTGACGGCCACGTCGGAACCGGCCGGAGCGTTCTTGGCCAGCTGGTCGATGGTGGACAGCACGGCCTTGTTGGACTCGGCAACCTGCTCTTCAACGAAGGCGGTCAGTTCGCCCTGGGTAGTCACGGCGGCGTCGTACACGCTACGGGCGGCAACGAAGGCCTTGTCCAGGGCCGGCTGAGCCAGACCGGCCGGCAGTTCAACCAAGGCTTTCGGGTCCTTGATTTCGACCAGGGTCTTGAACAGCTGGGCATTCTCGGCCAGAACCTTGCGGCTCAGGTCAAACTGCAGTGCGGCAAAACGCTCGGCGCTGCCCAGCACGAGGGAAGACAGGCGTACAGCTTTATCGAATTGCGCCTGTCCAAGAGCGGTCAGTTCTTGAGTAGTAGTAAACATAATGACTCCTGAATGGTTGGAAAAAAACCCAGCGACAACAGCAACAAAATCTGTATCTCTGTCGCATTGTGCGATGCAGCAATTACACTTTAACCAAAGATCATGCGCCGGTCAACCGATTTGTTGCGATGCACAATAAACTAAACCCCTAATCTGTTGGGTTTTTTGCAACAGTCCTGGTAGCAAAAAACCCCGACGGCGGGGCTTGAGATTATGACTCTATCACAACACATCGACATTACAAATGCATGACGGCTGCAACGTCGAAACAGCGCGCGACTTTCATTGAAAGGCCCGCCGCAAGCCAGTACACTCGCCTCCATAGAAGAAATCTATCTTTCGGCATTATTACAACGACATGATCCACACGGCGAACACCTACGACATCAAATCGGCCAGCCTCGACGTGCTGGCCTTCGTCCTGCGCAGCGACAATCTCGACGAACTGGCGCTGGCACTGGAAAACCGCTTCGGCAACCGGGCCAAGCCTTCGGCCGCCGAGGCCGTGGTGCTGGACCTGGCCGCGCTGGACAAGCCGGCCGAACTCGCGCTGGAACGACTGCTGCCCCTGCTCGGCCGCTACGGCTTCCGCACCGTGGCGCTGCGCCACCCTGACCCGCAGCACGAGGAACTGGCCCACCGTTTCGGGCTGGCCCACATCACCGGCCAAGTGGCGGCCGGCGCCAAAACGCCCGCCAGCGAGCCCGTGCCGCCCGTGCCGGAACTCCCCGTCAGCGTGCCGACGATGATCGTCGATCGCCCGGTGCGGGCCGGCCAGCAAATCTACGCCAAGGGTGGTGACCTGGTGGTGCTGGCCATGGTCAGCGCCGGCGCCGAGGTGATCGCCGATGGCAGCATCCATGTCTACGCGCCACTGCGCGGCCGCGCCCTGGCCGGCGCGCGCGGCAATACCGCGGCCCGCATCTTCACGCAATGCATGGAAGCTGAACTGGTGTCGATCGCCGGCGTCTATCGAACCATCGAGCAGGCGCTGCCCGCCAGCATCACGGGCAAGCCGACCCAAGTCTTTCTTGAAAACGAGCGCCTGGTCATCAACGCGCTCGGCGAATAATGAATACCGATACTGAGTAAGGAACACATCGTGGCAAAAATCATCGTCGTGACATCCGGCAAAGGCGGCGTCGGCAAGACCACCACCAGCGCCAGCTTCGCTTCCGGCCTGGCCTTGCGCGGCCACAAGACCGTCGTCATCGACTTCGACGTCGGCCTGCGCAACCTCGACCTGATCATGGGGTGCGAGCGGCGCGTGGTGTACGACCTGATCAACGTGGTCAACAACGAGGCCACGCTGAACCAGGCGCTGATCCGGGACAAGAACTGCGACAACCTGTACGTGCTGCCGGCGTCGCAGACGCGCGACAAGGACGCGCTGACCGAGGAAGGCGTGGAAAAGGTGCTGAACGACCTGGCCGCGATGAACTTCGACTTCATCGTCTGCGACTCGCCGGCCGGCATCGAGAAGGGCGCGCTGATGGCGCTGTATTTCGCCGACGAGGCGCTGATCGTGACCAACCCGGAAGTGTCGTCGGTGCGCGACTCCGACCGCATCCTCGGCATCCTGTCGTCCAAGTCGCGCCGCGCCATCGAGGGCCGCGAACCGGTCAAGGAGCACCTGCTGATCACCCGCTATTCGCCCGGCCGCGTGGAAAAGGGTGAGATGCTGTCGGTCGACGACGTCAAGGAGATCCTGCGCGTCTCGCTGCTGGGGGTAATTCCGGAATCGCAGGTGGTGCTGCAGGCGTCCAACTCGGGCACACCGGCCATCCACCTCAAGGGTACCGACGCCTCCGAGGCCTATTCCGACGTGGTGTCGCGCTTCCTCGGCGAAGAGCGCCCGATGCGCTTCCTCGACGCCCCGAAGGTCGGGCTCCTCAAACGACTGTTCGGAGGCTGAGCCATGTCGCTGATGGACTATCTGTTCGGCACCAAGCGCAAGAAGTCGGCCGAGGTGGCGCGCGAGCGCCTGCAAATCATTCTGGCGCACGAGCGCAACGGCCGCGCCGGTGCCCCGGACTACCTGCCGGCGCTGCAACGCGAGCTGATGGAGGTAATCTCCCGCTACGTGGAAGTCAACCTGGACGACATCAAGGTCAACCTGGAGAGACAGGACAACTTCGAGGTACTGGAAGTCAACATCGTGCTGCCGGAGCATGACCGCTAAGCCATGACGCTGACCGAACTGCGCTATATCGTGGCGGTGGCGCGCGAGCGCCACTTCGGCCGCGCCGCCCAGAGTTGCTACGTCAGCCAGCCGACGCTGTCGATCGCCATCAAGAAGCTGGAGGACGAACTGGGCATCACCCTGTTCGAACGCGGCGGCCCCGAGGTGGCGGTGACCGACATCGGCGAGCGGGTGATCGAGCAGGCCCAGCGCGTGCTGGAAGAGGCCGAAACGGTGAAGCGGCTGGCCGGCGAGCACCAGAACGAACTGGTCGGGCCGCTCAAGCTGGGGGTGATCTTCACCATCAGCCCCTACCTGCTGCCCAAGCTGATCCCGGCGCTGCGCATCCTGGCGCCGGACATGCCGCTGATCCTCGAGGAAAACTACACGGCACGACTGGCGGAAATGCTCAAGCGCGGCGAGGTCGACGCCATCATCGTGGCCGACCCGTTCGACGAGCCGGGCACGGTGGCCTACCCGCTCTATGACGAGCCGTTCGTGGTGGCCACTCCCAAGGGCCATCCGTGGGAGAAACAGCCCGTGGTGCGCCCCTGCCAGCTGGCCGAGGAAAGCGTGCTGCTGCTGACCCAGGGCAACTGCTTCCGCGACCAGGTGCTGCAGTCATGCAGCGAGCTGGCCAGCCGCCAGCACCAGTCGGGCAGCCTGGCCAGCTCGCTGCAGGGCAGCTCGCTCAACACCATCCGCCACATGGTGGCGAGCGGCATGGGGGTGACGGTGCTGCCGGCGACCTCGGTCAGCCCGGCCGACGACGCGCTGCTGTCGGTGGTGCCGTTCAGCCAGCCGGCGCCACAACGGCGCGTGCTGCTGGTGACGCGCAAGCAGTACTTCCGCCGCAAGGCGATCAGCACGCTGCAGCAGGCGGTGTTCCGTTCCGCCCTGCCCGGCGTCAGCATGCTGGAAGAGAGCGCGCTGCCGGCCTGAGCTCCACACTGCTGCAAAACAACAAGAGCCTGGCCGAAGCGTGCTTCGACCAGGCTCTTGCTTTATCCGGCATGGTCCGCGGCGGCTCAGCCCGCGCGGATCAGACCTGCCAGACGGGCGATGCCTTCCTCGATGCGTTCCGGCGTGGCGTGGCTGAAGTTGAGCCGCAGGTGGCCGATGCCCTCGGCCGGATCGGCGTAGAACGCCTCGCCCGGCATGAAGGCGACGTTGTGCTGTTCCAGCGCCGGCTTGAGGAAGGTGCGGGTGTCGCGCTTTTCCTTCAGCGTCAGCCAGAAGAACAGCCCGCCCTGCGGCACCTGCCAGTCGGCCAGGTCGGCGAAGTGGCGCTCGAGCGCGGCCTGCATCGCGTCGCGACCGACCTTGTAGTTCTGCTGCAGCCGCGCCAGGTGGCCGGGGTAGTCGCCGCTCTTCAGCCATTGGGCGATGAACCACTGGCCGAGGCGGTTGGAGTGCAGGTCGACCGCCTGCTTCAGCTTCAGCAGATGCGGCATCAATTCCTTGGAGGCGATCAGGTAGCCGATGCGCAGGCCCGGCGCCAGCGTCTTGGAGAACGAACCACAGTAGATCCACGGCGCGTTGTTCAGGTGCGTCACCAGCGGGGCCGGCGCGTCGCCATCGTAGGACAGCGCGCGGTAGGGATCGTCCTCGATCACCGGCAGCTTGGCGTCGTCCAGCACGCGTGCCAGTGCCTGGCGCGTCGCCACACTGTAGCAGGCGCCGGACGGGTTCTGGAAGGTCGGGATCAGATAGGCCAGCTTGGCCTTGCTTTCGGCAATGGCGGCTTGCAGCGTGGCGGCCGGCAGCTGGCCATCTTGCTGCTGCACGGTGTGGAATTGTGCACCGAACAGGCGGAACACCTGCAGCGCCGCCAGGTAGGTCGGGCCCTCGGTGATCACCGGCGTACCCGGGTCGACGAACAACTTGGCAGCCAGGTCGAGCGCCTGCTGCGAGCCGGACAGCACCAGCACTTGCGATGGGTCGCAGGTCAGACCGATGCGCGCCGCTTCCTTGGCGATCTGTTCGCGCAGCTCCGGTTCGCCTTCACTGGTGCCGTACTGCGCCAGTGACGGCGGCACGTCGGGAAAGTCCAGCGCCGGCAGACAACTGGAAGCCGGCAGGCCGCCGGCGAAGGAAATCACCTCGGGGCGCTGCGCGGCGGCGAGGATTTCGCGGATCAGCGAACCGCTGAGTCGTTCGATGCGTTCTGAAAACATGCTACCCTCGTAGTGGCTGGACCGATAAACGTCAATTTTTTTGACCCAATTTACGCCTGCACCAGGCACTCGTCAACATGTCCGACTCTCCCGTTTCCCCCGACCTGCGCCCCCCCATGGAGGCCTTCTTCCACGCCTACATGGCGTTCACCGCCAAACCCGACGAGATGCTCGCCCGGCGCGGGCTGGCGCGGGTGCACCACCGCATCCTGTTCTTCGTTGCCCACACGCCGGGGCTGAGCGTCAAGGCGCTGCTGGCAGCGCTGGGGGTCACCAAGCAGGCCATCAACATTCCGTTGCGCCAGCTGATGGAGATGGGACTGGTCGAGGCGCGCGCGGCAGAACACGACAAGCGGGTGAAGGAGCTGACACTGACGGCGGAAGGCCGCAAGCTGGAAGAGTCGCTCTACCGCGAGCAGGCCAAGCTGCTGCAGACGGCGTTCGCCGATGCCGGCAAGCACGCCCGCCAGGGCTGGCTCGACGTCAACCTGCGCTTGGCCGCGCAGGCCAAATGACGGTTCCTAGTCGATGCGCTCGTAGCGCACCTCGAGAATCTCGATGGTTTCCGGGCCGTCCGGTCCGCGGAACAGCACCTCGTCGCCCTCGCGCGCCTTGAGCAGGCAGCGCGCAATCGGCGATATCCAGCTGATGTGGCCGCGTGGCAGGTCGGTCTCGTCGATGCCGACGATACGCAGCAACTGTTCGGAACCATCGCCGCGCAGGATCAGCACGGTGGCGCTGAAGAACACCTGGTCGGTGGCCTCGCGCGTTTCGGGGTCGACCACCTCGGCGATTTCCAGCCGCTTGGTGAGGAAGCGGATGCGCCGGTCGATCTCGCGCAGGCGGCGCTTGCCGTAGAGATAATCGCCGTTTTCCGAGCGGTCGCCGTTGCTGGCGGCCCAATTCACCACATTGACCATCTCCGGCCGCTCGCGGTGCACCAGGTGGTAGAGTTCGTTCTTCAGCCGCTGCCAGCCCTGCGGCGTCAGGTAGTTCTTGGTCGCCGCCGGCAAGCGCTGTTCGGGCGGCAGGTCGTCATCGTGCTCGCCGTCATCTTCCTTGGTAAAAGCCTTGCTCATGCCGTGGAGTCTTTCCTGATTCGATGTGGATCTGGCGAAGGCCATGAAAAAGCCTCCAACACCCAACGATAGGGCCTTGGAGGCTGGCTTTCAAGTCACACCAGGGACTAATTGGCGAAATCAGCGCGGGAGGAAGAAATCGTCCCACAGGGATTCCCTGCGGTCATCGCCGCAGCCCCAGGCCGGTTCGAGAAGCACAGCCGTACAAATGGTACGGCGAGCATCGCAGGGCCGGGATGGGGGTGCACAGCAGATTTATGCCCCCGCTCTCAGCGCGATTTGGCGCGGCCGGTTACTGTGAGGTCCGACCACTTCATCACCGCGGCCACCTCGGCCGAATTCAGCTCATAGAACTGGCCGCGCTTGAGACGGGCCGGCAGGCCGATGTTGCCGAAGCGTACGCGGATCAGCCGGCTGACGGTCAGGCCGAAGTGCTCGAACATGCGGCGCACCTCACGGTTGCGGCCTTCCTTGATCACCACGCGGTACCAGTGGTTGGCGCCCTCGCCCCCCTGCTCGACGATGCGCTGGAAATGCGCCGGGCCGTCTTCCAGCTCGATGCCGCGCGTCATTTCCTTCATCTGTTCCGGCTCCAGCGGGCCCAGTACGCGCACGGCGTACTCGCGCTCGGCTTCGAAGCTCGGGTGCATCAGGCGGTTGGCCAGCTCGCCGCTGGTGGTGACGATCAACAGACCGCTGGTATTGACGTCCAGACGGCCTACCGCCACCCAGCGGCTGCTCTTGGCCTGCGGCAGACGGTCGAAGATGGTGACGCGACCTGCCGGATCGTCGCGGGTGACCAGCTCACCTTCTTGCTTGTGGTAGAGGATCACACGCGGCAGGCGGTCCGGCCACTTCAGGCGGATCGGGTTGCCCTTGGCGGTGACGCGGTCCTGCGGGCCGACGCGATCACCCAGGGTGGCCTTCTTGCCGTTGACCAGGATCAGCCCGGCCTCGATCCATTCTTCCATCTCGCGGCGCGAGCCGACGCCGGACGCCGCCAGCGCCTTCTGCAGGCGCACCGGCTCGATCTGCTCCATGTCGACGCGGGTGTCGCGCAGGCGCTGGGCGCGGTCGAGGATCTGCTGGTTGGGATCGCGCACGCGCAGCTTCTTGGCGCGCTCGACCTTGGGTGCGTGCTTGTCCTGCTGACGGAACGAGGGCTGACGCTCTTCGTTCCAGTCGCGGAAGTCGCGGCGCGGTTCGCCCTGGGAGCCCTGTCCCATGGCCGGCTGGCGCTCGTCGCGGCCGGCGTTGCGGTCGCGCTGGCCAAAGCCTTGCTTGCCCTGCCGACCCTGTGCATCACGGCCGAAGGTCGGCTGCCGTTCGTCGCGGCCGGCGTTGCGGTCGCGCTGGCCGAAGCCTTGCTTGCCCTGCTGGCCCTGAGCATCGCGGCCGAAGGACGGCTGGCGTTCGTCGCGGCCGGCGTTGCGGTCGCGCTGGCCGAAGCCTTGCTTGCCCTGCTGCCCCTGACCGTCACGGCCGAAGGACGGCTGGCGTTCGTCGCGGCCGGCGTTGCGGTCGCGCTGGCCGAAGCCTTGCTTGCCCTGCTGGCCCTGGCCATCACGGCCGGAGCCCGGCTGACGCTCGTCGCGGCCAAAGCCCTGCTGGCCGCGCTCGTCGCGCCGGCCGAACGACGCCTGGCCCGGCGTGCGATCGCGCTGGCCGAAACCGGGTTTGCTGCGTCCCTGACCCTCCCGGGCATGGGGCGCCTTGCCGGATGCCGGAGCACCGGCGGGTTTGATCAGCGAAGAGCCTCCCGGCTTGCCGCTTCTCGATTGGCCAAAACCACCACGATCCGGCGCCGGCTGGCGCGGTTGCGAGGTTTCACGGCCTTTGACACGCGCCACCGGCTGGCGGGCGTGATTACGCTGTCCTTTAGACATCATCGTTCCTGTTCAATTACGTTGTCCGCCTCGTCGTCGAGGGGCACCGCGTCGGCCTCGCCGACGCTTTCAGGCTGGGGGTCCGGCAACACCAGCGTGCCGAGATCGGCCAGGGGCGGCAGATCGCGCAACGACACCAGTCCCAGGTCGTCCAGGAACTTGTGCGTGGTGGCGTAGAGCCCTGGGCGGCCGGGCACATCCTTGTGCCCGATCACCTCGACCCAGCCGCGTTCCAGCAGCGTTTGCATCACGCTGGTGGACACCGAGACACCGCGGATGGCCTCGATATCGCCGCGGGTCACCGGCTGGCGGTAGGCGACGATGGCCAGCGTCTCCATCACCGCGCGCGAGTAGCGCGGCGGTTTTTCCGGGGTGAGCCGCGCCAGGTACGGCGTGAACTCGGCCCGGGCGCGGAAGCGCCAGCCGGAAGCCAGCTTGACCAGCTCGATCCCGCGTCCCCGCCAGTCCTGCTGGATCTCCGCGAGGAGATCGTTGATCAGTGCCGCCTTGACGTCTTCGCTGAACAGCTTTTTCAGGGCTGACACCGAGAGCGCTTCGGCCGACGTCAACAACGCCGTCTCAAGCACGATCTTCAGGTACTTCAGGTCGATAATGGTGGACATGAATCAGTGTAGTCCAGAGGGTGAAACGCGGGAAGCTGCGGATTTTACACGGTTTTTTGACAAAAAGATAACCGCTATGACAATCCTACCCCCTACAAGCCTATTCCAGTAGGCGAGCGAGCCAAGGCAGGTTGAGGGCCGCCGAAGCACAGGAACCGGAATGTACACACAGTACATGAGGATTCCGAGCATCGCCGGCACTCAAGATGCGAAGGCGCAGCCGCCTGATGGGATGGGCTTTACACCAGCGCCAGCCGCACGTAGATAGGCTGATAGGCCGCGTCCTGGCTGACCTTGACCAGCCCTTCCTTGACCAGCTCCAGCACCGCGATGAAGTTGACCACCAGGTGCGGCACGCCCTGGCCTAGGTCGAACAGTTCCTCGAACGCCACGTACTCGCGCCCTTCCAGGTAGCGCAGAATCCAGGTCATCTGCGCCCGCACCGACAGCTCGTCCTTCTCTACCTTGTGGTGACGCGTGTTCCGGGCGCGCGACAGGATGGCGAGCCAGGCCTGGCGCAGGTCGACCGCGCACACCTCGGGCAGGCGCTCTTCGGCGACCTGCTCGATCAGCACCGCCAGCCAGGCGAAGTCGCGGTCGGCCTGCGGCATCTTGTCGAGCTCCAGCGCGGCGAGCTTCATCTGCTCGTATTCCAGCAGTCTTCGCACCAGCTCGGCGCGCGGATCGTCCGGCTCGCCCTCCTCGTCCTTGGGCGGACGCGGCAGCAACAGCCGCGACTTGATCTCGATCAGCAGCGCCGCCATCAGCAGGTACTCGGCCGCCAGTTCGAACTGCTCGCGCCGCATGGCGTCGATGTAGGCCATGTACTGCGCGGTGATCGGCGCCATCGGGATATCGAGCACGTTGAGGTTCTGCTTGCGGATCAGGTAGAGCAACAGATCGAGCGGCCCCTCGAAGCTCTCCAGGATCACCTGCAGCGCGTCGGGCGGGATGAACAAATCCTGCGGCAGCTCCAGCACCGGCTGGCCGAAGACGTGGGCGATCGGCACGCCAGACGGCAGGGCCGGCGCTGTGAGCGCGAAAGCGGCAGCGCCGTCAGCGGCGGGGGAATCGTTCGGCGTACGGTCCATGGCTACCTGCAGATGATGACAAAAGGGCGGGGAATCCCCGCCCTTGTCTGTTTCGGTCAAGCTTGCGACCGGCTCAGTACCCCAGCCCCATCGCTTCCCGCACTTCGCGCATGGTGGCGGCGGCGATCTGGCCGGCGCGGGCACAGCCGTCGGCGACGATGTCCTTCACCAGCTGCGGATGGTCGAGGTACTGCTGCGCACGTTCGAACATCGGCTGCTGCTCTTTCAGCACGCCCTCGATCACCGGCTGCTTGCATTCCAGGCAGCCGATGCCGGCGCTGGTACAGCCGGCTTGCGCCCACTCGCGGGTGGCGCTGTCGGTGTAGACCTGGTGCAGCTGCCATACCGGGCACTTGGCCGGATCGCCCGGGTCGGTGCGGCGCACGCGCGCCGGGTCGGTCGGCATGGCGCGAATCTTCTTGGTCACCGCGGCCGGCTCTTCACGCATGGTGATGGTGTTGCCGTAGGACTTGGACATCTTCTGGCCGTCCAGCCCCGGCATCTTGGAGGCGGCGGTGAGCAGGGCTTCCGCTTCCGGCAGGATGATCTTGCCCTTGTTTTCCAGGTAGCCCAGCAGGCGCTCGCCGTCGACGGCGCCGAGGTTCTGGCTGGCGGCGAGCAGCGCGCGCG
>JACPUY010000064.1 GCA_016192025.1 Pseudogulbenkiania sp. | reverse complement strand
TATCGCTGTTACTTCTTATTCGGGTGCAGAATCATCAAGCGAAATACCGGAATGCAATTCGGCAGGCTGGTGATAATGGCACTCTTCCAGAGCGACATCAGAACGGTCGAACCTTTATCTCCTCCCTCTGGCATGGCGGAAATAGACATGCTTCATGTTAGTATTTGCTAATAAGTTATTCAAAGGAATATTTAAAATATAGCCATGTCAAGAATGGGGTTTAATGCTGCTCCGGCTGGCATTTTCGGGGGGAGTATGGAGGCGGAAGGGGCGTCAGGGTTGTTGTTGATTGCGGGCATAATCACTCATGACGCGAGGGACATAATTCAGGGTTTCCTTATATGGCGGAATGGTGTTGCCATGGCGGGCGACGGCCTGTTCGCCGGCGTTGTAGGCCGCCAGTGTCAGCTTGATGTCGTTGTCGAAACGGCTCATCAGGTCGCGCAGGTATTGCGCGCCGGCGCGGATGTTCTGCGCGGGGTCGTAGGGGTCGGTGACGCCGTAGCGTTTTGCCGTGGCCGGCATCAGCTGCATCAGGCCCATGGCCCCCTTGGGCGAAACCGCGTGCGGGTTGTAACCCGATTCGACGGCGATCACGGCGTGCAGCAGCGCGGCGTCCATGTTCAAGGTGCGGGCGGTGTCTTCGATCAGGCCGCTCAGACTGGCGCGCAGTTGCGGGTCGATCGCCGGGCCGCGCCGCTCGCTGGCCGGCGCGGAACTGTCGGCGCTGGCGGTCTCGGCGGAGAGCGGCTCCTTGGGAGTGCGCATGACCAGGGAGTAGCGTTTGTCCTGCGGGATGTTGCTGAAATGCAGGGTGCCGTCGGCGTCCTTGAAGGCGTAGATGTCGGCCCAGGCCGGGTTCGCCAGGGGCAGAGCCAGGAGCAGGACGGCCAATCGTGCAAAGAGCCGGCCCGACAGGGTAAAGTTGGTTTTCATGGTTATTCCTCTGCCGCATCTAAGGGTAGACCGTCAGGGTGGGCCTACCGTTCAGGCTGGTGGTCAATACAGGCCGGTGCGGAAACGATACCCCTTATAATTCAAGACGATGCCGTCGGGCAAGATGGTTTCCAGCTTTATTCCTGCCGCAACTTCGTCGCCGGCGCGCCGTGCCCGGTCATTGACGATGGCCATCCGTTCGTTGCTGTCCGCTGCGAACGAGGAGCCCGAGACGATCACGCTCTCTTCCACTTCCTTGCGCAGTTCCGGGGGAAGCTCGCCGATGTCGATGATCCGGTTGCTCCGTTTGAGGCTAGCCGATGGCGCGGTGTCTCCCGGCGGGGTGATCGACGCTACCGCTTCCGTCTCGGCCGAGGGCGCGGGGGCCGTCGGTGCGGCGGGCAAGGCGTGGTGCCGCTCGTCGGCCGGGGCTGTTTCTCGCATCAGCGTGGCTACGGTGGCCGGGGGCGGGGTTGTCCGTGCGGCCTCCGTGGGAGCGTTGGCGCTGCCGGCGACGGTCGCGGCCGGCAAGGGGGCTGTCTGGCTGAGCGGTTCCGGACCGGGCCGAACGGTGCCGCTCTCCTGGTGCTTGGCCTGGGCCGCCGAGCTGGGGGGGGCCGCCTGGGCTTGGGACGAGCGCTCCGTGGCCGATGCCGCCGGCCGCAGGCCGAGCAGCAGGCCGCTGGTCAGCAGTCCGCCGCTCAGCAGCGCCGCCAGCACCGGGTAGAACCAGCGCTTGTGGGGGCTGGGTTGCTCGACGATATGGGGAGCATGCACGGAATTGAGCGTCGGCGTCACATTGCGCTGACGTTCCTGGTCCGCTTTGAGCAAGGCGTCGAGAATGTAGGACATGGCTACTCCTTGGTGGCCGTGTTCATGGTGGTGCCGATTAGGCGGGGAGAGGTCGTGTCGCTGGCCCGGGTCAGCCGGATCAGTGTGTGCGGCCCGACGATGCCGTCGGCCGGCAAGCCGTCGCTGCGCTGAAAGCGCATCACCTGTTCTTCCAGCACGGTGTCAAATAGCCACTCCTTGGGCGGGACGGCGGGCGGTGCCTGATGCAGCCCCAGCTGGTGGCGCAGCCAGGCCACCATCCGCCCCCGGCTGCCGCGTGCGAGCGGTTCCTGGTAGTTGGGCGGGGCCTTCCACAGCAGGGTATAGCGTCCCGTCCAGATGCTTTTCAATGCTGACTCGGTCAGGGTCCGGGTCTGTTTGCCGGACATCAGCGTGGCGCGATCTTCCTGCAGGGCGGTCAGGATGAGATGGCTGACGCGGCCATTCGGCAAGCGCAGCTGCAGCACGGCCGGCCGATCGAGGCGGCGCAGTTGTTCCAGGTCGCCGGACTCGCTCAGGCAGTGCAAGCCGAACGCTTCCGCCTGCAGGCAGGCGCTTTGTTCATCGTCGACCTGGGCCGGGATGTTCCAGCGCGCCAGTAGTGCCCGGTAAGCCTGTTTCAGCGCTTCGTGGCCCGAACTTTCCAATACGGAGGCCGTCAATGGCTCCTGCCTGTGCAGCGTCCCTGTCACAACGGGATCCCCGGCCAAGGTTCTGCTGCCGGCGAGGGCCGAAGCCGGGGTCGGCTTGGCGAGGGCGGGCCGGGTGCGGCCGAACGGCTCGGCGTAATAGAGCAGGGCGGTGGCCAGGGCCGTGGCGCTGAGCAGGGCACCC
>JACPUY010000230.1 GCA_016192025.1 Pseudogulbenkiania sp. | reverse complement strand
GGACTCTCTGCCTCCAAAGGAAATGGCGACCCCGCAGGGTCGCCATTTTGCCGATCAGAGCTGGAGCCCGGCTTACTTCGCCCAGGTGTCCTTCAGGCCGACAGTGCGGTTGAACACCGCCTTGACGCCCGGCTGGTGCTGGTAGCGGTCGGTCACGAAGTAGCCGAGGCGCTCGAACTGGTAACGGGTTTCCGGCTCGGCCTTGAGCACCACGTCCTCGACGTAGGCGGTCACGGTTTCCAGCGAGTGCGGATTGAGGAACCGGCGGAAGTCGACGTATTCGCCATCGTCGCCACGCACCGCGTCCGGACGCGGCTCGGTGAACAGGCGGTCGTAGAGCCGCACTTCGGCCTCGATGGCGTGTTCGCTCGACAGCCAGTGGATCACGCCCTTGACCTTGCGCCCTTCCGGGTTCTTGCCCAGCGTGTCGTGGTCGATCGAGCATTTCAGTTCGATCACCTTGCCGTCGGCGTCCTTGATCAGCTCGTCGCACTTGATCACGTAGCTGTAGCGCAGACGCACCTCGCCGCCGGCGGTAAGGCGCTGCCACTTCGGTGGCGGCACTTCGGCGAAGTCGTCGCGCTCGATGTAGATCACGCGCGAGATCGGCACTTCGCGCTCGCCGAATTCCGGGTGGTGCGGGTGGAACGGCGCCGTCCGGCCGGCGGTGACGCCGTCTTCGAAGTTGGTCAGCGTCACCTTGATCGGATCGAGCACCGCCATCACGCGCGGCGCCTCGGCTTCCAGCGTCTCGCGCACGGCGCCTTCCAGCACGCTCATGTCGATGATGTTCTCGCCCTTCGACACGCCGATGCGCTGCGAGAACAGGCGGATGCCGGCCGGGCTGAAGCCGCGGCGGCGCATGCCTTCGATGGTGGGCATGCGCGGGTCGTCCCAGCCCGTTACCAAGCCGTCGTTCACCAGCGCCTGCAGCTTGCGCTTGGAGGTCAGCGCGTACAGCAGTTCCAGGCGCGAGAACTCGTACTGGCGCGGGTGGCAGCCGATGCTGATGTTGTCGAGCACCCAGTCGTACAGCGGGCGGTGGTCTTCGAACTCCAGCGTGCACAGCGAATGGGTAATGCCTTCGATGGCATCGGAAATGCAGTGGGTGTAGTCGTACATCGGATAGATGCACCACGTGTCGCCGGTACGGTGATGGTGGGCGCGGCGGATACGGTAGATCACCGGGTCGCGCAGGTTGACGTTGCCCGAACTCATGTCGATCTTCAGCCGCAGCGTCTTGCTGCCGTCGGGGAACTCGCCGTTCTTCATGCGCGTGAACAGGTCGAGGTTTTCTTCCGGTGTGCGATCACGGTAGGGGCTGTTCTTGCCCGGTTCGGTCAGGCTGCCCCGGTAGGCACGCATTTCCTCGGCGTTGAGGTCGCAGACAAAGGCGTGGCCGGTCTTGATCAGTTCGACGGCGTAGTCGTACAGCGCGTCGAAGTAATCGGAGGCGAAGCGCACCTCGCCATCCCACTGGAAACCCAGCCATTGCACGCTGTCCTTGATGGACTGCACGTATTCGTCGGATTCCTTCTCGGGGTTGGTGTCGTCCATGCGCAGGTTGCACTTGCCCTGGTAGTCTTCGGCCAGGCCGAAGTTCAGGCAGATCGACTTGGCGTGGCCGACGTGCAGATAGCCGTTCGGCTCCGGCGGGAAGCGGGTCACGATGGAGGCGTGCTTGCCCGAGGCCAGGTCCTCGTCGACGATGTTGCGGATGAAGTTGCTGACAACGGGCGCGTTGTTTTCCGTACTCATGTGATGAATGTCTAGCGGTTCGTTTGATTCAATGGCCTGATTGTACCCGATTTGCCGTCAATATTCCGAGTGCACCAGGGTTGTCGCATGGGTAATAGCCCATTTCGGCAGCCCGCCGCCCCATGCCGCCACAGGCTTCGACCACCCCCGCATCCGCACCGAAAAACCCGACAGAAAGCGGGGTTATGCCCTTGAAAAACAATCAAATTTACTGATCGGCACCGGCAAAATCTGGCACAATGCGCGTCAACCGAATAATCGCACGCATCATGACCACTGTTTCCGCCCCCGTAAAACCGATCACCTCCTACCGCAAATTCTGGGCACAGCGCTTCGGCACCGCCCCGTTCCTGCCGATGACCCGCGCCGAAATGAACGAGTTGGGCTGGGATTCCTGCGACATCATCCTGGTGACCGGCGACGGCTACATCGATCATCCGAGCTTCGGCATGGCGCTGGTCGGCCGCCTGCTAGAGGCGCAGGGCTTCCGCGTCGGCATCATCGCCCAGCCCGACTGGCACTCCGCCGTCGCGTTCCGCGAACTGGGCCGCCCCAATCTGTTCTTCGGCGTCACCGCCGGCAACATGGACTCGATGATCAACCGCTACACCGCGGACCGCCGGCCGCGCTCGGACGACGCCTACACCCCGCACGGCGAGGCGAACAAGCGCCCAGACCGCGCGGTGACGGTGTACGCACAGCGCTGCCGCGAGGCTTACCCCGGCGTCGGCGTGATGATCGGCAGCATCGAGGCGTCGTTGCGCCGCATTGCCCACTTCGACTACTGGAGCGACAAGGTGCGCCAGTCGGTGCTGGTCACCTCCAAGGCCGACCTGCTGCTGTTCGGCAACGCCGAGCGCGCGCTGGTGGAAGTGGCGCACCGTGCCGCCGCCGGCGAGAAACTGTCGGAAATCCGCGACGTGCGCGGCACCGCCTTCCTGGTGCCGCACGGCTGGATGCCGGGTGACGACTGGCAGGTGATGGACTCCACCACACTGGATCAGCCGGGCAAGGTCGAGGCACACCAGAACCCGTACGAGATGATGCCGGAGAAGGAAGAAGCCGCCTGTGCCAGCGGCAAGGACAAGGATCCCGCCGCCGCCCAGCCGATCAAGTTCATGCCGGTGCTGGAGCGCGTGGCCGCGCGCAAGGCGCAGCGCGCCAGGACCGTGGTGCGCATTCCCGCCTACGAGGCGGTGGCGCACGACCCGGTGCTGTATGCCCACGCCAGCCGCATCCTGCATCTGGAATCCAACCCCGGCAACGCCCGCGCCCTGGTGCAGCTGCACGGCGAGCGCGACGTGTGGCTCAACCCGCCGCCGATTCCGCTCACCACCGAGGAAATGGACCACGTGTTCGGCCTGCCTTATGCGCGCAATCCGCACCCGGCCTACGGCAAGGCAAACATCCCGGCGTGGGAGATGATCAAGTACTCGGTCAACATCATGCGCGGCTGCTTCGGCGGCTGTACCTTCTGCTCGATCACCGAGCACGAGGGCCGCATCATCCAGAGCCGTTCGGAAGAGTCGATCCTGAAAGAGATCGAGGAAATCCGCGACAAGACCGACGGCTTCACCGGCCACATCTCCGACCTGGGCGGGCCGACCGCCAACATGTACCGGCTGTCGTGCAAGGACCCGAAGATCGAGTCGTCCTGTCGCAAGCTATCCTGCGTCTATCCGGACATCTGCGAGAACCTCAACACCGACCACGGCCACCTGATCCAGCTCTACCGCAAGGCGCGGGCGATTCCGGGCGTCAAGAAGATCAACATCCAGTCCGGTCTGCGCTACGACCTGGCGGTGCGCTCGCCGGAATACATCAAGGAACTGGTGACGCACCACGTCGGCGGCTATCTGAAGATCGCCCCGGAGCACACCGAGGACGGCCCGCTGTCCAAGATGATGAAGCCGGGCATGGGCGCCTACGACAAGTTCAAGGAGCTGTTCGAACGCTTCAGCCGCCAGGCCGGCAAGGAACAGTACCTGATCCCCTACTTCATCGCCGCCCACCCTGGCACCAGCGACGAGGACATGATGAACCTGGCGCTGTGGCTGAAGAAGAACAACTTCCGCCTCGACCAGGTGCAGACCTTCACACCGACGCCGATGGCCATGGCTACCACGATGTGGCACACCCGGCGCAACCCTCTGAAGAGGCTCGCCCGCAGCTCGGAAAAGGTGGACGTGGTACGCGACGGTTACCGCCGCAAGCTGCACAAGGCCTTCCTGCGCTATCACCATCCGGACAACTGGCACATCCTGTACGAGGCGCTGATCAACATGGGCCGCCAGGACCTGATCGGCTACGGCAAGCATCATCTGATCCCGCCGACGCCGCCCAAGGGCGCCGAGGACAAGGGCAAGCGCTTCAACGTGGCGCGCACCGCGCACCACCCGACGCAGCGCTTCCAGGACGCGCCGCCGCACGGACGCGCCCCGGCCGCCGCACGCGGCAAACCCGCCGTGACCGGCTGCGGCGCCAAACCGGGTAGCAAACCAGCCGGCAAACCGGCGCCGCGCCAGGCAGCCGCAAACAGCGGCAACGCCGGCACCAAACCAAAAGGACGGCGGTAAGTTTTAACGGCTTGAGACAGACGAACAGGCACCTGCGGGTGCCTGTTTTCGTTTGCCGACACATCATGCCACTGGGTTACACTGGGCCCGGTCATCAACAGGAGCATAGCCATGCTGAAAATATGGGGACGCATCAACTCGGCCAACGTCAAGAAAGTGGTATGGGTGGCGCAGGAGCTAGGGTTGCCATTTCAGCGCATCGATGTGTGTGGGCCGTTCGGCGGGGTCGACACACCGGAGTTTCTGATGCTCAATCCGAACGGCACCATTCCGGTGATCGATGACGACGGCTTTGTGCTGTGGGAATCGAACGCCATCGCGCGCGACCGGCCGGCCGGCCGGCAAAGGCATGCTGACACTGCCGCTGAGTTGAAGCGGCTGGATCGAAGGCAACACCTTCGCTTGGGCTTCTGATTGCCGGCGGCCCTTTCTCTGTGGAGCTGGCATTTCCCCCGCCTCCCGCAGCCCCCACAAACAAAAACAGCAGCCCGCGGGCTGCTGT
>JACPUY010000222.1 GCA_016192025.1 Pseudogulbenkiania sp. | reverse complement strand
TGATGCGGTCCAGCGCCTGGTTGGCGCTGTTGGCGTGCAGGGTGGCCATGCAGAGGTGGCCGGTCTCGGCAAAGGCCACCGCATGCTCCATGGTCTCGCGGTCGCGGATCTCGCCCATCAGGATCACGTCCGGCGCTTGGCGCAGGGTATTTTTCAGCGCAATATCCCAACTCTCGGTATCGACCCCGATCTCGCGCTGGGTGACGATGCTCTTCTTGTGCGGGTGCACGTACTCGATCGGGTCCTCGATGGTGATGATGTGATCCTGAGTACGACTATTGCGCCAGTCCACCAGCGCCGCCAGCGAGGTGGATTTCCCCGAGCCGGTGCCGCCGACGAAGATCACCAGCCCGCGCTTGATCAGCGCCACGTCCTTCAGTACTTCCGGCAGGCGCAGCAGGTCGAAGGTCGGGATCTCGGTGTTGATCTTGCGCAGCACCATGCCGGCCATGCCCTGCTGGATGAAGGCGCTGACGCGGAAACGGCCGATGCCCGGCGGGCTGATGGCAAAGTTGGCTTCCATCGAGGACTCGAACTCCTCCATCTGCCGGTCGTTCATCACCGAGCGCACCAGCTCCTTGGTGTGCTGGCCGGACAGCGGCTGTGGCGACACCGGCACGATCTTGCCGTCGATCTTCAAGGCCGGGGGAAAGTCGGCGGCAATGAAGATGTCCGACGCGTTCTTGCCCACGGCATGCTTGAGCAGGTCGTGGATGAACTTGGAAGCCTGGTCTCTTTCCATGATTGTTTTCCATCGTTGCCGGCGTGATGTGCCGGCTTAGAACAAGTCCTTGTTGCTGGCCTTCAGCCGCGCCTCGGCCGGCGAGGCGATGTTGCGTCGCACCAGTTCCTGCAGGCACTGGTCCAGCGTCTGCATGCCGTACTGCTGGCCGGTCTGGATCATCGAGTTGATCTGGGCGATCTTGTTCTCCCGGATCAGGTTGCGGATGGCCGGGGTGCCAACCATGATCTCGTGTGCCGCCACCCGCCCGCTGCCATCCTTGGTCTTCAACAGCGTCTGCGAGATCACCGCGCGCAGGCTTTCCGACAGCATCGAGCGCACCATCTCCTTCTCACCGGCCGGGAACACGTCGACGATACGGTCGACGGTCTTGGCGGCCGAGCTGGTGTGCAGCGTGCCGAACACCAGGTGGCCGGTTTCCGCCGCCGTCATGGCCAGGCGGATGGTTTCCAGATCGCGCATCTCACCCACCAGGATCACGTCCGGGTCCTCGCGCAGTGCCGAGCGCAGGGCGTTGGCGAAGCTGTGCGTCTGCTGGCCCAGTTCGCGCTGGTTGATCATGCAGCGCTTGCTCTGGTGGACGAATTCGATCGGGTCTTCCACGGTGAGAATGTGGGAGAAATCGGTGTCGTTGATATAGTCGATCATCGCCGCCAGCGTGGTGGACTTGCCGGAACCGGTCGGCCCGGTCACTAACACCAGGCCACGCGGGTAGCTGGCGATGTCCTGGAAAATCTTCGGCGCCGACAGCTCTTCCAGCGTCAGCACCTTGGATGGAATCACCCGGAACACCGCCCCCATGCCGCGGTTCTGCATGAAGGCGTTGACCCGGAAGCGGGCGATGCCCGGCAGCTCGAACGAGAAGTCGCACTCCATCAGCTCTTCGAACGCCTTGCGCTGGAAGTCGTTCATGATGTCATACACCTTGTCGTGGACTTCATAGTGCTCGAGCGGCGGCAGATTGATGCGGCGTATATCGCCGTTGACCCGGATCATCGGTGGCAGGCCGGCCGACAGGTGCAGGTCCGACGCCTTGTTCTTGACGGTAAACGCCAAGAGCTCGGAAATTTCCATTTATAATTCTCCCCAATTCGATACCGCTACGGCGGGCCGCCGACGCCAGACCACTGGCATGACCTTCCCCTGATTGTAAGCATAAGCGCCGCTAGTTGGTATGCTGATGCAGATCGGGGTGTTCCACCGGCGCGCCGGCGGTGACGCTTTGGTTGCACAAGGACGATCATGACTTCAGCCATTTCCTCCGCCCTGGAGGCGGTTCGCCTGCGGCTCGCCGCGGCCGAGGCCGCAGCCGGGCGCGCACCGGGCTCGGTACGCTTGCTGGCGGTCAGCAAAACCTTCCCCTGCGACGCCATCCGCGAGGCTTACGCCGCTGGCCAGCGCGCCTTCGGCGAGAACTACGTGCAGGAACTGCAGGCCAAGGGCGCCGAGCTGGCAGGGCTGGACATCCAGTGGCACTTCATCGGGCCGCTGCAATCCAACAAGACGCGGCCGGTGGCCGAACTGGCGCACTGGGTGCATTCGGTCGAACGCCTGAAAATCGCTGAGCGCCTGTCGGACCAGCGCCCCGCGGCGCTGCCGCCGCTCAACGTCTGCCTGCAGGTGAACGTGTCGGGCGAGGCCAGCAAGAGCGGCTGCGCACCGGAAGAGGCGGTGGAGTTGGCGCAAGCCATCACGGCCCTGCCCCGACTCAGGCTGCGCGGCCTGATGTGCATCCCCGAACCGACTGCGGACCCGGCCCGGCTGGCCGGCCAGCTCGCCCTGCTGCGACAATTGCGCGACCAACTGGTGGCGCAAGGGCTGGAACTGGACACGCTGTCGATGGGGATGTCGTCCGACCTGGACCTGGCGGTGCGCGAGGGGTCGACCCTGGTGCGGGTGGGAACGGCCATTTTCGGTTCGCGGCCGTATCCGGCATAATGATTTCGCCATATTGGCGACAATATACAATCGACAAATAGAGGACTCAGCATGCAGATCACCTTCATCGGCGGCGGCAACATGGCGACGGCCATCATCAGCGGTTTGGTCAAGCAGCATGGCCACGTGATCCGCGTGGTGGAACCCGGCGCCGACAAACGCGCCCATCTGGAACAGGACTACGGGGTGACCGCGCTGGAGCAGCCGCCGGAGCGCTTGTCGGCTGACGACGTGGTGGTGCTGGCGGTCAAGCCGCAGCAGCTCGAGGACGTGTGCCTGGCATTGGCGCCGCGGCTCGACGGTGCGCTGGTGGTGTCGATCGCCGCTGGCGTCGGCGTGGCGGCACTGGCTCGCTGGCTTGGCACTGGCCGCATCATCCGGGTGATGCCGAATACCCCGGCCATGGTCGGCAAGGGCGTGTCCGGGCTATTCGCGCCGCTCGGGCTGGACGAGTCCGACAGGAAAAACGCCGCCGCCATCATGGCTGCGGTGGGCAAGGTGTTCTGGGTGGAGAGCGAGAGCGGCATCGACGACATTACCGCCATTTCCGGCAGCGGCCCGGCCTACGTGTTCTACTTCATCGAGTCGATGATCGCCGCGGCGCGCGAGCTCGGCTTCGACGACGCCACCGCGCGCGCGCTGGTGTTGGGCACCTTCGACGGCGCGGTCGAACTGGCCAAACAGAGCAAACTCGATGTGGCCACGCTGCGCGCCAACGTGACCTCCAAGGGTGGCACCACCGAGCGCGCCATCACCAGTTTCGATGCCGAAGGCGTCAAGGCGGCGATCCAGGCGGGGGTGCAGGATTGCCGGGCACGCTCGGTGGAGCTGGGTCAATTGCTGAGCCAGGACTGAAATGATCGCCGAGACCCTGCAATTCCTGATCAAGACGCTGGCCGATCTGTTCGTGCTGGTGCTGCTGCTACGCTTCTACCTGCAGGTGGCGCGGGCGCCGTTCAAGCATCCGCTGTCGCAGTTCGTGATGGCGGTGAGCAATTTCGCCGTGCTGCCGCTGCGCAAGTTGGTGCCGAGCATGCACGGCTACGATACCGCCACGCTGCTCTTGGCCTGGCTGGTCGCGCTGGCCAGCAACTTGCTGATGCTGGCGCTCAATCCCTTGCCTTACAGTTTCGCCGCCCCGCAAACCTGGCTGGGGCTGCTGTTCCTGTCGCTATTGGACGTGTTCCGCCAGTCGCTGTACCTGCTGATGGGCGCGGTCATCGTGCAGGCGGTGATGAGCTGGGTTAACCCGTACAACCCGCTGACACCGATCCTGGATGCGCTGACCCGACCGTTCCTGCGGCCGTTCCGCAGGGCCGCCGTGGGTGGGGTGGACCTGTCGCCGCTGATCCTGTTCCTGATCATCCAGGTGATCCTGATGTTGCCGGTGCGCGCGCTGGAAGGGGTTTTTCTGATGCAACTCAAGGTAGCGTTATAGGTATTATTATGGTTAGCTGCCGGGTTGAACGCCCGGCTACGGGTGTGTTTTTATCCAGATCAAAGGAGAAATGTATGAAAAAGACGCTGCTGGCTGCGGTCATGCTGGGTGTGGTGGCCACGCCGGCCATGGCCAACCTGCAACTGGCCCAGAAATATAACTGCCTGGCCTGTCACTCGGTGGACAAGAAGGTGGTGGGGCCGTCCTACAAGGACGTCGCCAAGAAATATGCCGGCGACAAGGGCGCGGAAGCCAAGCTGGTCGCCAAGGTCAAGGCCGGCGGTTCCGGCGTGTGGGGCGCGGTCCCGATGCCGCCGAACCCGCAGGTTAGCGATGCCGATCTGAAAACGCTGGTGAAGTGGATCCTGTCGCAAAAGTAAACGGCGACCGATCGACATGCGAAGGGCGGCCTCGGCCGCCCTTTTGTCATTGGTCCGAGCTTGTTATTGCGCGGGAATCGCACTATACCGGGTGACGAAGGCGGAATTTTCTCACTGGACCGTTTGTCCAAAGATAGTTGCACAAAGAGCATGCCAACGGTAATCTTCAGCGCTTGTCTGCCAACTCTATGCTGGAAGCACTAAATTATGGCCAAGCTGACCGAACAGGATATCCTCAACTGGGAAGGCGAGGATTACATGAACGCCGACCACCTTGAGTTCTTCAAAGAGCGGTTGTTGCAGATGCAGCAGGAGTTGTTGAGCAACGCCAACGCCACGGCGAACCATCTGCAGGAGCAGGAGGCCACGCCCGATCCGGCCGACCGCGCCACGCTCGAAGAGGAATACGCGCTGGAACTGCGTACCCGCGACCGCGAACGCAAGCTGCTGCAGAAGATCCAGTCCTCGCTGCGTAACATCGACGACGGCTCCTACGGTTTCTGCGAAGACACCGGTGAGCCGATCGGTCTGAAGCGCCTGATGGCCCGTCCGACCGCCACGCTGTCGGTGGAAGCGCAGGAGCGGCGCGAGCGCATGAAGCGTCAGTACGCCGACTGAGTCGGTCGTCGCAAACGGAAAAAGCGTCTGTAGAGACGCTTTTTTGTTTTTTGCGTGCCAAGCGCACTGGGAGCGGCTCGTTCGGCGCCCGGGCCAGTCAGGCCGGGGGCTTGTCGCAGTGCGCAAAATGCGGGTATTGTGTGATGCAGTCAATACACAGAAAAATGCTCCGAGGCACCCCATGCAACGACAGACCGACGACGTCCGAATCCGCGAAATCAAGGAACTCCTGCCCCCGATCGCCCACCTCTACGAGCTGCCGATCAGCGAGACCGCATCCGAGCTGATCTACAACACCCGGCGCGAGATCGCCGCGCTGCTGCGCGGCGAGGACGACCGCATGCTGGTGGTGATCGGCCCGTGCTCGATCCACGATCCGGCCATGGCCGAAGAGTATGCCGAGCGGCTGATGAAGCTGCGCCGCGAGCATGCCCGTGAGCTGATCGTGGTGATGCGCGTCTACTTCGAGAAACCGCGTACCACGGTGGGCTGGAAGGGGCTGATCAACGACCCGCACCTGGACGAATCGTACGACATCAACACCGGTCTGCGCCTGGCGCGCCGCCTGCTGCTGAGCCTGAACAACGCGGGCATGCCGGCGGCCACCGAATTCCTCGACATGATCACGCCGCAGTACTTCGCCGACCTGATCTCGTGGGGCGCCATCGGCGCGCGCACCACCGAATCGCAGGTGCATCGCGAGCTGGCATCGGGGTTGTCCTGTCCGGTCGGCTTCAAGAACGGCACTGACGGCAACCTGAAGATCGCCGTCGACGCCATCCGTGCCGCCAGTCAGCCGCACCACTTCCTGTCGGTGACCAAGACCGGCCATTCCGCCATCGTCTCCACCGGCGGCAACCCGGACTGCCACGTGATCCTGCGTGGCGGCAAGGAACCCAACTACTCGAGCGAGCATGTGCGTGCCGCCGCGGCGGAGTTGGCCGGCGTCGGCCTGCCGCAGAAGCTGATGGTCGACTTCAGCCACGCCAACAGCCGCAAGGACTACAAGCGCCAGATGGAAGTAGCGCGCGATGTGGCCGGCCAACTGGCGGCCGGCGATACCCACATCTTCGGGGTGATGGTGGAAAGCCACCTGGTGGAAGGCCGTCAGGACCTGAAGCCGGGTTGTGATCTGGTCTACGGCCAGAGCATCACCGACGCCTGCATCGGCTGGCAGGATACCGAGGATCTGGTGCAGATCCTGGCCGACGCAGTCAAGGCGCGCCGCGCCAAGGTGGGCGTGCCCGCCGGCAAGTGAGCCCCGCCTTCCTGCATGAAAAAACCCGGCACACGCCGGGTTTTGTGCTTTTCGGGTCGTCGTGATCGAGCCGGGCTGGACTCAATCCCGGCCGTCGAGCAGGTCACCCAGTCCGCCCAGCACCGAACCCTGTTCGCTGGAGCGACCGCCGGCTTTCGGGCTGGCGGCGATCAGCCGGTCGGCCAGCCGGGAGAGCGGCAGCGACTGCAGCCACACCCGCCCCGGGCCGGTGAGCGTGGCGAGGAACAGCCCCTCGCCGGAGAACAGCGCGCTCCTGAGCTTGCCGACGTACTGGATGTCGAAGTCGACGGAAGGCTGGTAGGCCACCACGCAGCCGGTATCGACGCGCAGCGTCTCGCCCGGCGCCAGCTGGCGTTCGGTCAGCGTGCCGCCGGCGTGCAGGAAGGCGTAGCCGTCGCCGTCCAGCTTCTGCATGATGAAGCCTTCGCCGCCGAACAATCCGCTGCCGATCTTGCGCTGGAAGGCGATGCCGAGGCTGACGCCCTTGGCGGCGGCGAGGAAGCTGTCCTTCTGCGCGTACAGCGTGCCGCCCAGCTCCCACAGGTGCACCGGCACGATCTTGCCGGGATAGGAGGCGGCGAAGGCGACCCGTTTCTTGCTCAGCGCCTGGTTGACGAACACCGTGGTGAACAGCGACTCACCGGTGAGCAGGCGCTTGCCGGCGCCCATCAGCTTGCCAAGCAGGCCGCCTTGGGACGCCGAGCCGTCGCCGAACACGGTGTCCATGCTGATGCCGTCTTCCATGTAGTACATCGCACCGGCTTCGCCGACGGCGGCCTCGCCCGGGTCCAGCTCCACTTCGACGTACTGCATGTCGTCGCCGAAAATCTCGTAATCGATCACGTCCATGGCCATGCGCGTTCTCCTGACTGTCGGGGCTATTCCATCATGCTAGCCCAGCCGGGCCGCTGGCGGCCAGCGTCGTCAGCGCGTCGGGGGTGTTGAGGTTGGGCAGGGGCCGGTCGAACGGGACGACGACGTGGTGGAGCGTGGCGAGCCAGCCGCGAATGGAGCGGCCGCCGCCGGCCAGATAGGCTTCGAGCGCGTCCTGCAGGCCGGGACGCAGCGCCAGCAGCGTCGGGTGCCAGTGTTCGGGGTCACGGGCCGAGGCGGCGTCGACGCCGCTGTCCAGCGCCGCCAACAGCCGTGCCGCCAGGTCGGCGGGCAGCCGCACCGCGTCGCACGGCAGCATCAGCAGCGTGTCGTGCGGGGCAGCGGCGAGGCCCGCCAACAGGCCGGCCAGCGGACCGGGGTAGTCGGGCAGCGTGTCCGGCAGCACCGGGTGGCCGAAGGCGCGGTAGGCGTCGAGGTGGCGGTTGGCGGAGATCAGGACGCGCGCCGGCGCGGGCGTCTGCGCTGCCAGCGCGGCGAGGGTGTGGCCGATCAGCGGTTGGCCGAACAACTCGATCAGCCCCTTGTCCCGGCCGCCCATGCGCGTGGCGCGCCCGCCGGCCAGGATCAGCGCGCAGTAGCTCATTGCCAGCGCCCGGCGGCACCCTCGTCGCTGGCCTTGGCCTCGACCCAGTGGCTGCGGCCGTCGTCACCGATTTCCTTCTTCCAGAACGGGGCGCGGGTCTTCAGGTAGTCCATCAGGAATTCGCAGGCGGCGAAGGCGGCGGCGCGGTGTGCGCTGGTGGTGACCACCAGCACGATCGGCTCGCCCAGCGCCAGCCGGCCGACGCGGTGGTGGATCAGCACGGCGGAGAGCGGCCAGCGCTGGCGCGCCTCGGCGACGATGGCGGCAAGCGATTTCTCGGTCATGCCGGGGTAGTGTTCCAGCTCCAGCGCGGCGATGTCGTCGCCGTCGCCATGGCGGCGCACCACGCCGACGAAGCTGACCACGGCGCCGACGCCGGGGTCGGCCGACAGCCGGGCGATCTCCTGGCCGGCGTCGAAGGCGGCGGCGTCGACGCGCACGGTGAAGGTGTCCATGTCAGCCTCCGGTGACCGGCGGGAAGATCGCCACTTCGTCGCCGGCACTGAGCATAGCGTCAGGCGTCACCAGTTCCTGGTTCAGCGCCACGCGGAACACCCGGCCTTCGGCCAGTTCCTCCGTCCAGGCGTCGCCACGCGTGCGCAGTTCGGCCAGCAGCGCGCCGACGGTGGTCGCCTCGCTGTCCAGTGTTTCGCTATCGCGGCCGAAGGCGTCCTTCAGCCGGGCAAAGTACAGCAGGTTCAGTTTCATCTATTCGGACTCCTTGTCGTTACCCGGTTTGTCGTGGCCGGCCAGCATCACCCACAGGTGAAAGGCCAGTCCGGCCAGCGGCACCAGTGCCAGGATGACGACGAAAACCCATTCCAGGGGAGATAACAGCTCGCTCATGCTGCCAGTGTACGCAAGCTGATGACCAAGGCCAATGCGTCAGGTGGGGGGGAGGGCGTTGGCCAAAAGCAGTATAAGTAGCATATAAAATACATGTTATTTATAATGACGCAATGAATAATTTTCTCCCCGTTCCTTCCTTGCCTGCCACCCTGCGTCGCCGGCTAGGTAGCTGGTGGCCGGAACCCTTGGTCATCAGCCGGCGCGAGCAGCTGGCGGTGGCCGTTGCTGCGCTGGTGGCGATCGCGCTGACCGCGCTGCTTACCCAATTGACCGTTGGCCACGCGCCCTGGTTGGTGGCGTCGATGGGCGCCGCCGCGGTGTTGCTGTACGCCTTGCCGAGCAGTCCGCTGGCGCAGCCGTGGCCGCTGGTCGGTGGCCACCTGCTGTCGGCCGCCATCGGCGTGGCCTGTGCGCGTTGGGTGCCCAATCCCTGGTTGGCGGCTGGGCTGGCAGTCGGGTTGGCCAGCTTCGCGATGATCTCGCTGCGCTGCCTGCACCCGCCCGGTGGGGCGATCGCGCTCAATGCGGTGATCGGCGGCCCGGTCATCCATGCCATGGGCTTCGCTTTCGTGTTGCTGCCGCTGCTCAATGCCCTGCTGATGCTGGCGCTGGCGCTATTCCTCAATAATCGCGTGCTGCGCCGGCCCTACCCGCGTCCGCTGCCGGCGGCCAACCGCCACCTGATCAGCGACCCCAAGCCGCTGGAGCGGCTGGGCATCCGCGATGAGGACGTCGAGGCGGCGCTGGCCGGCTTCAACCACCTGCTCGACATCAGCCGCAGCGACCTGGAGCAGGTGATGACGCTGGCCGAAATGCACGCCTACCGGCGCCGGCTCGGCGACATCCGCTGCCGCGACATCATGTCGCGCGACGTGCTCAGCCTGCGTCCGGACGCCAGCCTGCAGGAGGCGTGGCGCCTGTTACGCCGGCACCGGGTGCGCGCCCTGCCGGTGACCGGCGAGTTCGGCCAGGTGCTAGGCATGGTGTCGCTGGTGGACTTCCTCAAGCGCCTCGATGGCACGCCGCAGGGGCTGCGCGAGCGGCTGGCGCGGCTGTTGGGCGGGCGCGGCGCCGACAACCGCGTGGCGGCGATCATGAGCACGCCAGTGGTCAGCGTGCGCGCGAGCCTGCATCTGGTCGAGCTGGTGCCGCTGTTCGCCGACCGCGGCCTGCACCACGTGCCGGTGGTCGGCTCGGACGGCACGCTGAACGGCATGATCAGCCAGTCCGACCTGATCGCCGCGCTGTACCAGGGCCAGCTGGCCGGCTGAGGCGACGGGCGTTAGCCAACCTTGCGGGCATGAAAAAACGCCACCCTGAAATTGGGTGGCGTTGTTGCTGGGAGCGTTAGGTAACCCCGGCTTACTTGACGATCTGCGCCAGCTCGCCCTTCAGGTACTTGTTGGCCATGATGTCGAGGCTAACCGGCTTGATCTTGCTCGCCATGCCGGCGGCGCCGAACGCTTCGTAGCGGGCGATCACGATGTCGCGCATCGCCGCGGTGCTGGCGGCCAGGTATTTGCGCGGGTCGAATTCGGCCGGGTGCTGCGCCAGGAAGCGGCGGATGGCGCCGGTGCTGGCCAGACGCAGGTCGGTGTCGATGTTGACCTTGCGCACGCCGTGCTTGATGCCTTCGACGATCTCTTCCACCGGTACGCCGTAGGTCTCGCCCAGCTCACCGCCGAATTCGTTGATGATGGCCAGCCACTCCTGCGGCACCGAGGACGAACCGTGCATCACCAGGTGGGTGTTGGGGATGCGGGCGTGGATTTCCTTGATGCGGTCGATGCGCAGCACGTCGCCGGTCGGCTTCTTGCTGAACTTGTAGGCGCCGTGGCTGGTGCCGATGGCGATGGCCAGCGCGTCGACGCCGGTGTCCTTGACGAACTGGGCGGCTTCTTCCGGATCGGTCAAGAGCTGGCTGTGATCCAGCACGCCTGCGGCACCGACGCCGTCTTCCTCGCCGGCCATGCCGGTTTCCAGGCTGCCCAGGCAGCCGATCTCACCTTCCACCGACACGCCGCAGGCGTGGGCGAAGTTGACCACGGTGCGGGTGACGTCGACGTTGTAGGCGTAGTCGGCCGGGGTCTTGCCGTCGGACTGCAGCGAGCCGTCCATCATCACCGAAGAGAAGCCCAGCTGGATCGAGCGCTGGCACACGTCCGGGCTGGTGCCGTGGTCCTGGTGCATCACCACCGGGATGTGCGGGAATTCTTCCACCGCAGCCAGGATCAGGTGGCGCAGGAACGGGGCGCCGGCGTATTTGCGGGCGCCAGCCGAGGCTTGCACGCTCACCGGCGCGTCGACCTTATCGGCGGCTTCCATGATGGCGCGCATCTGCTCGAGGTTGTTGACGTTGAAGGCCGGCAGGCCGTAGCTGAACTCGGCTGCATGATCCAGCAGCTGACGCATCGAAACGAGTGCCATGGGTAATTCTCCAGAATGAGGCAAGGTGCCGTCATGGCGACGGCACCGGTATTAAATCAAAAAGTCGGCCGAAGCCGGGTCGCGACAGCGGCGGAACCGGCGCTCAGTGGCGGTTGACGCTGGACAGGGCCACCCCGGCCGCCATGAACGAGCCGCCGGCGAAGCGGTTCATCCAGGAGAGCCGCACCGGGCTGTTGAGCCAGCCCCTGAGGCGTGCGCCGCCGGCGGCGTAGGCCAGCTGCCAGCTGCTCTCGATCACGTAGAAGGTGCCGGCCAGCACCAGCAGTTGCGGACCCTGCGGCAGACTGGCATCCATGAACTGCGGGAACAGCGCGGTGAAGAACACAAAGGCCTTGGGGTTGCTCATCGCCACCAGAAAGCCGGTGCGAAAGCGCTGCCAGGCGCTGCCCTCGGCGGTACTGCCGG
>JACPUY010000221.1 GCA_016192025.1 Pseudogulbenkiania sp. | reverse complement strand
GCCACCAACCGCAAGTTCGTGCGCATGGCGCTGGGCGGGGTGCGGGACGAATCCGAGATTCGTGGCCACCGCCGCACCTATATCGGCTCAATGCCGGGCAAGGTACTGCAGAACATGGCCAAGGTGGGGGTGCGCAATCCGCTTTTCTTGCTCGACGAGGTCGACAAGCTGGGCGCGGATTTCCGCGGTGATCCGTCGTCGGCCCTGCTCGAAGTGCTGGATCCGGAACAGAATCACTCCTTCGTCGACCATTACGCCGAGGTCGAGTACGACCTGTCCGACGTGATGTTCGTTGCGACCGCCAACTCGCTGAATATTCCGCCGGCGCTGCTGGACCGGATGGAGATCATCCGGCTTTCCGGCTACACCGAGGACGAGAAGGTCAATATCGCGCTGAAGTACCTGGTGCCGAAACAGATCAAGGCCAACGGCGTGAAGGACGAGGAGGCAGTCATCCAGGAGTCGGCGGTGCGCGATATTGTGCGCTACTACACTCGCGAGGCCGGGGTACGCAGCCTGGACCGCGAGATCGCCAAGATCTGCCGCAAGATCGTGATGGCACAGTTGCTGAAGGAAAAGGCCGGTCGGGTCACGGTGAGTGCCAAGACACTGGAGAAATACCTGGGTGTGCGCCGCTTCGACTACGGTATTGCCGAAGAGGAAAACCGCATCGGTCAGGTCACCGGCCTGGCCTGGACCGAGGTCGGCGGCGAGCTGCTGACCGTCGAGGCAGTGGCGCTGCCGGGCAAGGGCAATATCATCCGCACCGGCCAGCTGGGTGAGGTGATGCAGGAGTCGATCACCGCCGCCATGAGCGTGGTGCGCAGTCGGGCCCGTGCGATCGGCATCCGTCCCGATTTTTATGAAAAGCAGGACATGCACATCCATGTGCCGGAAGGGGCGACCCCGAAGGATGGCCCAAGCGCCGGCATTGCCATGACAACGGCGATGGTGTCGGTGCTGGCGGGTATTCCCGTGCGTGCCGACGTGGCCATGACGGGCGAAATCACCCTGCGCGGCGAGGTGTTGCCGATTGGTGGCCTGAAGGAAAAGTTGCTGGCGGCTCACCGTGGTGGAATCAAGCACGTACTGATTCCCAAGGGTAACGTCAAGGACCTGGCGGAGATCCCGGCCAATATCAAGCAGAAGCTGGAAATTCATCCGGTCAAGTGGATCGACGAGGTGTTGGCGCTGGCGCTGGAACGCATGCCCCAGCCGCTGGTCGAAAGCGATGTTGCCGAACCACTGGCGCCGGCATCGGAAGCGGCTCCCGCAACGGCTGTGGTAAAGCATTGAAAATGCAGCCGTTTGCATAAATGTTCAAAATGCCTTGTGGTCAGGGCTTCCAGAGCCCCTGGCAAAGTGGCAGAATGCCCGGGAAGCCGCTTGACACAAGGATTTTGGGCTTGTTATAAAACAAGCGGTTTTTATCCGAATTACGTAGACCGTAGAACGACGAAAGGGGACTTACGTGAACAAGTCTGAGTTGATTGATGCTATCGCCGCTGAGGCTGATATTCCGAAGGCTGCGGCTGGCAAAGCTCTGGACGGCATGATTGCCGCCGTGACCGGCGCACTGAAACAAGGTGACACCGTTACGCTGGTTGGTTTCGGCACTTTCTATGTTGGCGAACGTGCAGAGCGCACCGGCCGTAACCCGAAGACTGGCGATTCCATCACCATTCCGGCTGCCCGTTCTCCGAAGTTCCGCGCTGGCAAAGCACTGAAGGACGCGTTATAATTTGAATCCTTGTCGCCAAGGCAAGGTTGCAGCGGGTGATTAGCTCAGTTGGTAGAGCGTCTGCCTTACAAGCAGAATGTCGGCGGTTCGACTCCGTCATCACCCACCAAAGTTCGGAGCGGTAGTTCAGTTGGTTAGAATACCGGCCTGTCACGCCGGGGGTCGCGGGTTCGAGTCCCGTCCGCTCCGCCAGAACAGACAAAAAAGGTGAACGACATATCCGTTCACCTTTTTTTTTACCGAGGTGGCATCCGCCTTTCACACCATGTTCGAGTTTGTCCAGAACAACAAATTTGTCATCAAAGTCATTCTTGGCGCCATCGCGTTGACCTTTGTCGGTTTCGGTGTGGGTAGCTATACCACGGCAGTCGATGAGCCCTACCTGGCCAAGGTAGGGGATGTGAAAATACACAAGCAGGATCTGGACCGGGCTCTGGAAGGTCAACCGGCCGATGCCGCCACTCGCCAGGCCGTGCTGGAAAACCTGATCCGCCAGCAGTTGCTGCTGGCCGACGCGCATGATGCCGGCTTGACCGTTTCCGACGCGCAGCTGCGCAAGGCGATCGCGGCCATTCCGGCGTTGCAGGAAAACGGGGCATTCAGCGCCGAGCGTTACAAGCAGTTCCTGGCCGGCCGCTATCTGTCGTCGGCGGCGTTCGAAGAGATGATCAAGCGGGACGTCCTGTTGCAGGGACAGGTGGCCAGCTTGCTGGGCAGCCAGATCGTGCCGCGCACCGTGGTCGAGCGTATGGCCGGGGTGCTGGGCGAGAGCCGCGAGGTACGGGCGCTGGTACTCAAGCCGGAGGCGTTTGCCGCCGAGGTCAAATCCGACGATGCGGCACTGAAGGCATTTTACGATGCCAGCCTGAAGCGCTTCCGGACGCCGGAAGCGATCAAGCTGGATTACGTGGTGCTGTCGCAAGAGGCGCTGGCGGCGGCGCAGGTGGTGACGGACCAGGAAGTCGAAAGTTACTACAACGAGCACAAGGCCGATTTCGGTAGCGAAGAGCGCCGGGTGGCGCACATCCTGTTGACCGTACCGGTCAAGGCCAGTGCCGAACAGAAGAGCAAGGTACGCAGTGCAGCGGAAGTCCTGCTGAAGGAAGTGCGCGCCAACCCGGCCAAGTTTGCCGAGCTGGCGAAAGCCCGTTCGCAGGACCCGGGCTCGGCCGCCAATGGCGGGGACCTGGGTTTCTTTGGCCGGGGCGCCATGGTGAAGCCGTTCGAGGACGTGGCTTTCCGCATGCAGCCGGGGCAGATCAGCGAGGTGGTGGAAACCGAGTTCGGCTTCCATATCCTGAAGCTGGAAGAGGTCAAACAACCCGTTTTTGCCGCGGTCAAGGGGGAAGTGGAACAGCGCCTGAAGCGTCAGAAGGCGGCCGCTCAGTTCCGTGCCGCGTCCGAGAAGCTGGGCGAGCTGGCCTATCAGCAAGGCGATTCGCTGAAGGTCATCAGCGAGCAGCTGAAGCTGACCCCGCAGCGTTCGGACTGGCTGGTGCGTGGCAAGCCGGCAAGCGATCCCTTGCTGAATAATCCCAAGTTGCTCGAGGCTGCCTTTGGCGACGACGTGCTCAAGGGCAAGCACAACAGCGAGCCGCTGGATATCGGCAAGAACACGCTGGTGGTGGTGCGGGTGGCCGAACATCAGCCCGAGCGGCAGCAAGCCTTGGCCGAGGTGAAGGATGCCATCAAGGCCGAATTGGTGCTGCGCGAAGGGGCCAGGCTGGCCGAGAAGCGCGGCGAAGCCCTGCTGGCCGAACTGAAGGCCGGCAAGAATGTCGACAGCCAGCCGTGGGCGGCTGCCAAGTCGGTATCGCGGCGTGCGCTGGGCGACTTGTCCCTCTCCGAGGTGCGTGCAGTGTTTGCGGCCAGTGCAATAAAGCTGCCGGCCTTTGCCGGGGTGAAGCAGGATGGCGGCAGCTATGTGCTCTATCGCATCGACAAGGTGATCCCGGCGACGGCGCCGAGCGCTGCCGAGCGCAGCCAGTTGAGCGGTCTGATCGGCGAAATGAGTGCCAACGCCCAGGTGGCCAGCTACCTGGAAGCGTTGCGCGAGAAGTACAAGGTGACGCTGAGTCAGCAGCCGGCCGAGTAAGATTCCGTTTCTTAGGCTGATGCGGTCGGACGACCGGCGCAACACTGCGTTGCGCCGGTTTTGTTTTGGTGCGCCCGGCAGGGCGCGTTGCGCGCAAGCGCAACTGGACTGGCCGTGGTGGCCAGCCCGGTGACTTGGAGGTGTAAGTCCTCTACTGGCCCGGCGAGGGGAACAGTTAGCCGAACGGCAAGGGTGTCCATCGCGAGGTGGAATCTGAAGGAAGTCGAAGGCAAATCGCTGGCCTGACGAACAGGAAGCGGATATGAGGCGGCATAACGGGATGAGACGGCCAATATCGTCAAAGTCCGGTACTTGCCCAGGAACGTTACGT
>JACPUY010000220.1 GCA_016192025.1 Pseudogulbenkiania sp. | reverse complement strand
CGAGGAAGCGCGGCAGAAGATGGAGGCCCAGGGCGGACACCCGATCCAGGTGATCGAAGGCCCGTTGATGGACGGCATGAACGTGGTCGGCGACCTGTTCGGCGCCGGCAAGATGTTCCTGCCGCAGGTGGTCAAGTCTGCCCGCGTGATGAAGGCGGCGGTGGCGCACCTCGAGCCGTTCATCGAGGAAGAGAAGATCCGCATGGGCCTGGCCGACGCGCCGGCCAAGGGCGTGATCATCATGGCCACGGTCAAGGGCGACGTGCACGACATCGGCAAGAACATCGTCGGCGTGGTGCTGCGCTGTAACAACTACAAGGTGATCGATCTGGGCGTGATGGTGCCGTGCCAGAAGATTCTGGACGCGGCGATCGAGCACAAGGCCGACATCATCGGCCTGTCCGGCCTGATCACGCCGAGCCTGGAGGAGATGAGCCACGTCGCCAAGGAGATGCAGCGCCAGGGCTTTGACCTGCCGCTGTTGATCGGCGGCGCCACCACCAGCCGCGTGCACACCGCGGTCAAGATCGCGCCGCACTACCACGGTCCGGTGGTGTACGTGCCGGACGCCAGCCGCGCCGTCGGCGTGTGCTCCAACCTGCTGTCCGACACCTTGCGCGACAATTTTGTCAAAGAGGTCGCCGCCGACTATGCCAAGGCGCGCGCCATCTTCGAGGGCCGCGGCGATGCCAAGCTGCTGCCGATCGCCGAGGCGCGCGAGCAGCGTTATCGCGGCGACTGGGATCGCTACACCCCGCCCAAGCCGGCCTGGCTCGGTGTGCGCGAGTTCCGCGACTATCCGCTGGCCGACATTGCCGCGTGCATCGACTGGACGCCGTTCTTCCAGAGCTGGGAGCTGGCCGGGCGCTACCCGGCCCTGCTCGACGACGAGGTGGTCGGCGAATCGGCGCGCGCGCTGTGGGCCGACGCGCAGGCCATGCTGCAACAGATCATCAGTGAAAAGTGGCTCGGCGCCAACGCCGTCATCGGCCTGTTCCCGGCGGCCAGCGTCAACCACGACGACATCGAGATCTTCGACCCGGCCACGGGCGAGAAACGCATGACCTGGGTCGGCCTGCGCCAGCAGCTGGTGAAGACCGACAAGGACGGCAACAAGAATCCGGACTGGTGTCTGGCCGATTTCATCGCGCCCAAGGACAGCGGCGTCGAGGACTACATCGGCGCCTTCGCCGTCACCGGCGGCCTTGGCATCGAGCCGCACGTGGCGCGCTTCGAGGCGGCCAACGACGACTATTCGGCGATCCTGCTCAAGGCCCTGGCCGACCGCTTCGCCGAGGCCTTCGCCGAGCTGATGCACCGCCGCGTGCGCACCGAATTCTGGGGCTACGCGCCGGAGGAAGCCTTGGACAACGAGGCGCTGATCGACGAGAAGTACCGTGGCATCCGCCCGGCGCCGGGCTACCCGGCCTGCCCGGACCACACCGTGAAGAAGGAGCTGTTTACGCTGCTGGACGTGCCGGCCATCGGCATGACGCTGACCGAAGGCTACGCCATGCTGCCGACTGCGGCGGTGTCCGGCTTCTACTTCAGCCATCCGGATTCCCGCTACTTCGGTGTCGGCAAGATCAGCAAGGATCAGGTGGAAAGCTACGCCCAGCGGCGCGGGGTCAGCGTGCAACAGGCGGAGCGCGATCTGGCACCGAACCTGGGCTACAACGCCTGAGCTTGTGAATAAATCTGCTGCGCGCCCCCATGTCGGTCCTGTGATGCGCGCCGTACCACGTGTACGGCGGTGCTGCTCGAACCAGCCTGAGGGCGCTCGCGACGATTTCTTTCACACGCCCTGAGGTGTCTTAGCGCGACACCGCGATCGCCTGATCGACGTCCTCGATCAGATCCTCGATGTCCTCCAGCCCCACCGACAGCCGGACCAGCGCGTCGGCCAGCCCGGCCTTCTGGCGCTGGTCCGGCGGGATGGCGGCGTGGGTCATGGTGGACGGCAGGCCGATCAGCGATTCCACCCCGCCCAGGCTTTCGGCCAGTGCGAACAGCCGGGTGCGCGTGGTGAAGCGGCTGTTGCGCTCGGCGCCGCCCTTGAGTTCCAGCGAGAGCATGCCGCCGAACGCGCTCATCTGACGGTGTGCCAGTTCATGCCAGGGGCTGGACGGCAGGCCCGGGTAGTGCACCCGCGCCACCTCGGGATGCGATGCCAGGTGGAAGGCGAGTTCCAGTGCGCTGGCGCAGTGCTGGCGCATGCGTACCGCCAGCGTCTTGATGCCGCGCAGCACCAGGAAGCAGTCCAGCGGCCCCGGCACCGCGCCGACCGCGTTCTGCAGGAACTTGAGTTCCTGGTACAGCGCCTCGTCGTTGGTCACCAGCGCGCCGCCGACCACGTCGGAATGGCCGCCCAGGTACTTGGTGGTGCTGTGCAGCACCAGGTCGGCACCGAGCTGTAGCGGCTGCTGCAGGTAGGGCGAGGCAAAGGTGTTGTCGACCACCACTTTCACGCCGCGCGCGTGGGCCAGCCCGGCCAGCGCGGCGATGTCGCATACCGTCAACAGCGGGTTGCTCGGCGTCTCCAGCCACAGCAGCCGGGTGGCGGGGGTGAGGGCGGCTTCGACTGCGGCAGGGTCGGTGGCGTCGACGAAGCTCGACGCGATGCCGAAGCGGGCGAACACGCGCGTCAGCAGCCGGTAGGTGCCGCCGTACAGGTCCTGCCCGCACAGCACGTGGTCGCCGCTGTTCAGGGTTTGCAGGATGGTCGACTCCGCCGCCAGCCCGCTGGCGAACGCCAGGCCGTAGGTACCGTCCTCCAGTTCCGCCAGGTTCGCTTCCAGCGCGCTGCGCGTCGGGTTGGCGGTACGTGCGTAGTCGTAGCCCTTGTGCACGCCGGGCGCCTCCTGCACGAAGGTGGAGGTCAGGTAGACCGGGGTCATGATGGCGCCGGTGGCCGGGTCCGGCGGCAGGCCGGCGTGGATGGCCTTGGTGGAAAAACGCATGGTTTGCCTCGCTTTCGGTGTAGCGGCTCTTCTAGCCCGGTAGGATGGGTGAAGCGCAGCGCAACCCATCACGGACGTGTTGATCGATGGGTGACGGCGTAATCGCCGGTCCCCATCCTACGCAGCAGCCATAGCCCTTCAGCAGTCGCTTGCCAGCGCCCGCAACAGGTCACTCTTGGTGATGATGTCGTAGCCGTTGCCGCTACGCACCAGCAGCGCCGGCACCTCGGCCGGGATGCGCCGCGCGAGTTCGTCGAACGGTGTGTTTTCGTCCAGCACCGGCAGCGGTTCGCGCAGCAGTTCGCGCACGATCAGCGCATCCAGTGCCTTGCCCTGCAGCAGCGCATTGATCAGATCCTGCCGGTACAGCATGCCCAATAGCTCATTGCCGTCGAACACCGGCAGTTGCGCGCACGGCAGGTCGCGCATGCGCTGCAGCGCGTCGCGCAGCGCATCGCCCGGGGCGGCGGTGGCGAGCGGGCGTGGCGGTTTGGCGTGCAGCACGTCGGCGACGGTGAGGCCGGGCCGCGCTTCGAGGTAGCCGTTGGAGCGCATCCAGTTGTCATTGTAGATCTTGCCCAGGTACTGCCGGCCGCCGTCCGGCAACAGCACCACCATCAGGTCGCCCGGGCCCAGCCGTTCCGCCACCCGCAGCGCGGCCAGCATGGCGGCGCCGCTGGAACCGCCGGCAAAGATGCCTTCGCTGTGCGCCAGCTGCCGTGTCATCAGGAAGCTGTCCTTGTCGCCGACCTGGACCACGTTGTCGATCACGCTCCAGTCCAGCGCCTTGGGCACGAAGTCCTCGCCGATGCCTTCCAGCTTGTACACGTGCGGTTCGACCTTGCGCCCGCTGTGGAACAGGTCGTGCAGGATAGAGCCTTCCGGATCGACGCCGATCACCTGCACCGCCGGGTTCTGCTCCTTCAGGTAGCGGCCGATACCGCTGATGGTGCCGCAGGTGCCCATGCCGCAGACGAAGTGGGTGATCTTGCCCTCGGTGTCCCGCCAGATTTCCGGGCCGGTGCTGACGTAGTGCGCCTGGGTGTTGTCCGGGTTGTGGTACTGGTTGCACAGGAAGGCGCCGGGAATCTCGGACGCCAGCTGGCGCGCCACCTCGATGTACTGGCGCGGATGGTCCGGCGGCAGGTCGGTGGGGCAGACGATCACTTCCGCCCCCATCGCGCGCAGCATGTCGATCTTCTCGTGCGACTGCTTGTCGGCGATGGTGAACACGGTGCGGTAGCCGCGTGCTGCCGCGAACATGGCCAGCCCCATGCCGGTGTTGCCCGAGGTGCATTCGACGATGGTGCCGCCCGGCGCGATCTCGCCGCGCCGCTCGGCCTCGCCGACCATGAACTTGCCGATGCGGTCCTTGACCGAGCCGCCGGGGTTCATGAACTCCAGCTTGGCGTAGACCGCGCAGTCGAGCTGGCGGGTGAGGCGGTTCAGCCGCACCAGCGGGGTGTGGCCGATGGCGTCCAGGATGCTTTCATACTTCATGACGGCCCTCCTTGCAGCGGGTGAGCCGGGCGGCGGCGCGGGGCTCTCCGGTTCACTATAGCCGGTGGGTGTGTGGTGGGCGACGGGGGCGAGGGCGGTGCAGGAGGCGTCGCCCGGCCAGCACGGCCGCACCACTGTGACACCGCGGTAATGCAGAAGGCGATCCGGATTGCGTTATCATATTCAAAATGAAGGTCGAGAACGATTTCCGCACCAAGGTCACGGGCCGCCGCAGGGCGGCCTTGCTCTGTGCGCTGCTGCCGGCGCTGGCGCCAGCTGCCGAGCCGGGCGTGCCGTTGCGCATCGCCATCGGCGAGACCAAGGCGCCGTACGTGCTGGCGGAGGAGCAGCGCGGGGTGGAGTACGAACTGGTCAGCACCGCGCTGCGCGCCGCCGGCTACCAGCCGCAGATGCTGTTCGCCCCCAACAAGCGGGCGCAGGGCTGGCTGGCCGAAGGGCGCATCGACGCAGCCATCGCCAACGACGGCGGTTTCGTGTCCAGACCCTACATCGCCTACAAGAACATGGCGATCACGCTGTGTTCCCGCCACATCGAACTGAACGGCGTGGCCGACCTCGGCCGCTACCGCGTCGCCGCGTTCCAGAACGCGCAGCGCTTTCTCGGTCCGGACTACGCCGCAATGGCGGCCGGCAACCCGAACTACGTCGAGCAATCGCCCCAGATCGCCGTCAACCGCCTGCTGTACAGCGGCCGCACCGACGTGGCGGTGGCCGACATCAACATCTTCCAGCAGTTCAACGACGAACTCGGGCCGGGCCTTGACGCGCAGCAGGCGCTGTGCCCGTACACCCTGTTCCCGCCGACGCTGTACCGGCTGGCCTTCCGCGACAAACCGGCGCGCGACCGCTTCGACAAGGCGCTGGGGCTACTGGCGCAGCAGGGCTTCTACGAGACGCTGGCCAAGCGCTATGGCCTGCCGGCGCCGCAGGGCAAGCCGTCGTTCAAGCCGCCGGCGCGCTGAGGGACGGAGCGTTGCGGCGCGAAGGCGCGCCGAAGAGCAGGGCGCGATGCAGACGCATCGGGTTTTAAATGTAATATGGCAAGCCTATTTGAAAGGTATATGCTATAGACATTGCTCCTTGGCGGGAGGCTGGCATGAACCGGACAAGACTCGGCAGGTGGACGACGTGGCGCATGGTGGGCGTGCTCGGGGCAACGTGCTGTGTCGCGCTGCTGGGCTCCTATTTTCTCCTGGAGAGGACTTTTGACGAGTTCGAGCGGCGCGAGATGCAGCATCAGCTCGAGCAGGTGAGCCTCGTCATCGATAACGATCAAAAGGGGCTGCTGGCCTCGACGAACGACTACGCCCATTGGGATGAGGCCTACCAGTTCCTGGCCGGCACCAAGCCGGACTTCTTCGACGCCAACTTCACGCCTGAGGTGGCGGTCAACCTGCGTCTGGACTGGGTGGCGCTGCTGGATACGCAGGCCAAGCCGGTGCAGACGCGCCAACTCTCGGGGCCGGACGCCGGGCAGCCGCTGTCCGAGCCGCAATGGCGCGCGCTCAAACTCCGCTTTCCCCACAGCGGCACCTGCGCCAAGTCCGGTGTGGTGCTGTTCTGGTATCGGCAACGCCCGGTTGCGGTCGCCCATACCGGCGTGACCGACTCCGCCATGGCCAAGCCGGCACGGGGTTGCCTGCTCATGGCCCGTTTTCTCGACGGCGCCTACCGTGACTCGATGGCTAAGCTGACCGGCGTAAACTTCCACCTCAGACCGGTCACTGGCGCCAGCACCCCCTCCGTGGCGCTGACCCGGCAGGGCGAATGGTTGGGCCGGAAGCCACTGGGCAGCCAGCCGGCGTTGCTCGAGTCGATCAGCCCGCCGCGGCTGAACCGCGAGCGAACCACGACGTATGGCTTGCTGGCGGCCAACCTGGTCGCCCTCAGCCTGATCGCCCTCTTCATCACCCGGACCCTGTTGCGGCGCAAGGTGCTTGGCCGTCTGGCGCACTTCTCGCTGCTGGCCGACAGCTACCGCTCCTCTCAAGACCTCACCATCCGCTGGCCGGTCAACGGCACGGATGAGCTCGACAATCTTGGCCAATCGCTGAACGAAATGATGAGCCAGATCAGCCGGCAGCATGGCACCTTGTCCTACCTGGCCGATCATGATTCGCTGACCTCGCTGGGCAACCGCCGGCAACTGATGGCCGCGCTGTCGGCGGCGGCCGGCGTGCCACCCGTCCCGGCGCTGGGGGGCTGCGGCCTGCTGCTGATCGATCTGGATGACTTCAAGCTGATCAACGACAGCCTCGGCCATATGGCCGGCGACGAGGTCCTGCATATCATCGCCGATCGGATCGGCCGGGTGATTCGCCGGCAGGATACCGCGGTCCGGCTCGGCGGCGACGAGTTTGCCATCCTGGTGCCATACACCCCGCTGGCATCCGCCTTGAGTTTTGCCGAGCGCTTGCTCACCGAGCTGCGTCAGCCCATCTACCTTGACGAGCACAAGCTGTCCCTCAGCGCCTCCATGCCCACGATGCGCCTGTTGCGGCCATCGACGATGGGCTGGAACCAGACCGCCAGGGCGTCGCCGTCGAGGGCGGCGCGCAGCGCATGTTCGAGCCGCAGCCGCTTGGCCGCCGAGGCGAGCAGCTCCTT
>JACPUY010000235.1 GCA_016192025.1 Pseudogulbenkiania sp. | reverse complement strand
CAGTTGTAACCGGCACCCTTGTTGTTGATGCCGTAGCGCTTCTCGTTGTCGGAGAGCTTGCCGGAATCGTTGACGAAGTAGCCGTCCCAGTTCTCTTCACAGGTCAGGTAGGTGCCCCACGGCGTCTGGCCGTTGGCGCAGTTGTTGAGGGTACCGAGGATTTCCACGCCTTTCGGGTCGGCCTCGGTCTGCATCAGCTTGTGACCCAGGGCCGGGCCACCGATGGCCATCGGCGTGTTGGCGTGGATGCGGCGCGCGTACTTGGACGGGCGCACCACTTTCCAGCCCCCCTTGCCGGTGGCTTCCACCTCGATCACCGACACCCCGTGCGCATGCTGCGACTTCAGTACCGTCTCGGCGTTCCACGGTTTCATGCCGCCCACGTGCAGCAGGCCGTCATCGGTGTATTCGTGATTGATCGCCAACAGGCCGTGTTTGGAACCGGTCGCCGCCAGCGGCAGCGGGAAGTAGCTCATGCCGTCGTGGTGCATGCCGGCCTGCAGTGCCTGCTCTTCGGCGCTGTTGGAGGCGTCCTGTTTGAATGCCGGCAGGGCGCCCTTGATGCCGACCGGGTCGCCCCAGGCATAGATCACTTCGGCGGTGTAGCCCTCCGGCACCACCACACGATCTTCAAGCCCGAAGCCCACCGGCTTGAAGCCCAGCACCGGCGTCTTCAGCGCGAACGGTGCGGAAGCGGCTTCGGCCAACGTGGCCAAACTCCCGCCCAAGAGACCGGCCAGGCCGGCCGCCCCCGTGCCTTTCAGCACGCCGCGGCGCGAGAAACGCGCTGCCAGCACGTCGGAAAGGGCCGGGTTGGCCGAAGAATTGGCGCACTCTTCCACGCCGTGATGCTTGATCTTGTAGCTGTCGCTCATCAAAAACTCCTGAAATCGGTGCCGTCCTCGACGGATCGCCAGCCACGATAAGAGAGATTGATGACAGCACCATCACGGCACCATGTCATTTATATGAACTGTCTTTGAGCGCCAGTTCCTGCTGCTGCCACAGCCGCAGGCGCAGCCGGACGTCGTACCACACCGGGCGCAGGCCCAGCAGGAACAAGCAGAATGCCAGCGGCAGGGAAAACGCGTAGCCCAGGTGTTTGAAGCCGACCGCCCCCACCACGCCACCGGCAAAGAACGCGACGAGAATCAGGAGATAGAGCTTCAGCTTGGCGCGGTTGGCCTGCACCCGCTGTACCCGCGCCGGATGACCGCGGTCGAGATAGACCACCTTGGCCAGCTCGATGCCGATATCGGTAGCGATGCCGGTCATGTGCGTGGTGCGCAGCAGGCCGCGCGACAGCTTGGTGACGATGGTGTTGTGCATGCCCATGATGAAGCACAGCAGCAGCACCGTCGGCGGCGTGAACACGCCCTTGTGCAGCGACAGCCCGGCGCCCAACAGGCCGAACAGCAACAGCAGCAAGGCCTCCTCCATGATCGATACGCCGTAGCCGCCGCGCAGCCGCTGGCGGCGCGCCCAAATGATCAGCCAGGTGGAATGCATCGCCCCGGCCACAAAGCTCATCAGCATCAACAGCGCGGACAGGGCCAGCCGCAGCTCCCCCAGCGCGAAGTGGTCCGCCATGCTGGAGACCACACCGGAGATATGCGAGGTGTAACGATGCACCGCAAGGAAACCGCCGGCATTGAGCGCGCCGGCGATGAACGCCATCGACCAGCCGAGCTGACGGATCACCCGATCATTGAAAGGCCCCCGGTCCAGCAACCGGGTGATGTTGGCGCGTCGCGACATGACATGGACAAAGAAAAAGCGGCAGGAGTGCCGCTTTTCGATGATGCGCCGCCAGTGCCCCACTTGGCAAGCGGACCTGCGCTAATTGCACGCCTTGAGGGCCACGCGCGGTGCCAGGCGTTTTTGCAACGCCGCCAGCCGGCCGGCCTGCTCTGCCGTCAGGCTGCCGAGTGTCAGCAGCGTGCTGGTCACTTGCTGACCGCGTGGCTCGACGTGCACCTTGGCGAAACCGGCCGCCTGCGCCTTGGCCGCCAATGCCTTGGCCGACTCCTCCTTGCCGAACAGCCCGAGCGACACACTGCCCTGGTAGCCGTCGTTCTGCACGATGTAGCCGTCGAAACCCTTGCCCTTCAGCTCGGCCAGCAGCGTCTGCGTCTCGGCGCGCGTGGCCAGCGCCGGGTGATAGACCCAGAACTTGCCGCTGCCGCGCAGCTCGCTGCTCTGGGCCTCCTTGAGCTGACCGGCTGCCAGATGCAATGACGCCAGCCGTCCCCTCACCCGCGCCAGCTGGCTGTCGCTGAGCGGCCCCCACTGGAAGCAGGCCAGCGCCTCCGGCTTCGCCGGTGGCGCCTTCTCGGGAACGGGTGCTGCCGCCGGCTTGCTCGCTGCCGGAGCAGGTGCGGGAGCCGCGGCGACGGCAGGCTTGTCATCCAGCGAGGCCGGCAGCGCGGTCTGCGCCCCCGGCGTGCTGGCCTCTGCCGTCGGGACCGCCGAGGCCGACGCCACCCAGCCCACCGGCAACAGCTTGAGCTGCTCCGGACTCACTTCCTGGGCGTGGATATCGACCGCCGGGCGCTGCTTCAGCGAACCGTACAGCGCCACCGCCAGGTTGAGGACTACCACCAAGGCTAGAAACCACTTCATGACTCGCTCGCCACCTTTAACAATCCAATCAGCACCAGATTATCCACGATCCGCAGCGGCGCCGCGAGCCACGGTGCCAAACGATCGGCATCGCCACCGGTCAGCAGCAGTTCCGGCAGGCCTCGTCCGGTGGAGGCGGCCAAGCGCTGGCGCATCCGCTCGACGGCGCCGCACAAGGCATCGACCGCGCCGGAAGCCAGCGCATCCTGGGTGCCTTGCGGAAACGCCACCACCTCTCCCGGCACCCGGTCGAGCCGGGCGGTGCCGCGCGCCAGGCTCGACAACATCAGCGCGTGCCCGGGCAGGATCAGCCCACCCAGATAGTCGCCCTCGGCCGTCAGCGCCTCCACCGTCAGCGCGGTGCCGGCACACGCCACCACCACGTCGCCGGCCGCCAGCTCGCGCGCTGCCAGCACCGCCAGCCAACGATCGGCGCCCTGCTCACCCGGATTGCAATAATGGTTGTTCACGCCCCAGCCGCTACGCTGTGCCATGACCCAGTGCACCGGCTGCGGAGCCGCCGCTTCCACGGCGGCCGTCACCGCGGCGCTGGCAACCGAGGCGGCATGCACACTGCTGATCGGGTAGCCTGCCCAGGCGTCGGCCAGGGATGCGATATCGGCGTGCGTCACCGCCCCCTGCGCCAGCCAGTCCCGGCCATCGTGCAGCGCCCATTTCACCCGGGTATTGCCGGCGTCGATCAAGAGCTTCACGACAACACCCTCAGGCTGACTTCGCCGACGTGGAAACGTTGCAAGCCACCCGCCGTCTCCACTTCCAGTGCACCATCGTCGGCCACGCCGCGAGCGATGCCGTCGACCGGCTCGCCGTGCGAGAACGACAGCCGCACCGGGGTATTCTGATGGGCGGACAACGCCAGCCACTCGTCGCGCACGGCGGCAAAACCCTGTCGGGCAAACGCATCGAGCACCTGCTGCAGCTCGTTGAGCAAGGCGGCCAGCAGCGCATTGCGGCCGATCCGCACGCCGGCCTGTTGCAACGCCGCCACCGGCTGGTCGACCTCACCCGGTGGCTGCAAGTTGAGGCCGATGCCGATCACCACCGCCGCCGGCCCCATCGCCTCGCCGGACAGCTCGATCAGGATGCCGGCCAGCTTCTTGCCGTCGAGCAGCACATCATTCGGCCATTTCAGCGTGACCGGCGCCCCCAGGGCGCGCAAGGCGCGCACCAGCGCCACGCCGACCGCCAGCGACAGCCCGGCCAGCCCGGCCAGCCCCTTATCGAAGCGCCACAGCAACGAGAAAGTCAGCCCCGCACCCAAGCGCATCTGCCAACGCCGGCCGAGTCGGCCGCGCCCGGCGGTCTGCAGCTCGGCCGCCAGCACCAGCCCGTGCAGTTCGCTGTTGGCGGCATGCTGCATCAGCTGGGAATTGGTCGAATCGATGCGCTCTGCCACCGCCACCGTCAAGGTCTCGGCAGCGGCCGGAGCGAGCCCGGCACGGATCGCCGCCACGTCCAGCCATTCGAAGCCTTCGGCCAACTTGTAGCCCTGCCCGCGCACGCTGTACACCGCGAGGTCGAAGTCGTTCTCGATGGCATGGACCGCCTGCCACACCAAGGTGCGCGACACCCCGAGCTGCTGCGCGATCGCCTCGCCGGAATGGAAGCGGCCGTCGGACAGCGCCTTGAGTACCGCGAACGCGTGTTGCTCGCTCACGCCCGGCCTTCGCTTTCACGGATCTTCTGCAAGGTGGCCGTGGTCGAGGTATCAAACAGGAACGGGATCGAATGCACCTGCCCCCCGCGCGCCAGCGTCTCCGCCGCGCCGACGATCTTGTCGATGCTCCAGTCGCCGCCCTTCACCAGCACGTCGGGCTTGACCAGTTCGATCAGCCCGGCCGGAGTATCGGCATCGAACCAGGTCACCAGCGCGACGCTCTCCAGCGCGGCCAGCACAGCGGCGCGGTTGTCCTGCGAATTGATCGGGCGGTCGTCGCCCTTGCCCAGCCGCTTGACCGAGGCGTCGGTATTGATCGCCACGATCAGGCCGGCGCCGAGCGCCGCCGCCTGCGCCAGATAGGTCACGTGGCCGCGATGCAGAATGTCGAAGCAGCCGTTGGTGAATACCAGCGGACGCGGCAGCGCCGCCAACCGCTCGGCCAACTGCTCCGGCGGGCAAATCTTGTCTTCAAACTGTGGAGTTGGGTAGGTCATGGGCTTCCTTCGAACGGGCCCTCACCTGCGCGCCATGGCGATTGCGCGCCCGGAAGGGAGCCATCGCGGCAGACACAGGCCGGGCAGGGAGGCAGGATACCATCCCGCCCACCCGCGACCCAAGCCTTACCGGGCAGGGAAGGCCGGAGGTTGGCCGAAGCAGAGATTGTTTGGCAGGGCTTGAATGCACAAAGCCCAGCTCGGTTGAGCTGGGCTTTGACTGCGTGCGAATCTGTGATTCGCTCAGCGATGTGGGGAGTCTGGCGGTGTCCTACTTTCACACGGCGAATGCCGCACTATCATCGGCGCT
>JACPUY010000234.1 GCA_016192025.1 Pseudogulbenkiania sp. | reverse complement strand
GCACACCGGCTGGATGACGGCGATGACCGACATCACCGAGCGCCAGGAAGCCAAGCAACGGCTGGAGGCCTCGCACGAGCGCTTCGTCACGGTGATCGAAGGCCTGGACGCCGCGGTGGCGGTGGTCGACCCGGCCAGCCACGAGCTGCTGTTCTGCAACCAGCTCTACCGCCACTGGTTCGACCCCGACAACACGCTGGGACAGGAAGACGGCAGCTGCTGCGACCTGCGGCTGGCCTTCCTGATGCGCGACGCCGACCGCCCCGAGCTCGACCTGCAACTGCAACTGGAAGACCCGCCGCGCTGGCTGTCGGCACGGCGCCGCCGCGTGCGCTGGGTGGACGGCCGCACCACGCTGATGGTGATCCTCACCGACATCACCCAGCAGCACGAGGCGGAACAGCGCTATGAACAGCAGATGGAAAAGCTGCAGGCCACCTCGCGCCTGGTCACCATGGGCGAGATGGCCTCGACGCTGGCGCACGAGCTGAACCAGCCGCTGTCGGCCATCGCCAACTACCAGGCCGGCTGCATCGAGCGCCTGCGCCAGGGCCGCGCCAGCGCCGAATCGCTGCTGCCGGTGATGGAAAAGATCACCGCCCAGGCCGAACGTGCCGGCAAGATCGTGCGGCGCGTGCGCGAGTTCGTCAAACAGAGCGAGCCGGACCGCAAACCCTGCCAGCTGACGGACATCGTCGAGGCCACGCTGGCCATCGCCGACATCGAGGCGCGCCGCTACGCCGCCAGCATCGTGCTGCAGCTGCCGCCTCGCCTGCCGGAAGTGTGCGTCGACCCGATCCTGATCGAGCAGGTGCTGCTCAACCTGATCAAGAACGGCATCGAGGCCATGCAGGAGACTGAGCCGGCGCGGCGCCAGCTCACCGTCAGCGCTGACGTGCAGAATCCGCGCCGCGTCGAAGTCGCCATCGCCGACCGCGGCCACGGCGTGCCGGCGGAACTGAAGGGGCGGCTGTTCGATGCCTTCTTCACCACCAAGAAAGAAGGCATGGGCATGGGACTCAACATCTGCCGCACCATCATCGAATTCCATCAGGGTCAACTCTGGGTGGAAGACAACCCGGGCGGTGGTAGTATTTTCCGCCTGACCCTGCCGGTGACCGAGACATGAACACGAACAAGCAAGCGCCCATCCACATCATCGACGACGACGAACCGTTCCGCGACTCGCTGCTCTGGCTGCTGGAAAGCCACGATTACCACGTACGCTGCCACGGCAGCGCCGAAGACTTCCTCGGCCAGGTGGTGCCGGCCGACGTCGGCTGCCTGATCGTGGACATCCGCATGCCCGGCATGAGCGGACTGGAACTGTTCGAGGAACTGGACCGCCGCGGCAACCCGTGGCCGGTCATCTTCATCACCGGTCACGGCGACGTGCCGATGGCGGTGCAGGCAGTCAAGCGCGGCGCGCACGACTTCCTGGAAAAACCATTCAACCAGCAGGCCCTGCTCGACGCCGTGGACAGCGCACTGGCGGCCTGCCGCCAGAAGCTCGACAGCCAGGCCAGCCTCGATCAGATCGCCGAACGGCTCGATTCGCTCACGGTGCGCGAGCGCGAGGTGCTGGAAAAGGTGATCGAGGGCAAGATGAACAAGGTGATCGCCGACGACCTGGGCATCAGCATCAAGACAGTGGAAGCGCACCGCGGCAAGATGATGGACAAGATGGGCGCCCGCTCGATCGCCGACCTGGTGCAGGCGGTGGTGGCCTATCGCCAGCAGAAAGGCTGAGCGCCGAGCTCCGCCCCGATCAGCAAAGAACAAGGCCGCCCGGCATCGGGGCGGCCTTGTCTTTATTGCCTTTCCGGCAAAACGCCCGGCTTGGGGCCAGACGCTGTCACCTCACGCTCAGCGCGTCGCGGAAGGACTGCCGGCCTTGGCGACACCGCCGGCCGGGCGCGCGGTGGCCTTGCCCGGCTCCGGGATCGGTTCGATGGCGCCCAGCAGGAACACGAAAGCGAACACCCCGACCAGCAGCACCACGCCGGCCACCAGGAAGGCGTTGGAGAACGATTGCGTCGCCCCGACGATGTAGCCGGTCACGATCGGCGCCACGGCGCCCATCATGTTGTTGGCAAAGTTCATGATGCCGCCAACCGTGCCGGTGCCGCCGTGGGGAGCGATCAGCGACGGCAGCGACCAGCCCACCGGGGCGGCGGCGGCCAGGCCGCTCAAGGCGATGGTGATCCAGACGATGGCCACGTAAGGGTCGGTGGTCGTGGTGGCGCCGAACACGGCCAGGCCGCACAGCATGCCAGCCAGCAACACGCCCTTGCGCACGCGCGTTTCGTCATGGCCTTTAGCGATCAGCCGGTCGATCAGCCAGCCGCCGACCAGCAGATCGGACAGCGTGGCGAACACCCATGGAATGGCCGCGAACGTCGCCGACTTGAGGATGCTCATGTGCATCGTCTGCACCAGATAGCCGGGCAGCCAGGTCAGGAACAGGTAGAACACGTAGCCGTAAGCGGCGAAGCCGATCGACAGCCCCCAGATCTTGCGCTGCTTGAGCAGGTAGCCCAGCATGTTCAGCGAGCCCTCGCGGCTCACCCCCTCCGGAGTCGCCCCACCCTGCACGATGTAGTCGTATTCGGCCTTCGACAGCTTGCTGTCGGCACTGGGATCACGGTAGAGCAGGCAAAAGGCGACAAAGTACGCCAGGCTCAGCAAGGCGGACAGGCCGAAGCCCCAGCGCCAGCCGAAGTGCACCACCGTCACGGCGACCAGCGGCACACCGATCACGTTGGAGAACTTCGCCGCCGCATCGAAGATCGCGGTCGCCATGGCGCGCTCGCGACGCGGAAACCAGTAGCCCGTCGCCTTGGAACTGACCGGAAAACCAGGTGCCTCGGCCACGCCAAGCAAGGCCCGAGCGACGAACACCCCGCCGAAGCCGCCGGCACACGCGGTGAGCGTCGCCGCGACGCCCCACAGGAACGCCCCCCAGCGCCCAACCCGGGTAACGCCGAAACGGTCGAGCACGAGCCCGGTGGGAATCTGCAGCAAGGCATAGGTCCAGAAAAAGGCGCTGAACAGCAAGCCGATTTCTCCCGTGCTCAGCTGGAATTCCTGCTGCAACTGCGGGGCCGCGACCGAGAGGCTGATGCGGTCGAAGTAATTGACCAGCACCCCGATGCCGAGCAGGCCGCCGATGCGCCAACGTCGCGTCGGGATGCGTGCCGTCGTGTTATGGGTCGTCATATTATGTTCTCCTCCGTGTAGTTATGACTGGATGGGGTACTACTCGCTACGCAATTGCCCGACCACGCGATCGTGCAAGATAGCGAGCGATTGCTGAATGTCGCAGACGATGACCCGTTCATCGGACTGCGGCGGCTCCAGATCGCGGAACTGGCTTTCGATCAGGCTGTGCGGCATGAAATGGCCGGGGCGCGCAGCCATGCGCTCGGCGATCAACGGCTGGGTGCCGCTCAAATGCACGAACACCAGCCCGGGGTCACCTGCTCGCAAGGTGTCGCGATAGCGCCGCTTGAGCGCCGAGCACGCCAG
>JACPUY010000240.1 GCA_016192025.1 Pseudogulbenkiania sp. | reverse complement strand
TGCCGCAGGACCACGACCAGCTGATGTTCTACAAGGAATCGAAAGAAGGCCAGATCCTGCAGGAAGGCATCAACGAGCCGGGCGCGATGAGCTCCTGGATCGCGGCCGCCACCTCGTACGCCAACCACGGCGTGCCGATGATCCCGTTCTACATTTACTACTCGATGTTCGGCTTCCAGCGCGTCGGCGACCTGGCCTGGGCTGCCGGTGACCTGCGCGCCCGCGGCTTCCTGCTCGGCGGCACCGCCGGCCGTACCACGCTGAACGGCGAGGGCCTGCAGCACGAAGACGGCCACAGCCACATCCAGGCCGGCCTGATCCCGAACTGCGTGACCTACGACCCGACCTTCGCCTACGAAGTGGCGGTGATCGTGCAGGATGGCATGCGTCGCATGTATGTCGAGCAGCAGGACGTGTTCTACTACCTGACCGTGATGAACGAGAACTACGCGCATCCGGACATGCCGGCTGGCGTCGAGCAAGGCATCATCAAGGGCCTGTACAAGCTCAAGTCTGTGGGCGGAGGCAAGCTGCGCGTCAAGCTGATGGGCTCGGGCACGATCTTCAACGAAGTGATCGCAGCGGCGGATCTCTTGGCCCACGACTTCGACGTGGCCTCGGACATCTTCAGCGCCACCTCGTTCAATCAGTTGCGCCGCGACGGCATGGAAGCCGCCCGCTGGAACCTGCTGCACCCGACCGAAGCGGCTCGGACGCCGTACGTGACCGAAGTGCTGGAAGGTTTCGACGGCCCGACCATCGCCGCCACCGACTACATCCGCAACTACGCCGACCAGGTGCGTGAATACGTGCCGGGCCGCTACGTGGTGCTGGGCACCGACGGTTTCGGCCGTTCCGACAGCCGCCAGAAGCTGCGCGAGTTCTTCGAGGTGAACCGCTACTACGTCGTCGTCGCCGCGCTCAAGGCGCTGGCCGACGACGGCAAGATCGGCGCCGAGAAGGTGGCCGAGGCGATCGCCAAGTACGGCCTGAAAGCCGACAAGCAGCCTTCCTGGAAGGTGTAACCGGGGGAATGCGCGGGGAGGGCCGTGCTCTCCCCCTGCTCCGCGTACCGTATCGACGCGGGGCGTCCTGCTGACGTCCCGCTGCAATTGAGAAAGCAACCATGAGCAATCTCATCGAACTGAAAGTACCCGACATCGGCGGTCACGAGAACGTCGACGTCATCGAACTGTTCATCCAGCCCGGCGCCGCCGTGGCACTGGACGACTCGCTGCTCACGCTGGAAACCGACAAGGCCACCATGGAAGTACCGGCCAGCGCCGCCGGCGTGATTAAGAACGTGCTGGTCAAGATCGGCGACAAGGTCAGCGAAGGCAGCGTGATCGCGCTGGTAGAAGCCGCCGGCGTCGCCGCTGCAACGGCCGTGGCCGCCGCCGCTGCTTCGGCCCCAGCCGCTGCGCCGGCTCCGGCTGCCGCCCCTGCTGCCGCTCCGGTAGCCACCGGTCGCGTCGAGATCGCCGTGCCGGACATCGGCGGCCATAACGGCGTCGACGTGATCGAGGTGACGGTCAAGCCCGGCGACGTGATCGCCATCGACGATTCGCTGATCACGCTGGAAACCGACAAGGCCACCATGGAAGTGCCGGCCACCGCCGCCGGCAAGGTGCTGGAAGTGAAGGTCAAGGTCGGCGACAAGGTCAGTCAGGGCGACCTGATCGTGGTGGTCGAGGGCGCCGCTTCGGCCGCTCCGGCTGCCGCTGCTCCGGCTCCTGCCGCCGCTCCGGTGGCGGCTCCCGCGCCGGCCCCGGTCGCCGCCGCAGCCGCCGCCGCGGTTGTCCCGGCCGCCAGCGCCGCGATCGACGAAGCCGCCTTCAGCAAGGCGCACGCCGGCCCGTCGGCACGCCGCTTCGCCCGTGAACTGGGTGTCGACCTGGGCAAGGTCAAGGGTTCCGGCCGCAAGGGCCGCATCATCGAGGCCGACATCAAGTCCTACGTCAAGGGCGTGCTGAGCGCGCCGCCGGCCGCCGCCCCGGCCGGTTCCGGCGTGGGTCTCGACCTGCTGCCGTGGCCGAAGGTCGATTTCGCCAAGTTCGGCCCGATCGAAACCAAGCCGCTGACCCGCATCCAGAAGCTGTCGGGTGCCAACCTGCATCGCAACTGGGTGATGATCCCGCACGTGACGTTCAACGACGAGTGCGACATCACCGAGCTGGAAGACTTCCGCAAGCAGATCGGCAAGGAGTGGGAAAAGTCCGGCCTGAAGATCAGCCCGCTGGCCTTCATCATCAAGGCCGCCGCCGAGGCGCTGAAGGCGTTCCCGAACTTCAACAGCTCGCTTGACGGCGACAACCTGGTGCTCAAGCAGTACTACCACATCGGCTTTGCCGCCGACACGCCGAACGGCCTGGTGGTACCGGTGATCAAGGACGTCGACCAGAAGGGCATCAAGCAGATCGCCAAGGAGCTGACCGATTTGTCCGCGCTGGCGCGTGACGGCAAGCTCAAGCCGACCGACATGCAAGGCGCGACCTTCACCATTTCCTCGCTCGGCGGCATCGGCGGCAGCAGCTTCACCCCGATCGTCAACGCACCGGAAGTGGCCATCCTCGGCGTGTGCAAGTCGCAGATCAAGCCGGTATGGAACGGCAAGGAATTCGCGCCGCGCCTGATGTGCCCGCTGTCGCTGTCGTTCGATCACCGCGTGATCGACGGTGCCGCCGCCGGCAGGTTCACCGTGCATCTGGGCAAGCTGTTGTCCGACGTGCGTCGCCTGATCCTCTGAGCTCGCGAATAAATCGACTGCGCAGCCCAATCCTGGTCCTGTGATGCTCGCCGTACACGTGTACGGCCGGGCGTCTCGAACCCGCCTTGGGCTGCGGTGATGACCGCAGGGAGTCCCTGTGGGACGATTTCTTCGCCAGCTCCAATGGTTCAAATGACAATGGGACGCCGCACAGGAGGTCTCATCCAACCCCCCTCATTCCACGCTTAGGGATAGAAACTCCATGAGCAATCTGATCGAACTGAAAGTGCCGGACATCGGCGGCCACAGCAATGTGGACATCATCGAAGTGTTCGTCAAAGCCGGCGACGTGGTCGCCGTGGAAGACTCGCTGATCACGCTGGAAACCGACAAGGCCACGATGGAAGTGCCGGCCAGCCACGCCGGCAAGATCGTCGAGCTGAAGGTCGCCGTCGGCGGCAAGATCAGCGAAGGCGACGTGATCGCCATCGTCGAGGCCGTGGGTGCCGCGGCCGAAGCGCCGAAGGCGGCGCCGGCTGCCGCCGTGGAAGCGCCGAAAGCCGCCCCGACTCCGGCTCCGCAGGCTGCCAGCCACACCGGCGCTGCCGACATCGAATGTGACGTGCTGGTGCTGGGCGCCGGCCCCGGCGGCTACTCCGCCGCCTTCCGCGCCGCCGACCTGGGCCTGAATGTGGTACTGGTCGAGCGCTATGCCACCCTAGGTGGCGTGTGCCTGAACGTCGGCTGCATCCCGTCCAAGGCGCTGCTGCACAACGCGGCGGTGATCGACGAGGTGAAGCATCTGGCCGCCAACGGCATCAAGTTCGCCGCGCCGGAAATCGACATCGACATGCTGCGCGGCTACAAGGAAAAGGTCATCGGCAAGCTGACCGGCGGTCTCGCCGGCATGGCCAAGGCGCGCAAGGTGGACGTGGTGCGCGGCGTCGGCTCCTTCCTCGACCCGCATCACCTGCAGGTGGAAACCACCGAAGGCAGCGGCCAGGACAAGACCGGTGCCAAGCAGACCATCAAGTTCAAGAACGCCATCATCGCCGCCGGCAGCCGCGTGGTGAACCTGCCGTTCATCCCGCAGGACCCGCGCATTGTGGATTCCACCGGCGCGCTGGAACTGAAGGCCGTGCCGAAGAAGATGCTGATTATCGGCGGCGGCATCATCGGCCTGGAAATGGGCACAGTGTACTCGACGCTGGGCGCGCGCCTCGACGTGGTCGAGATGCTGGACGGCCTGATGCAGGGCGCCGACCGCGACCTGGTCAAGGTGTGGGAAAAGATGAACGCCCACCGCTTCGACAACATCATGACCAGCACCAAGACCGTGGCGGTCGAAGCCCGGCCCGAAGGTATCTGGGTGACGTTCGAAGGCACCAAGGCCCCGGTCGAACCGCAGTGCTACGACCTGGTGCTGGTGGCCGCCGGCCGCGCGCCGAACGGCAAGCTGATCGCCGCCGAAAACGCCGGCGTGGCGGTGACCGACCGTGGTTTCATCGAGGTCGACAAGCAGCAGCGTACCAATGTGCCGCACATCTACGCCATCGGCGACATCGTCGGCCAGCCGATGCTCGCGCATAAAGCCGTCCATGAAGCGCACGTGGCGGCCGAGAACTGCGCCGGCGGCAAGGCCTTCTTCGACGCCCGCGTGATTCCGGGCGTGGCCTACACCGATCCGGAAGTGGCCTGGGTCGGCATGACCGAAGAAATCGCCAAGCGTGACGGCATCAAGATCGAGAAATCGGTGTTCCCGTGGGCCGCTTCCGGCCGCGCCATCGCCAACGGCCGCGACGAAGGCTTCACCAAGCTGATTTTCGATGCCGAAACGCACCAGGTCATCGGCGGCGCCATCGTCGGCACCCACGCCGGCGACATGCTGGGCGAAATCTGCCTGGCGATCGAAATGGGCTGCGACGCCACCGACATCGGCAAGACCATCCACGCTCACCCGACGCTGGGCGAGAGCATCGGCATGGCGGCCGAAGTGGCGCACGGCACGTGTACTGATCTGCCGCCGCAGCGCAAGAAGTAAGCGTAGCGGCAGCAGGCTGAGACAGCGGCGGGATCATCCCGCCGCTTTTTTGTTGTCCGGGGCTTAGCGCGGAGGCTCAGCCTGCGGCCGCTCGCCGTTTGCCTCCGCTTCCTCCGTCGTGTCGTTTTCCAGCTCGGCCCAGTCTTCGCCGAACAGCTCCATCGGGTGTTGCGTGCGGTCGGAACCGTTGCCGCAGCGCAGTTCGTCGACCGAGCAGTACTTGTCGCAGCCCCAGCAGATGCGCTCAGGGTGCTTGGGAAGCAGGGGAAACTTTTTTGCCATTTCGAGGTACCTAGACAAGGGGTCGGCCGCCGTTGGATGGCCCCTATGGCACATTTTCTCTCCTCGCGATCCGATCAAGCCTTGACCTGGGGCATTAAAAACGTCCCACCGCGCCCATGTGCGTCGGCGAGTGCTCGTTCCCGCGTCGTTGTTGGTCGTCCCGCTCCCGATCCTGGAGGACCGCCGTGTCGTGTGCTCGCCCCCGCCGGTTGCCGCGCCGTTTCTGCTCGCTCCTCCGGCAGGCTTTATTTACCATTAGGATCATGACGCCTTCCGCATTCGGCCGCATGGCCTCTCTCTCCTGCCGCGCCCTGCTGGCGGCCGCGCTATCGCTGCCAGTCGGCAACGCCTGGGCCGCGCTGCCGTACACGGTAGAGATCGCGGCGCCGGGCGATCTGGGCGAGCTGCTGGCCGGCAGCCTCGAACTGGTCGCCAGCCAGAACGATCCAGACATGGACGAGATGCAGCTCGAGGCGCTGCTGCGCGAGGCGCCGGGACAGGCGCAGACCCTACTGGAAACCGAGGGCTATTTCGCCGCCAAGATCCGGCTGGACGAGGAAAGCCGCGCGCCGCGCCGCTACCGCCTGGCGGTGGAGCCGGGCGAGCCGGTGCTGATCGACGACGTTACGCTGCGGCTGGCCGGCCCGGTGAGGCTGGCCGAAGACTACCAGCCGCGGCTGGCGCGCGCGCTGGAGCTGTGGCCGCTGCCGACCGGGGCGCGCTTCCGCCAGGTCGAGTGGGACAGCGGCAAGCGCGTGGCCCTGCGCCAGCTGCAGGTCGATGGCTACCCGCGGGCACGGATTGCCGCCAGCCGCGCCGACATCGACCCGGCGACCCGGCGCGCCACGCTGACGGTGGAGCTGGACAGCGCCGACCCGGTGGCCTTCGGTCCGATCAGCATCAGCGGCCTCAAGCGCTATCCCGAGGACGTGGTGATCGGCATGGCGCGTTTCCGCCCCGGTGCGCCTTATACCTTGCAGCGGCTGCTGGATTACCAGTCGGCGCTGGAGCAGTCGCCGTACTTTTCCAGCGTGGTGGTCAGCGCCGACATGGCGAAGATCAGCGACGGCCGCGTGCCGGTGGACGTGGCGGTCGAGGAGTTGCCGCGCCAGAAGCTGGCGCTGGGCCTGACCTACGAGGCCGGCGAGGGGCTCGGCACCCGTATCGGCTACGACCACTACAACCTGTTCAAGCGCGGCTACATCGGCTCGATCCTGCTCGAGCACAAGCCGAGTGAGCAGGCGCTGAAGTTTGGCCTGAGTTTTCCGCGTCAGTCCGACGGTTACTCGCACAGCCTCAACGCCGCCTTCAAGCACAGCGACGTGCAGGGGGTCGAGACCGACGCGCTGGAAGGCGGGCTGTGGCGCATCCGCAGCTCTGGCACCATCGAATCGCGCATCGGCCTGGAATACCTGCTGGAACAGGAAACTGTGGCCGATACCCTGAGTCAGGATAATAGTGCGCTGCTGTTGAGCTACGGTTGGACGCGGCGCCAGCTGGACGACCTGCGCCGGCCGCGCGCCGGTACGCTGATCGACCTGCAACTCTCCACCACGCTGGGCGACACGCTGTCGAGCGCCGCCTTCGTGCGCGGCTACGGCAAGCTGGTGCATTACTGGAGCCCGCGGAAGAACTGGGGCACGCTGGTCAGCCGGATCGAACTGGGCGAGGTCTTCACCAACAACGCCGACCGCGTGCCGACCTCGCGGCTGTTCCGCACCGGCGGCGCCACCAGCGTGCGCGGCTACGAGTACCTCGGCCTCGGCCTGCCCGGGCCGGACGACTCGGTGCTGGGCGGGCGCGTGCTGGCGGTGGGCAGCCTGGAGTACCAGATTCCGGTCAGCCGCAACTGGTCGCTGGCGCTGTTCCACGACGCCGGCAACGCCGCCGACAGCTGGCAGGATTTCTCGCTGGCGCACAGCAATGGCGTCGGCCTGCGCTGGATGAGCCCGGTGGCGCCCTTGGCGCTGGACATCGCCAAGGCGCAGGACGACGGCAAGATACGCTGGTATCTGAGCTTGGGGCTGGCCTTCTGACGGAACGACATGACGCATCCCGTACCTTCTCCTGACGCCTCCCCGGCTTCGGCCAAGCCGCCGCGCCGCGGCTGGCGGCCGCTGCGCTGGCTGGGCGTAAGCGTGCTGGCGCTGCTGCTGACGCTGGCGGCGCTCGCCGGCTGGGCCACGTCCAGCGAGCAGGGCTTCGCCTGGGCCTGGCGCAGCGCGGCGGCGCTGAGCCACGGGCGGCTCGGCGTGGGCACGGTGCGCGGCACGCTGTGGCAGGGGTTCGAACTGCAGCGGCTGCGCTGGCAAGACCCGGCCCGCGTGCTCGAGGTGGAGCGGCTGCGCCTCGACTGGCTGCCGGCGGCGCTGTGGCGGGGCACGCTGCATCTGACGCGGCTGGAACTGGGCCACGTGCGTTTTACCAGCAAGGCCGCCGCACCGGCGGCACCGCCGCGGCTGCCGGAGTCGCTGGCCCTGCCGCTGACGGTGGCGCTGGACCGTTTCGCGCTGGCTAGCCTGACACTGCTGCCGGGCGATGTGCGCCTGTACGACGTCGCCGGTGCCTACCGTTACGAGGGCGGGCAGCACCGTGTGCGATTGGCGCGGCTGAACTCGCCGTGGGGTGGCGGTACGGCGGCGCTGACGCTGGCCGACGCGCGCCCGTTCGCGCTCTCCGGCTCGCTGGCGGCGCGCGGCGTACTGGAGGAGGTGGCGATCAAGGCCGACCTCGGCCTGGCGGGCAGCCTTGCCGAGCTGCAGGCGCGCGGCACCGTCGCCGGGCGCGGGCTGCTGGCCGAGGTGTCCGGCCGCTTCGACCCGTTCGCCAAGTCGGCGCTGAACCGTTTCCGCCGCCTCGATCTGCGCGTCGGCGGCATCAATCCCCAAGCGCTCCAGCCGTCCTGGCCCAAGGCGCGGCTCAACTTTGCCGTCTATGCCGAGCCGGCGGCCGGTGCGACGGTGGTGGGCGGGCTGTCGCTGGTCAACAGCGAGGCCGGTGCCTTGTCGGCCGGACGTTTGCCGCTGGCCTTCCTGGCCGGCGAGTTCCGCGTCCGTGACGAACGCCTGACGTTGAGCGGGCTGGAGGCGCAACTGGCCGGTGGCGGCCGGGTGGCGCTGGCCGGCACGCTGGACGCCCGCACGCTGGCGCTCAGTGCGCGCTTGCAGGACGTGGCACTGCGCGCTCTGCATTCCGCCGCGCCGGACGAGACCGTCGCCGGCACGCTGACGCTGACGGGTACGCCGACGCAGCCGCGCTTGGGCGCGGCGCTGAAGAGCCGGCAGCTGGCGCTGGACGCGCGCGTGGCGCTGGAGCAGGGAGGCGCCCAGGCGCTGCGGCTGGAGCAAGTGCAGTTGTCCGCCGCCGGCGGCCGGCTGGCGCTCGCTGGCCGCGTCGAGCTGCAGCAGGCGCGCCGTTTCGAGCTGTCCGGCGCGCTGGAGCGGGCCGACCCGGCGCGTTTCATCAAGGGCTGGCCGGCGGGTGACCTCAACGCCCGGCTGACCGCGCGCGGCCAGTTGGCGAGTCCGCTGGCTGCCACCGTCCGGCTGCAGTTTTCCCCCAGCCGGCTGTCCGGAGCGCCGCTCACCGGCCGCGCCGAGCTGGACCTGCAGCCCGGCCGGCTCAAGCGTCTCGACGCCGATCTGCGGCTGGCCGACAACCGCCTGCAGGCCGGCGGCAGCTACGGCGCAGCGGGCGACCGGCTCAAGCTGCTGATCGACGCGCCCAACCTGCGTCTGCTCGGACCTGGTTTCGCCGGCCGTGTCGGCGGCCAGCTCGATCTGGCCGGCACGCCCAAGCTGCCGCTGCTGTCGGCCAATCTCAAGGCCGAGCGGCTGGCGCTGCCGGGCGGCGGGGTCGGCGTCGAGGCGCTGACGCTGGTGGGCGATTTGCAGGCCGACGCGGCCAGTCCGTTCCGCCTGCAACTGGATGCCCAGCGACTGCGGCTGGCCGACGTCGGCGCCAGCACGCTGCGCCTCAACGCCGCCGGCCAGCGCAACCGTCACCGCATCGAGCTCGACGGCCGGCTGAGCGTCAAGCAACAGCCCTACACCCTGGCGCTGCGCGCCAGCGGAGGCCTGGCGGCGGGCAGCACGCAGTGGCAGGGCACGCTTGAACAGCTGCAGCTCGCCGGCAAACCCGGGCTGACGCTGCTCGCCCCGGCCAGCTTAAGCGTGGGGCCGCAGTGGCTGGAACTGGGCGCGACCCGGCTGGCGGCGCTGGGCGGCACGCTCGAACTGCAGCAATTGCGCCGCGACGGCAGCGGCAGGCTGGATACGCGCGGCCGGGCGGCCGGCATCCACCTGGCCGAACTGGCGCCCTTCGTCGCGCTGCCGGTGCGGCAGACGCTGGTGGTATCCGGCGACTGGGCGCTCTCCGGCAGCCGCACGCTGCAGGGGCAGATCAACCTGCAGCGTGCCGGCGGCGACGTCTGGCTGCCCGGCAGCAATGGTCGCCAACTGGCGCTGGAGCTGGGTACCAGCCGGGCCGGCCTGCGCCTGGACGGCAGCCGGGCGCTGTTCGACCTGCAGCTGCAGAGCCGCTACCTGAACGCCAGCGGCAGCGGCTCGATGCCGTTGAATGGCGGCATCGACGGACGCACGCCGCTCGCCGCCACGCTGCAGCTCGAGGTGCCGACGCTGAAAGCCCTGGCCGGGCTGGCCGGTCCCGGGCTGGAACTGGGCGGGCAGCTGGCCGCCAACGTCGCCTTGAGCGGGCCGCTGGCGGCGCCGCTGGCGCAGGGCCGCCTCGACGGCAAGGGACTGCTGTTCGCCGATCGCAAGACCGGCCTGAGGCTGGCCGACGGCGTGCTGGAAGCCCGGCTGGACGGGCGCCGCCTGCTGCTCGACCGGCTGCGCTTCGCCAGCGGCGAGGGCGAGGCGCTGGCGAGCGGCACGCTGGACCTTAGGGATAGCGGTCCCGACGCCACGGTGCGGGTCAGCTTCAAGCGTTTCAGCGTGTTCGACCGCCCCACTCGCCGGCTGGTGATCTCCGGCGACGGCGACGTCGCCTTCGCCGAGCGGAAACTCACGCTGACCGGGCGCGTGCGCGCCGATCAGGGGCGGGTGGAGCTGCCCAAGCTCGGCACGCCACAGCTGTCGGACGACGTGCATGTCGCTGGACGCGAGTCGGCGCCGCCGTCGGCGCTGGCCACCCTGCCGGTGACGGTGCGGCTCGACCTCGACCTGGGCGAGCGTTTCCGCTTCACCGGCCAGGGGCTGGACGTGGAATTGAGCGGGGTGGTGCGGGTCAGCGCCGCGCCGGGCGAGGCGCCGGCGGCACGCGGCCAGGTGCGGGTGGTGAAGGGACGCTACAAGGCCTACGGCCAGGATCTCGACATCGAGTACGGCACCATCACCTTCACCGGCGCGCTCGACAATCCGGCGCTCAACGTGCGCGCCAAGCGGCGGCTGTCGCCGGTCGGGGCCGGGGTGGAGGTCGGCGGCAGCGTCGCGGCGCCGTCGATCCGGCTGATCGCCGACGAGGCGCTGTCCGAACGCGACAAACTGTCCTGGCTGGTGTTGGGGCGGGCCTCGGCCGGCGGCACCCGCGACGACGCGGCGCTGGCCGCCGCCGCCGGCGCGCTGCTGGCCGGCACCATCAACGACCGCCTCGGCCTGTTCGACGACCTCGGCCTGGTCAGCCAGCAGCAGAAGACCCGGCCGGACGGCACGGTCAGCCCGGCCGAGCAGGTGGTGACGGTGGGACGGCAGCTGACGCGCGAGCTGTACCTTGGCTATGAATACGGCATCGCCAGTGCCAACCAGGCGGTCAAGCTGGCCTATCAGCTGTCCAAGGGCTGGTCGCTGGTGCTGCGTGCCGGCAGCACCGCCTCGCTCGAGACGCGCTACACGCTACGCTTCGACTGAGCCCGGCGCCGTCAGCCGCGCCGCCAGTTCCGCGGCGCTCTGCGGCCGGCCGGTCAGGTAGCCCTGCACGCCGTCGCAGCCGATTTCGGCCAGATAGGCCCGCTGCGCCTCGTTTTCCACGCCTTCGGCCAGGGTGCTCATGCCGAGCGCTTCGGCCAGTTCGATGATGGCCGTCACGATCGCGGCGTCGTCGGCATTCTCCGGCAGGTGCGTCACGAAGGCGCGGTCGATCTTGATCAGGTCCGGGGTGAAACGCTTGAGGTAGGCCAGGCTGGAGTAGCCGGTGCCGAAGTCATCCACCGCCAGATGGATGCCCAGCGCCTTGAGCTCCTGCAGGCGGCGCGCAGCTTGCTCGGCGTCTTCCATCAGCGTGCTTTCGGTGACCTCCAGTTCCAGCAGACGGCTCGGCAGCTGGTGGCGCGCCAGTGCCGCCTGTACCTCGGCGACGAAGTCGGATTGTCCCAGCTGTTTGGCCGACACGTTGACCGCCACCCTGAGCGGGGTGCCGGCCGCCAGCCACACCGCCGCCTGGCGGCAGGCTTCGTCCAGTACCCAGCGCCCGATGGTCACGATCAGGCCGGTTTCTTCGGCCAGCGGCACGAAACGCGCCGGCGAAATCAGGCCTTCCTCGGGGTGCTGCCAGCGCAGCAGCGCCTCGCAGCCGATAATGTTCTGCCCGCCGATGTCGAACTGCGGCTGGTAGACTAGGTGCAATTGCTGCTGCTCCAGCGCCAGGCGCAGGTGGTTTTCTAGCGCCAGCCGCTCGGCCACCTGGGCGTTCAGCTCCGGTGTGAAGAACTGGTAGCGGTTCCGTCCCTGCGCCTTGGCGTGGTACATCGCCAGGTCGGCGCTCATCAGCAGGTCCTGCAACTCGCGGCCGTTGTCGGGGTAGAGGCTGATGCCGATGCTGGTGGTGATCGACAGCGGCAGGCCGGCGATCCGGAACGGCTGCTGCAATTCGTCGAGCAGGCGTTGCGCCAGCTGGGCGGCTTCAGCCGGAGTGGTCAGTTCGGGCAGGATCAGCACGAACTCGTCGCCGCCGTTGCGCCCCACCGTGTCGGCGCTGCGTACCGCGCCCTGCAGGCGCCGGGCCACCTGTTGCAGCAGCTCGTCGCCGCAGGCGTGGCCGAGGGTGTCGTTGATGTTCTTGAAATGGTCCAGGTCGAGGAACAGCACCGCCAATTGCTGGCGCTGGCGTTCGGCGGCGTGGATCGCCTGGGTCAGCCGGTCGTGGATCAGCGCGCGGTTGGGCAGGTCGGTGAGGAAGTCGTATTCCGCCATGTGCCGGATGTAGGCCTCCTGTTCCTTGTGCTCGCTGATGTCGGAGAACAGCGCGATGTGATGGCTGACCCGGCCCTGTTCGTCCTTCAGCAGCGAAATGCTCAGCCATTCCGGGAAGACCGAGCCATCCTTGCGCCGGTTCCAGATTTCACCGGCCCAGCGGCCGCGCTCGTTCAGCATCTGCCACAGCTGCTGGTAGAAGCCCCGGTCATGCTGGCCCGAGGACAGCATGGCCGGAGTCTGGCCCAGCACTTCCCGCTCGCTGTAGCCGGTGATCGCGCTGAAGGCCTGGTTCACCGCCACGATGCGGTTGTCGGCATCGCTGATCACGATGGCCTGGGTGCTGGTCTCGAACACCTTGGCCGCCAGCCGCTGCTGTTTTTCCGCCTGTTGCCGGCGGCTGATGTCGCGCGCGCGCAGCGAGCGGTAAGCCGTGCCCTCGTAGTCCATGCTGGTCAGGTTGATTTCCAGCGGCAGCCCGTCCAATTCGGTTTCATAGGTCAGCGGCAAGGCCTGCCCGGGGGCAGGCAGCAGCGCGGCGATCGCTCGGGCTTGGCCGTCTTCCGGGCCGAGCAAGGTGCGCGCCTTGTCGTTCAGATAGCGCGGCCGGTCCTGGCTGTCGAGCAGTACCACCATGTCGCTGGCATGGTCCACCATGAAGCGCGACAGCAACAGGTCGCGCGAGCTCTCGCGCAAGGCCGTCATGCTGGTGTGCAGGTCGTGCTGGTAGCGCCCGATCAGGCCCTTCATCCAGCGGCTCAACCACCATGAGAACAGCGTGGCGCTGAGCAGCGCCAGCAGCGTGATCAGCAGCGTGGCGTTCACGCGCGACACCAGGCCCTGGCGCAATTCTTCGTGCCGGGCCTGGCCGGCTTCCTGGCTCTGGCTGCCCAGCGGCGCGGCGCTGATCAGCGTCCAGCCCCAGGCCGGCAGGCGGTGGACGTGAGCCAGCTGCGGCCTAGCCGGCATCTGGCCGGGCCAGGGCAGGGTGACGGTGCTGAAACCGTGCTGCGGCGCCACCGCCAGGAGGCGGGAAAAGGCAGCGGCCGCGGCGGCAGGCAGGTGGTGATAATCCTGGCCCTGCCACTGCGGTGCGCCGGGCGCCAGGCGGATTCGACTGTCGGCGTCGATGATGATCATCTGCCCCACTTGCTCGGGCGAGGCGTTGCCGAGCAGCAGCAGCCCCTGTTGCTGCAGATCCCGCTCGACGTTGGCGACGTACTCGCCGGCCCCGATCAGCCAGCCGAACGGTTCGAAGCGGCGGGCGTAGGCGATCTTGTCGGCCATCTGCGTGCTGCCCGGCAGCTGCCAGCGGTAACGGGTGAAACCCGCACCCTGCGGGTTGTCCACTGAGCGGATCAGGTTCTGCATGATGTAGCTGCCGCGGTCGTCGCGGAGGTCCAGTAGCGAGCGGCCTTCGCGTTCCGGTGCGGTCGGCAGTAGCACACAACGGCCGTCCAGCGTGTCGATGAAGAAATAGCCGCGGCCGTCGAAGAAGCGCAGCGGGCGCAGCGTTTCGCGGATCAGTGCGCGTATCTGCTCCGGCGGCAGGTGCTGGCGTTCGCGTCGCCAGAGGGTGTCGGCGACGCGGTAAGCCTGCTCGACCTGCTGCTGCAACTGGCGCTGCAGCGTGCTGTGGGCTTGCTGTCGCAGCGATTCCAGCAGTTCGGTCGCGTGCTTGTTGTAGGACTGCAAATGACCCCGGGTGTCCTCGGCGCTCTCCCGATCGAGGGCGGCCTGGTGGCGCTGGTAGTCCTGGCCGTGGCTGTACAGGAAGTAGCCGGCCAGGCTGCCGGATAGCAGGAAGACGATGAGCAGTGTTCCGGTCAGCTGCAAGCGCGCCAGCCGCTCCTGAGTAAGCTGCATGTGGTGAAACCCATTGAAGAGGAACGGGATTATACCGTCTTCATCGGTGCGCTCCGAAAATATCCCTCGGGCTTGAACGGGTTCTGCGCTAAAATGGCTCCGGGGAGTCAGCCAGACAGTCGCCGCGTGCCGTCAGGCACGGGGAGGAAAGTCCGGGCTCCGTAGAGGAGGATGCCGGTTAACGACCGGACGCCGCGAGGCGATGGAAAGTGGAACAGAGAGCTGAACCGCCGATGGCCGGACTTGTCGCCCGCAAGGGCGACAAAGTCGTTTTTGTAGAACCAGCTTGCTGGCGCTGCAAAACGGATCAGGCAAGGGTGAAAAGGTGTATCGGCAAGGCGTGAGCCGAGCCGGACGGGCAGGGAAACCTGCCTGCGGTAAGAGCGCACCGCGTCCGTGGCAACACGTGACGGCAGGCTAAACCCCATCCGGAGCAAGACCAAATAGGGGGGCGCTAACGTGGCTCGCGTTGTCCCCGGGTAGGTTGCTTGAGCTTGCCAGCAATGGCCGGCCTAGAGGAATGACTGTCCACGACAGAACCCGGCTTACCGGCTGACTCCCCACCCTCATTCCCGTTTCATCATCAGGCCGCGCACCTGGGCCTGCTGAGCGCCTCGTGCCGGGGGTGCCGCTCGGCGATGCTGAGTGTGGCGCAATTCCCCTGTGTTTTGCGGCCATCCCGCCGCCGCACCACTGGACCCCGCCCGACCGCCTGGCGATACCGACTCTTATCCTGCCGCTATCAGACCTGCTCAAAAAGTAGGCAAAATGTTTTTTACCCGCCGCGCAAAAAGCATTACAATGCCGCCCTCTCGCCGCTAAATCCTTGATAAAAAACATGCGCATCGGACCGTACACCCTGAAGAACCGGCTCATAGTCGCGCCCATGGCCGGGGTGACGGATCGCCCGTTTCGCATGCTGTGCAAGCGGCTGGGCGCGGGCATGGCGGTGTCGGAGATGATCACCTCCAACAAGGCGCTGTGGACCACCGCCAAGACGCTGCGGCGCGCCAACCACGACGGCGAGGTCGAGCCGATTTCGGTGCAGATCGCCGGCGCCGACCCGGTGCAGATGGCAGAGGCCGCGCGCCTCAACGTCGAGCAGGGTGCGCAGATCATCGACATCAACATGGGCTGCCCGGCCAAGAAGGTGTGCAACGTCGCCGCCGGTTCGGCGCTGCTGCGCGACGAGGCGCTGGTCAGGCGCATCCTCGAGGCGGTGGTCAAGGCGGTGGACGTGCCGGTGACGCTGAAGACCCGCACCGGCTGGAGCCGCGAGCACAAGACCGCGCTCAGGGTGGCGCGGCTGGCCGAGGACTGCGGCATCGCCGCGCTGGCGCTGCATGGCCGCACGCGCGAGGACATGTACCGGGGCGCGGCGGAGTACGACACCATCCGCGCGGTGAGGCAGGCGATCTCGATCCCGCTGATCGCCAACGGCGACATCGACTCGCCCGAGCGGGCGCGCCACGTGCTTGCGCACACCGGCGCCGACGCCATCATGATCGGCCGCGCCGCGCAGGGGCGGCCGTGGATCTTCCGCGAGATCCAGTATTACCTTGACACCGGCGCGACGCTGCCGCCGCCGGCGGTGGCGGAAATCCGCCAGTTGCTGCTGGAGCATCTGGACGAGCTCTACGGCTTCTACGGCGAGTACTCCGGCTGCCGCATCGCCCGCAAGCACATCGCCTGGTACACCCGCGGCCTGCGCGGCTCCAACGAGTTCCGTCAGGCGATGTACCGGCTGGAAGACACCGCGCAGCAGCGGACGGCGGTGGCGGGCTATTTCGACATGCTGGCCGGCGAGTCCGAGCGCCTCGAGTACGTCGAAGCGGCCGCGGATGGGGACGAGACCCTGGCGGGCTGAGGCCGTACTCAGTCAACTGACGACAGAACAACAACCATGCAGAACAACGATCACATTTCCCAGTCGGTACGGCTGGCCATGGAGCAGTACTTCCGCGATCTGGACGGCGAGGCGCCCTCGGCCATCTACGACATGGTGCTCGCCTGCGTGGAACGGCCGCTGCTCGAGGTGGTGCTGTCGCACACCCAGGGCAACCAGACGCGCGCGGCGGAGTTGCTGGGGCTTAACCGCAACACGCTGCGCAAGAAAATGAAGAGTTACGACCTTATCTAGCATGATGACAGGCAGGCCGCCCGCGAGGGCCGCCTGCTTTCAGGCTTTTATGAACTCCTTAGAGTGGTAGATGACGATGACCAAGATCGAACGTGCGCTGATCAGCGTTTCTGACAAGACCGGCATTCTTGAATTCGCCCAGGCCCTGGCCGGCTTCGGCGTGCATATCCTGTCGACCGGCGGCACCGCCAAGCTGCTGGCCGAGGCCGGCGTGCCGGTGACCGAAGTGTCCGACTACACCGGCTTCCCGGAAATGCTGGACGGCCGTGTCAAGACCCTGCATCCGAAAGTGCACGGCGGCATCCTCGGCCGGCGCGACCTGCCGGAGCACGTGGCCAAGATGGCCGAGCACGACATCGGCAACATCGACCTGGTGTGCGTCAACCTGTACCCGTTCGAAGCCACCATCGCCAACCCGGACTGCCCGCTGGAAGACGCCATCGAGAACATCGACATCGGCGGCCCGACCATGGTGCGTTCCGCCGCCAAGAACTGGGCGCACGTCGCCATCGTCACCGACGCGGCCGACTACGCCACGCTGGGCGAAGAGCTGAAGGCCAACGACGGCAAGCTGTCCAAGGCCACCCGCTTCGAGCTGGCCAAGAAGGCGTTCACCCACACCGCCGCCTACGACGGCGCCATCTCCAACTACCTGACCAGCCTGGCCGCCGGCTCGCTGGCCGGCGTGCCGGAACGCACCGCCTTCCCGAACCGCCTGAACACCCAGGTCATCAAGGTGCAGGACATGCGTTACGGCGAGAACCCGCACCAGGCCGCCGCCTTCTACCGCGACCTCGACCCGGCCGCCGGCTCCATCGCCAACTATCGCCAGCTGCAGGGCAAGGAACTGTCCTACAACAACATCGCCGACGCCGATGCGGCGTGGGAAGCGGTGAAGACCTTCGACGCCCCGGCCTGCGTCATCGTCAAGCACGCCAACCCGTGCGGCGTGGCCGTCGCGGCCGACCCGCTGACCGCCTACCGCCTAGCCTTCGCCACCGACACCACCTCGGCCTTCGGCGGCATCATCGCCTTCAACCGCCCAGTGGATGCCGAAACCGTCGAAGCGGTGACCGGCCAGTTCCTTGAGGTGCTGATCGCCCCGGCCTTCAGCGACGAAGCCAAGGCGGTCATTGCCGCCAAGAAGAACGTGCGCGTGCTGGAAATCCCGCTGGAAGCCGGCGCCAACCGCTTCGAACTGAAGCGCGTCGGCGGCGGCGTGCTGGTGCAGACCCCGGACATCAAGAACGTCGGCCTGGACGAGCTGCGCGTGGTGACCAAGCGCCAGCCGACCGAGCAGGAAATGAGCGACCTGCTGTTCGCCTGGCGCGTGGCCAAGTACGTCAAGTCCAACGCGATCGTGTTCTGTAAAAATGGCCAGACCGCCGGCATCGGCGCCGGCCAGATGAGCCGCGTCGACTCCACCCGCATCGCTGCGCGCAAGGCCGCTGACGCCGGGCTGAGCCTGATCGGTGCCGTAGCCTCGTCGGACGCCTTCTTCCCGTTCCGCGACGGCATCGACGTCATCGCCGAGCAGGGCATCAAGGCCATCATCCAGCCGGGCGGTTCGATGCGCGACGACGAAGTGTTCGCCGCCGCCGACGAGCACGGTATCGCCATGGTGCTGACCGGCGTGCGCCACTTCCGCCACTAAGATTTGCACACAAAATCGTTTCTGGCGTTGTTGCGCGCCCCTTGCCGTACTGATATGTACTGTCTGCGGGGCGCGCGCCTAGCCAGAAACGTTTGTGAGCAAATCTACAAATAGGCCAAAGGCTTCAGAAAGAAAACGTATGAAAGTACTGGTTATCGGCAGCGGCGGGCGCGAGCACGCGCTGGCCTGGCGCATCGCCAAGTCGCCGCGCGTGTCCAAGGTATTCGTCGCTCCCGGCAACGCCGGCACCGAACTCGACCCGCACCTGACCAACGTGGCGATCAGCGAGATTCCGGAGCTGATCGCCTTCGCCAAGCAGGAAAAGATCGAACTGACCGTGGTCGGCCCGGAAGCCCCGCTGGCCGCCGGTGTGGTCGACGCCTTCCGTGCCGTCGGGCTGAAGATCTTCGGCCCGACGCAGTACGCCGCGCAGCTGGAAAGCTCCAAGGACTTCGCCAAGGCGTTCATGCAGCGCCATGGCATCCCGACCGCCGGCTACGAGACCTTCACCGACGCCGCGGCGGCCCACGCCTACGTCGACGGCAAGGGCGCGCCGATCGTGATCAAGGCCGACGGCCTGGCCGCTGGCAAGGGCGTGGTGGTGGCGATGACGCTGACCGAAGCGCACGCCGCCATCGACGACATGCTCATCGGCAACAAGATGGGCAGTGCCGGCGCGCGCGTGGTGATCGAGGACTTCCTCGAAGGCGAGGAGGCCAGCTTTATCGTCATGGTCGACGGCGAGCATGTGCTGGCCATGGCCACCAGCCAGGACCACAAGCGTCTCAAGGACAACGACGAAGGCCCCAACACCGGCGGCATGGGCGCCTACAGCCCGGCGCCGGTGGTGACCCCGGACGTGCACGCGCGGGTGATGCGCGAGATCATCCTGCCGACGGTGCAGGGCATGAAGAAGGACGGCTACGAGTACACCGGCTTCCTCTACGCCGGCCTGATGATCGACGCTGCTGGCAACCCGTTCACCATCGAGTTCAACTGCCGCTTCGGCGACCCGGAAACCCAGCCGATCATGGCGCGGCTGAAGTCCGACTTCACCGTGCTCTTAGAGGCCGGCGTCAACGGCCAGCTCGACCGCGTCGAGGCCGAGTGGGACCGGCGCGTGGCGCTGGGCGTGGTGCTGGCGGCCGAAGGCTACCCGGACAGCCCGAGGAAGGGCGACCTGATCGACGGCCTGCCGAAGGAAACCGACGAGGCCATGGTGTTCCACGCCGGTACCGCGTTCAACGCCGAACGGCAGGTGGTGACCAACGGCGGTCGCGTGCTGTGCGTGGTCGGCCTGGGCGACAGCGTGCGCATGGCGCAGGGCAAGGCCTACGCCGTGGCCGACCAGATCCGTTTCGCCGGCAGGCAGCTGCGCCGCGACATCGGCAGCAAGGCGCTGCACCGTCGCGGCTGAGGCAAGGGCAGCACCATCACGACGGCACCCTCGGGTGCCGTTTTTCATTGGCAGCGGCGCACCATGGGCCATACTGAATCATGTCAGAAAACAGGGGCTTACCATGTGCCGCCGCTACTTTTTTTCCGTGCTGCTCGGCCTGCTGCTTGCCATGACCGGCCTGTCCCGCGCCGAGCGCGTGTCCTTGCGGGTGCTGACCGAATCCTATCCGCCGTACAACATGAGCGCGAAAAACGGCGCCGTGGTCGGTCTGTCGACCGAAATCGTGCGCGAGATGATGAAGCGCGCCAAGGTGCCCTACACCATCGAACTGCAGCAGTGGGTGTGGGCGTTCACCAATGCCCGCGACGATCCTGGCACCTGCGTCTACTCCACTACCCGAAACGAGGAGCGCGAGGCCCAGTTCAAATGGGTCGGGCCGCTGGTGGACAACCCCTGGGTGCTGTACGCCCGCGCCAACGACGAGCGCCCGGTGCATACGCTAGAGGATGTGCGGCCCTACCTGCTCGGCGGCTACGTCGGCGACGCCACCGCACAGTACCTGATGAGCAACGGCTACCGGGTGGAATTGGTCCCGGCCGACGTGCTCAACATGCGCAAGCTGGCCAGCGGCCGCATCGACTTCTGGGCCACCGGCAAGTATCAGGGCGCCTACCTGGCCGCACAGCAGAAGCAGAGTGACATCCATCCGGTGCTGACCTTCAAGACGGTGCAGCTCTACCTCGCCTGCAACAAGGCGGTCGGCGATCCGGTGATCCAGAAGCTGAACGCGAGCCTCAACGGCATGCGGGAAGAGGGCCTGGTGCAAAAAATCATCGAGCGCTACCTGCACTGAGAACCTGTTCACGATCTTGCTGCGCGTCCCTGATCGGGGCTCATGTGCTGCTCTGCGCGTGCGAATCTCCGGTGGAGATTCGCTCAGCCATGATCCTCATGGACTACCTGTCCATTCCGGTTTCTGCGCTGCTCTTCACCCCGCTGAGGGCCGCTCGCGACAGATCGTGAGGGGGTTCTGAACCAGCCGCGGTGTGCCCTCGACACCGGCTTTTGCGGCGAGGTGCCGCCGGGGCGGGGGCGGCTCTGCTAGAATGACGCCTTTGCTGTCACACCTCCATCGTCATGAGTTGTCCTCTTCCTCCGCCGCGCTGGCGCCAGGTTTTCGGCCGTTTGCCTGCCGCCGCGCTGCTGCGGCGTGCCAAGGCCGCGCTGCGGCACGGCGGCGTGCTGGCTTACCCCACCGAATCCTGCTTCGGCCTCGGCTGCGATCCGTTCAACGTGCGGGCGATCCGGCGTGTGCTGGCGCTCAAGGCGCGGCCCAGGCATAAGGGGCTGATCGTGATCGCCGCGTCTCTGGCGCAGGTGCGCCCGCTGATCCGTCCGCTGTCGCCAGCCCAACAGGCGGAACTTGCCCGCTACTGGCCCGGTCCCTACACCTTGCTGTTGCCGGCCTCGCACCGCGTGCCACCGCTGCTGCGCGGGCGGCACAACAAGATCGCGGTGCGGGTGACGGCGCACGGCGAGGCGGCAGCGCTGTGTCACGCGCTGGGCACGGCGCTGGTGTCGACCTCGGCCAACCGCGCCGGGCAGCAGGCGCTGAAAACCGCCCGCGCCTGTCGACGCGCCTTCGGCCAGGCGGTGCTGACCCTGCCGGGGCGTATCGGCAGGCGCCGCCAGCCCTCCACCATCATCGATTTTGCAACCGGTCGCGTGCTGCGCTGACGCCACACGCGCCGTTCTACCGAGGAAATAGCTTTGCAACCGATTTCTTTCATGAGCCTGATTCTGGACGCGAGTCTGGTGGTGCAACTGGTCATGCTGGGCCTGGCGCTGCTGTCGGTGCTGTCCTGGACACTGATCATCAGCAAGCTCGGCACGCTGCGCTCGGCGCGTCGTCACAGCGAGAGCTTCGAGCGCAGCTTCTGGGGCGGCGCCGACCTCAACCGGCTGTACGAGGATGCCCGCCAACAGGGTGAGACCGTCGGCATGGAGCGCATCTTCCAGTCCGGCTTCGCCGAATTCCTCAAGCAGCGCGGTCGCGGCGGCGCCGAGTTGTCGGACATCATGGACGGTGCGCGCCGCGCCATGCGCGCCGCCGCCCAGCGCGAGCTGGACCGGCTCGACAGCCACACCTCCTTCCTCGCCACGGTCGGCTCGGTCAGCCCCTATATCGGCCTGTTTGGCACGGTGTGGGGCATCATGCACGCCTTCATCGGGCTCGGTAACGCCGGCCAGGCCACGTTGTCGACGGTGGCACCGGGCATCGCCGAGGCGCTGGTGGCGACCGCCATCGGCCTGTTCGCGGCGATTCCGGCGGTGGTGGCGTACAACCGCTTCGCCGCCGACGTGGACCGGCTGGCATCGCGCTTCGACACCTTCATGGAAGAGTTCTCCAACATTCTGCAGCGCCTGGCCACGCGCTGAGAACCGGCTCCCAATACCGGCTTCGGCCAACCTGTCGAGGGTTGGCCGAAGGCACTGTTCGCCAGCGCGAACACTCTTGTCGGCCACCCCGCCTTGTATTTCGTTCCGGCAGTGGGATGATGTCATCCTGTTCCCGAGCGATCTGCTGCCATGTCTCTGCCTCGCGTGCCGCCCGCCACTCTGGCCGCCCTGCTGGCCCTCTACCTGATCTGGGGCTCGACCTATTTCGCCATCCGCATCGGCGTGGACTCGTGGCCGCCATTGCTGATGGCCGGGGTGCGCTTCCTGATCGCCGGTGGGCTGTTGGCGCTGTTTCTGCTGTGGCGTGGCCAGGCGCTGCCGAACTGGCGCCAGCTCGGCAGCTCCACCCTGCTCGGCGTGTTGATGCCGGGCATGGGCAACGGTCTGGTGACGCTGGCGCAGAAGAGCGTGTCGTCCGGCGTGGCGGCCTTGATGGTGGCGACGGTGCCGCTGTTCACCACGCTGTGCGCCCGGCTGTTCGGCCAGCGCACCCATCCGCTGGAGTGGGGCGGGCTGGCGCTGGGCCTCGTCGGCATCGTGCTGCTCAATATGGGCGCCAGCCTGTCGCTCAGCCCCACGGGCGGCATTCTGCTGTTGCTGGCCTGTGCCGGCTGGGCGCTCGGCTCGGCCTGGAGCAAGCATCTGCCGCAGCCGGACGGGCTGATGGCGAGCGCGATGATGATGCTGACCGGTGGCGTGGCTCTGCTCGCGGCCAGCGCCGCCAGCGGCGAGCGGCTGACCAGCGTTCCGACGCTCGACGGCTGGCTGGCGCTCGGCTACCTGGTGGTGTTCGGCTCGCTGATCGCCTACAGCGCCTATCTCTACCTGCTGGCCAACGTCAGCCCGGCCACCGCTACCAGCTACGCCTACGTCAACCCGGTGATCGCGGTGCTGTTGGGTGTGCTGTTCCTCGGCGAGCAGGTCGGCAAGCAGGAGCTGGGGGCGATGGTGGTGATCGTCTCCGGCGTGCTGCTGATTGGCTGGAAGAAGGGCGAGCCGCGCCCGGTCTAGTCGGCCGGCAGCGGCGGCATGCGCGGCGCGATCGGGGTGTCGATGACGATCGAGGTCTTGGTGTCGCCGTACTGCATCAATTCGGCGATCAGCGCCTGCAGCGAACCCATGGTGTCGACCGCCACCTTCAGCAACAGCCCGCTGCTGCCGGTGATCGACTCGCACGACACGATGCCCGGCATGTCCTTGAGCCGGCCCAGCACGGCGTAGAACTCCAGGTGTTTCACCGTCAGCTCGATCACGCACTGGATCGGGAAGCCCAGCCGCGCCAGGTCGACGCCGGCGTGATAGCCGGTGATGATGCCGGCACGCTCCAGCTTGTCGACGCGGTCGGCCACCGCCGGGGCCGACAGGTTCACCCGCCGTGCCAGTTCGGCGAAGCTGATGCGGGCGTTTTCGTGCAGTGCGCCGAGGATCTTGTGATCGAATTTGTCCACTTATGATTCGAAGGCGTTAGCCGTCAATATGTGTTGAAACGAAAATTATAACCCGATAAATCGATGGTTTCGCTATTAATCCGCCCCGCTTGCCTACGTACAATACGTTCCGTGATGAGGCAGGGCGCTGCCGTCCGCCGTGACGATGGCGCGCTCCTCGGACTGGATAGGTGGACCCCCCGAGGTGTGCCCGATACGTCGGGAGCGGTCGCTGTTCTGGTGATCTCTTTGTCCCCGGTCTCAAGTCATTTCTCTTTTAAGTATTGACGACGATCCTTCAGGGCCTGTCTTGCGACAGGCCTGTTTTTTTGTCCGGTTGCCCCCACTTTGTTACCAGGTCTTGGCATTTCCCGAGAAATGTCATATTTCTGTAATCCCCGCTTCTTATCCTCTGGGCAGACTCACTGCCAATGGATCATCATGCCTGCGAACATTCTGCTCGTTGAAGACGAACCGGCCATTCAGGAACTGATTGCGTTCAACCTGACCCAGGCCGGTCACCATGTGCTGCGCGCCAGCACCGCCGACGCCGCGCTGATGCTGGTCAAGAATGCCTTGCCGGACCTGGTGCTGCTCGACTGGATGCTGCCCGGCGGCTCCGGCATCGACATCGCCAAGCGCCTGCGCGCCGACGAGCGCACGCGCCAGGTGCCGATCATCATGCTGACCGCGCGCTCCGACGAGCAGGACAAGATCGCCGGGCTGGAAACCGGTGCCGACGACTACATCACCAAACCGTTCTCGCCGCGCGAGTTGTTGGCGCGCATCAAGGCGGTGCTGCGCCGCCGCGCGCCGCAGATGACCGACGACGCGGTCGAGGTCAAGGGTCTCCGGCTCGACCCAGCCACGCACCGGGTCAGCACCGACGGCCGCCCGATCGACCTCGGCCCGACCGAGTTCCGCCTACTGCACTTCTTCATGACCCATCCGGAACGGGTACACTCACGGGCGCAGTTGCTCGACCAGGTGTGGGGCGACCACGTGTTCGTTGAGGAACGCACCGTCGACGTGCACATCCGCCGTCTGCGCAGCTCGCTGGAAGGGTCCGGCCACGACGGCCTGATCCAGACCGTACGCGGTACCGGTTACCGCTTTTCCACGCAACAGTGAGGTAGGCTTTTTTGCGCGAATTTGCACAGCGTACGCTGCTCTGGCTGTTGGCCATCGTGCTGGTCGGGCTGGGTTTCTGGTGGGCGGCCAGCGCGCTGGACGCGCTGCTGGTGGTGGCCATCTGCCTGGGCGGCTGGCTGGCCTTCCATCTCTACCACCTGGCGCTGCTGCTGCGCTGGCTCAGGCATCCTTTGGCCGAACGCGTGCCGGACGGCTTCGGCGCCTGGCACTCGGTGTTCATTACGCTTTACCGGCAGAGCAAGATGCAAAGCCAGAGCAAGCGCAAGCTGACCAAAACCGTGGAGCGCTTCATCAACGCCGGCGAGGCGATGCCGGACGGGGTGGTGGTGCTGGACGAGCACGACCGCATCGAATGGCTCAATCCGATGGCGGTGGAGCATTTCGGACTCGACCGCAAGCGTGATGTCGGCAACTACATCTTCAACCTGATCCGCCAGCCCTCGTTCAACGCCTACATGAAGGCGGACCGCTTCAGCCAGCCGCTGGTCCTGCGCTTTACCCAGCCCAACGAGCGGGTGCTGAGCATCCAGCTGGTGCCGTTCGACTCCACCCGCAAGCTGATCCTGTCGCGCGACATCACCCAGCTGGAACGGGTGCAGACGGTGCACCGCGACTTCGTCGCCAACGTCTCGCACGAGCTGCGCACGCCGCTGACGGTGATCGGCGGCTTCCTCGAGACGCTGTCCGACATGCCGGACGACCCGGCGCTGTTGCGCCAGTTCCTGCCGATGATGATGGAGCAGTCGCGGCGCATGCAAAGCCTGGTGGAAGATCTGCTGATCTTGTCGAGGCTGGAGAACAGTCCGAAGAACGCTGCCAACGAGAAGGTCAACATGACCGATCTGCTCGACACGCTGATGGTCGAAGCGGAAGGGCTGTCGCAGGGGCGCCACCAGATCCGGCTGCAGCGCGACACGCCGCTGTGGCTGTGGGGCAATGTCCAGGAGCTGCACTCGGCCTTCGGCAACCTGGTCTCCAACGCGGTGCGTTACACACCGGACGGTGGCGACGTCACGCTGAGCTGGAAGGAGGAGGGCGAGAAGCTGGTGTTCTCGGTCAAGGACAGCGGCATTGGCATTCCGCGCGAGCACATTCCGCGGCTGACCGAGCGCTTCTACCGCGTCGACCGCGGCCGCTCGCGCGGCAACGGCGGCACCGGCCTTGGGCTGGCCATCGTCAAGCATGTGGTGGCACGCCATCAGGCGCGGCTCGAAGTGCACAGCGAGCCGGAGCGCGGCAGCACCTTCAGCGTGGTGTTCAACCGGGCCCAGGTGGCCGAGCCGGAGCCGGCCTGAGCGCGCCCTTGGCGACGGGCGTGACGCGCGCTAAGATGATCTTCCTGTCATCATCAACCATCCCATCACACAACCGGGAAGTACGCCATGAACCGCCTGCAAGCCATCCGTCCCTTCGGCCAACGCCTGTGGCTCGACAACCTGTCGCGTGAACTGCTCGCCTCCGGCGCGCTCTCCCGCCTGGTGGAGGAGGACGGCATCGCCGGCGTGACCTCCAACCCGACCATCTTCCACAAGGCCATCGCCAGCGACCCGCGTTACCAGCAAGATCTGGCGGCGCTGAAGCTGCACGCGCTGGACGCCGAGCAGAGCTACGAGGAACTGGTGATCCCCGACATCCGCGCCGCCTGCGACCTGCTGGCGCCGCAGTACCGCACCAGCGGCGGCGACGACGGCTACGTCAGCCTGGAAGTGTCGCCGCAGCTCGCCAACGACGCTGCCGGCACGCTGGCCGCGGCGCGCCGGCTGTGGCGGGCGGTGGACCGCCCCAACCTGATGATCAAGGTTCCGGCCACCGCCGCCGGGGTGGAGGCCCTGCGCACGCTGATCCGTGAGGGCATCAACGTCAACATCACGCTGCTGTTCAGCCTGGTGCAGGTCGAGGCGGTGTGGGACGGCTACCTGACCGGCCTGCAGCAGCGCCTGGAGGACGGCAACGACGTGAAGCACGTCAAGGCGGTGGCCAGCTTCTTCCTGTCGCGCGTCGACAGCCTGCTCGATCCGCAACTGCCGGAAGAACTGCGCGGCAAGGTGGCGATCGCGCTGGCCAAGGCGGCCTACGCGCGCTACCGGCAGCGCTTCCACGGTCCGGAGTTCGCTGCGCTGAAGGCCGCCGGTGCGCGTCCGCAATACCTGCTGTGGGCCAGCACCGGCACCAAGAACCCGGCCTTCTCCGACGTGCTGTACGTCGAGAGCCTGATCGGCCAGGAAACCGTCAATACCGTGCCGGACGCCACGCTGGCGGCGTTCCGCGACCACGGCGTCGCCCTTGAGACGCTGCCGCGCGGACTGGAAGACGCCATGACGGTGTTGCACCGAGTCGGTGCGTCCGGCATCGACCTCGCCGCGCTCGGTGAGAAACTGCAGCAGGACGGGCTCAAGCTGTTTGTCGAATCGTATCAGGCGCTGCTGGAGCTAACGGCCTGAGCAGGGCGCGCTGAACACAAGAAGAACGGGATGGCGTGCCATCCCGTTTTTGCTGGATAAGGTTGGCCGAGGCCTCAGACCGGATGCTGCCGCCGCGCCGCCATGCGCTGTCCGGCGTGGCGCAGTTCCTCGTCGCTCAGGTTGGCGGCGACCAGCGGGAACAGCCAGTCTTCTTCCAGCTGGGCGTGCATGCGGTAGTGTGCGGTGAAGGTATGGATGGCCTCGGCGTTGACCCGCTCGGCCGTACCGGCCTGCAGCGCCACGAGCTGTTGCCGCAGCACCTTCCAGCGCTGGTCCAGCAGGACGTGGTCGGCAGCCAGTCTCGAGAGCGGGGTCAGCGTATCGGGCAGCCGCTGGCGCAGCAGCGGGAACAGCTCGTCCTCCTCGTCGGCATGGTGTGCCGGGCCGGCCAGGTCGAAATAGCGCAGGATGCCGTCGATCGAGTTGCCCAGCGCCGGGGTGACGCCGTGCTCGGCGAGGTAGCCGGGCAGTTTGTCGAGCAGCACACAGAAGTGGCGCACCTTGTCGTGACAGGCCAGCAGCATCTCCAGTGGGGCGTCGAAGCTGGGGGCGGCGCTCTGGCCGAGGTCGTTGAGTCGCAGCATGGTCGGGCTCCTGGGGCATGGGCGTCCAGTGTGCCCGAGCCGGCCGGGCGAGACCATGATCGCGCTCAAGAAACGCCAGACAGCTTGGCCGCCGGACGGCTTCTGCTCCACAATGACAGAATGATCGCCGTCCAGCCGCCACCTGTTCCCCTTTTGCCGAAAGTGTCCAGCCATGAATGAACCGTTCGTCGTGCTTAGCGCGGACTGGTCCGAACCGGGCCTGGCCGATGCGGCCTTTCATCTGCAGCAGTCTGCTCACCAGGTTGAACTGGACTGGCTCGGCGATCCGCCCGACCTGCCGCTGCTGTGGGACGGCCCAGCGGCGGTGGCGGCTTGCCCGTACCGGCTGCTCGCCGCGTTCGAGGGCACAGCGCTGCGTGGCTTGCTGGTGTACGACGAGGAGGGCGACGCGGTGCATATTCAGCGCACCGTGGTCGATCCCGCATATTTCGGCGCAGGCTGGGGCTACCGCCTGGTCAACGCCTTGCTGGCCGCGCATCCCCGGGTGACGGTGGATACCGCCGAGGCCAACCGTGCCGCGTTGCGGCTCTATGCCAAGGCCGGCTTCGTGCCCGAGCAGCGCTGGCAGACGCCGGGCGGGCTCGCGCTGTGGCGGCTGGCCTATGCCCGCCCGGCCGACGAGGCGGCGCTACCGGCGCTGTCGCTCGACGCCGCCGGCTGGGTGCCCGAGGCGCGCCGCTGCCCCTCGCCCAACCGCGACGCGCGCGCCGACGGCGTGGCGGCGGAATTGCTGGTGGTGCACAACATCAGCCTGCCGCCCTATCGCTACGGTGGACCGGGTGTCGAGCAGCTGTTCACCAACACCCTCGATCCGGCCGAGCATCCCTATTACGCCACCATCCATCACTTGCGCGTGTCGGCGCATTTCTTCATCCGTCGCAACGGCGAGCTGGTGCAGTTCGTGCCGGTGACCGAACGCGCCTGGCACGCCGGCGTGTCGAGCTGGCGCGGACGCGAACGCTGCAACGATTTCTCGCTCGGGGTGGAACTGGAAGGCTGCGACTTCGAGCCGTTTGCCGATGCGCAGTACCGCACGCTAATCGCGCTGGCCCGCCTGCTCAAGCAGCAGTTGGGGCTCTGTGGCATGACCGGGCACGAGCACATCGCGCCGGGACGCAAGACCGACCCGGGGCCGTACTTCGACTGGGCGCGGCTGAGGAGGCTGGCGGACCTGCCGGCTGAGTGAACCTTTGGCCAACCCAGGCATAACAAAACGGCCGCTGAGCGGCCGTTTCGTGCTTCCGGAGGGGCGTGGCGCTTACAGCTCGATCTGTGCGCCCAGTTCCACCACGCGGTTGGTCGGGATGTGGAAGAAGTCGGTGGCCCGGAGCGCGTTCTTGCTCATCCATACGAACATCTGCTCGCGCCAGCGCGCCATGCCGGGCCGGTCGGTGGAAAGCAGCGTCTCGCGCGACAGGAAGAACGAGGTATCCATCACCTCGAACTCCAGGCCCTGCTGTCCGCAAAGGTCGAGAATGTCCTGCACGTTCGGCGTTTCCTGGAAGCCGTAGAACGCCTCCACCTGCCAAAACGAGTTGGACAGGCGGGTAACGCGTACCCGTTCCGCTGGCGCGACGTAGGGCACGTCCTCACCGCGGATCGTCATCAGCACGATGCGCTCGTGCAGGACCTTGTTGTGTTTCAGGTTGTGCAGCAGCGCGTGCGGCACGCCGTGCAGCGTGCTGGTCAGGAACACCGCTGTGCCCTGCACCCGTTTGGGCGGAAACGACTCCATGTTTTCGACGAAGCTGTCGAGCGGGATGGCCTGTTCGCTCAGCCGTGCCAGCAGCAGTTCGCGGCCGCGCTTCCAGGTCGCCATCAGTGTGAACACGGCCAGGCCGATCACCAGCGGCAGCCAGCCACCGGAGAACAGCTTGAGCGCGTTGGCACTGAAGAAGCCCAGGTCGATCACCAGGAAGAACGACACGACGACCACTGCCAGCGGCAGCGGCCAGCGCCAGTTGGCGCGCGCCACCACGTAGGCGAGCAGCGTGGTGATCACCATGGTGCCGGTTACCGCGATGCCGTAGGCGGCGGCCAGGTTGCCGGAGGACTGGAACGTCAGCACCACCACCATGACCGCGATCAGCAGCCCCCAGTTCACGAATGGCAGATAGATCTGGCCGATTTCCTTGGCCGAGGTGTGCAGGATGTCCATGCGCGGGCAGTAACCGAGCTGGATGGCCTGGCGGGTCAGCGAGTAGGCACCGGAAATCACCGCCTGCGAGGCGATCACCGTGGCCAGCGTGGCCAGCACGATCAGCGGCATCAGCGCCCAGGACGGGGCCAGCAGGTAGAACGGGTTGCGGATCGCGGAAGGGTCCACCATCAGCAGCGCACCCTGGCCGAAGTAGTTGAGCAACAGCGCAGGCAGCACCAGGCCGAACCAGGCCAACCGGATCGGCCGGCGCCCGAAGTGCCCCATGTCGGCGTACAGCGCCTCGGCCCCGGTCAGCGCCAGCACCACCGCGCCCAGTGCCAGGAATGCCTCCCTGCCGTGTGTGACCAGGAAGTCGATGGCGTGCAGCGGATTCAACGCCGCCAGCACCTGCGGGGTGTTGATGATCTGATACAGGCCGAGCCCGCCCAGCGTGCCGAACCACAGCAGCATGACCGGGCCGAACAGCATGCCGACGCTGGCGGTGCCAAAGCGCTGGATCAGGAACAGCCCCACCAGCACCGCGATCGACATCGGCAGTACGTAAGGCTCCAGCTCCGGCGTGATTACCTCCAGCCCCTCCGCCGCGGACAGCACGGAGATGGCCGGGGTGATGATGGCGTCGCCGTAGAACAGGGCCGCGCCGAACAGCCCCAGCACGACGATCAGCCCGCGCCGCTGCTCGGTGGCGGCGTGCCGGGCCAGCGCCATCAGCGACATGATGCCGCCTTCGCCGCGGTTGTCGGCCTTGAGGATGAAGATCACGTACTTGAGCGTCACCACGAACAGCAGCGACCAGAAAATCATCGACAGGATGCCGAGCACGTTACCCGGGGTGACCGGCAAGCCGTGGCCGGCGAAGCATTCCTTGAGGGTATAAAGCGGGCTGGTGCCGATGTCGCCGTACACCACGCCCAGCGCGGCGAGGGTGATGCCGGCCAGCGCCTGCTTGCTGTGTGCTTGCATAGTGTTCTGTTTTTTGCCGTTTTTATGGCAGCAAGCCGAGTTGCCAGGAAGGTTGCTGCAGTGCGGTAGATGGTCAATGAGCGCGAAGCTTACTCCTGTGCCGGGACAGTGCAAAGGGCCGGCAGGCAATTGGCGCGGCGTGTCGGCATTTCTGTCGGGAGCCTGCCACAGCGCCGGGGGACGTCATTTTGTCGATTGGGCCGGACCCGGCGCATGCTCTCGCTGTCCGGCCTGTGTGACGCTTGCCCGTTGCGGCCACAAGGTCATCACCAGCACGATCACCGCCCAGCACAGCCAGGCACTCCACAGATTGTGCGACAGGAAATGTGCGCCGCGCATCAGCTGCCCCCAACCCATCAGCACGCCACAGGCAAAGCCGCCGGCCAGCCACAGCCGCGCCCGCTGCCAAGTAGGGGCGGTGAAGGCCATCGCCATCAGAGCGAAGCCAGTGGCAGCGTGGCCGCCGGGGAAGCAGCGCCCCGGCCCGGGGGTGGCCGATTTGGTGGCAAATAGCTCAAACGGCAAGGCGTGACCGCCGTAGGCCGCCAGGTCCCACGGGCAGGAATGCGCGCTGTGCGCCTTCAGCAGCGACACCGTCAGCGCCGCACCGGCCAGCGCGACCACGCTGCGCGCCAGCCGCCCGTCGCGATGACACGCGGCCCGCCCACCGCTGATCACGGCAAAGCCGATGATCAGGTATTTCGCCAGGCGGTGGTTGAACCATTCCAGCCACTGCGCGTCCTTGAGCGGAAAGCTGCGGCTGGCCGAGTCGAAATACAGCCCGGCGAGCCACGCGTCGAGCGCGGTAAAGCGAAAGGTGAACCACAGCAGCAGCGCCAGCCCGCCCAGGAGCAGCAGTTGGCGCGACAGGAATCCGGTCTGGTCTGGGAGCATCGGCGGCGGGACGGGAGCGTCAACGGAGTAATTCGCCAAGCTAGTCCGCCAAGCTTAACCGAAGCTTAACGGCGGGCCGGGTTCCGGCGCACTCGGCCCAGTCGGCAAAGGCCCGAGTCTTTCCTCGGCCAAGAGCGGGAGACAGTCGATCCGCTTCATGCGGCGTCTCCCAGTATGGCGAGGACCACCGCATTGGAGGAAGACGAGGCGCTGGGGCGGGCGAGGCGGACTTGGCGCTGGTCACTGCGTCAGCCTCACTTTCACTACACCATTTAGCGCCGCCGGAGCTCGGCCGGGACGGATTATCGTGCGGCCGAAAACTGCCTGCCCACCTGCGAAGTCCACATTCATTGAGCGGGATTCAACGGCCAGAGCCGGGAGATGCCCGCCGGCCGGCTACATCACCCCGGCGCTCGTGGCGTTCCGGCCCGGCGTGGCGACTTGGGTGCCACGCTTCCCCCCGCCCCACGCAAACCGCTACAATCAACGCCATTTATCCGGATTTCCAAGGACATCACGCCATGCGCGCCTCGCAGTTTTTCATCGCCACCCTGAAAGAAGCTCCCGCCGACGCCGACATCGTCAGCCAGAAACTGATGCTGCGCGCCGGTTTCATCCGCAAGGCCGCTGCCGGCATCTACTCGTGGATGCCGATGGGCCTGAAGGCACTGCGCAAGGTGGAGACCATCGTGCGCGAAGAAATGAACCGTGCCGGCGCCATCGAGGTGTCGATGCCGATCGTGCAGCCGGCCGGGCTGTGGCAGGAAACCGGGCGCTGGGACACCATGGGCGAGGAGATGCTGCGCTTCAAGGACCGCCACGAGCGCGATTTCGTGATCCAGCCGACTTCGGAAGAGGTCGTCACCGACCTGGTGCGCGGCGAGCTGAAGAGCTACCGCGCGCTGCCGAAGAACTGCTACCAGATCCAGACCAAGTTCCGCGACGAGCGCCGCCCGCGTTTCGGCGTGATGCGCTGCCGCGAGTTCCTGATGAAGGACGCCTACTCCTTCGACCGCAGCGCCGACGCCGCCGGCGTCAGCTACGACAATATGTACGCCGCCTACTGCCAGATCTTCGACCGCATCGGCCTGACCTACCGCGCGGTGGCGGCCGACACCGGTGCCATCGGCGGCGACCGCTCGCACGAATTCCAGGTGATCGCTGCCACCGGCGAAGACGCCATCGTCTACTGCCCGGACTCCGACTACGCCGCCAACATCGAGCTGGCCGAAGCGGCGGCCCCGGCTGGCGAGCGTCCGGCGCCTTCCGCCGACATGGAAAAGGTGTACACCCCGAAGGTGAAGACCATCGCCGACCTGGTGGACTTCCTCAAGGTCGACATCAAGCAGACCGTCAAGGCCGTGGTGGTGGACGGCGACGGCGACGAGGGCCAGCCGGTGCTGCTGCTGGTGCGCGGCGACCACGAACTGAACGAGGTCAAGGCCGGCAAGCTGGATGGCGTGAAAAGCCCGCTGACCTTCGCCAGCCCCGATGCCATCCGTATCGCCTTCGGCGCCAACCCCGGCTCGCTGGGCCCGGTCAACTTCCCGGGCAAGGTCTACGCCGACCGCACCGTGGCCAAGATGGCCGACATGATCACCGGCGCCAACGAGGACGACCAGCACTTCACCGGCGTCAACTTCGGCCGCGACTGCCCCGAGCCGATCGTTGCCGATATCCGCAACGTGGTGGAAGGCGACCCGAGCCCGGACGGCAAGGGTGTGCTGGCGATCCAGCGCGGCATCGAGGTCGGCCACGTGTTCTACCTCGGCACCAAGTACTCCAAGGCGATGAACGCCACCTTCCTCGACGAAGACGGCAAGCCGAAGTTCTTCGAAATGGGCTGCTACGGCATCGGCGTGTCGCGCATCCTCGGCGCCGCCATCGAGCAGAACTTCGACGACAAGGGCATCATCTGGCCGGACGCCATCGCCCCGTTCACCGTGGTGGTCTGCCCGGTCGGCTACGACCGCTCGGCCGAAGTCAAGGCCGCCGCCGACAAGCTCTACGCCGACCTCGTCGCCAACGGCGTCGACGTCATCCTCGACGATCGTGGCGAGCGCCCGGGCGCGATGTTCGCCGACTGGGAGCTGATCGGCGTGCCGCACCGCGTCACCATCGGTGACCGCGGCCTCAAGGAAGGCAAGGTGGAGTACCAGCACCGCCGCGACAGCGAAGCCACCGGCATGGCCGTTGATGCTATTCTGGAGCATGTGCTAGCCAAATTGGGTAAGTGATGCCGCCTGACTTGCGTTCCGGACTGTTCGCGCTGTTGCTGTTCGCCGCCGTTCCGGCCTGGGCCGGCGCGCAGCGCGAGGAAGCGCTGTCGGCTAACGTGGCCTCGGCCATGCGTCGCTCGGTGACGGACGCCAACGCGCCGCGGCTGGTGTTCGACGACGCGCGCGAAGGCCAGGTCTGGCTCGTCGAGATGTCGCGCCGGCTGGAAAAGCGCATCCCCGACCCCTGGCTGCGCCAGCGCCTGCTCACAGCCATCCAGTACGAGGCCACGCGCGCCGGCCTCGACCCGCAACTGGTGCTGGGGCTGATCCAGGTCGAGAGCGGCTTCAAGAAGTACGCCGTGTCCGGCGCCGGCGCGCGCGGACTGATGCAGGTGATGCCGTTCTGGGTGCGCCATATCGGCAACAACGAGCACAACCTGTTCGAACTCACCACCAACCTGCGCTACGGCTGCACCATCCTGCGCCATTACCTCGATATCGAGCGCGGCAACCTGTTCCGCGCGCTGGGACGCTACAACGGCAGCCTCGGCCGCGCGGACTACCCCAACCTGGTGCTGGGCGCCTTGCGCGCCCACTGGCAGTGGCAGCCGCCCGCCACCTTGCGCACGGTCCGGCTGGAAGGCGCCGCGCCGCAGAACTGAAACAAGCCACCGTCCGGTGGCTTTTTTCATGGGAGAGCCGGTGCTTGCCTGCCATGATGAAGGGCAGGCATTGTGCAATGAGGCCAAGCATGAAAACAGCGATTCGAGCCGCTCTGCTCACCTTCAGCCGCGACCCCTTGCTCTATGGCGTCGAGGCCGGCATGCGTCACGAGTCCGACGCCGTGGTGGTGATGGAGGACGGGCGCATCGCCGCCGTCGGGCCGGCGTCGACATTGCTGCCGACTCTGAGGCCGGAGGTCGTCGTGACGAGCTACCCCGATGGCCTGATCCTGCCCGGTTTCATCGACTGCCACGTGCACTATCCGCAGACCGAGATGATCGCCGCCTACGGCGAGCAGCTGATCGACTGGCTCAACCACTACACCTTCGTCACCGAGCAGGGCTTCGCCGACAAGGCGCACGCCGCAGCGGTGGCCGAGGTGTTCCTCGCCGAGCAGTTGCGTCACGGCGTGACCAGCTCGGCGGTGTTCTGCACCGTGTTCCCCGACTCGGTCGACGCGCTGTTCGAGGCCGCCGAGCGGCGCCGGATGCGGCTCATCGCCGGCAAGGTATGCATGGACCAATTCGCGCCGGCGGCACTACTCGACACGGCCGAGCGGGCCTACGACGAGTCCAAGGCGCTGATCGGCCGCTGGCACGGCCGGGGACGGGCCGAATACGCCATCACCCCGCGCTTCGCGCCGACCTCGTCGTCGGCTCAGCTGGAGGCGCTGGGCGCGCTGGCGGCCGAATACCCGGACATGGCGATCCAGTCGCACCTGGCGGAAACGCCCCGCGAGATCGCCTGGGCCAAGTCGCTGCACCCGGACTGCCCGCACTACACCGGCGTCTATCAGCATTACGGCCTGTTGCGGCCGCGCGCCGTCTACGGCCACGGCATCCATCTGCAGGAAGAGGAACTGCAGCTGCTTTACGACAGCGGCGCCAGCCTGGCGCATTGCCCCAGTTCCAACTTCTTCCTTGGCTCCGGCTGTTTCGACCTGCGCCGCGCCCGCGCCATGCCACGGCCGGTCACGGTCGGGCTGGCCTCCGATCTGGGCGCCGGCACCAGCTTTTCCATGTTGCACACCATGCGCTCGGCCTACGAGGCGGCACAGCTCAACGGCTTCCCGCTATCGGCGCCGCAAGCGTTCTACCTGGCCACGCGCGGCAGTGCCGAGGCGCTGGGGCTGGCGGACAAGGTCGGTTCGATCGAGGTCGGGCTGGAGGCCGACCTGGTGGTGCTCAACCTGCGCTCGACGCCGCTGATCGACTTCCGCATGCGCTACGTGCGCGACATCCAGGAGGCACTGTTCGTGCAGATGATCCTCGGCGACGACCGCGCCGTCGCCGCCACCTACGTGGCGGGTCAGCTGCAGTATTGTCCGGGCCAGGCTTGATTAAGGGGGCAGAAAGCACTTGGGCCAAGCGGGTCGGGGTTGGTCCAAGCCTGTGTCGGGAGGAGGGGCTACGCCTTCTGCCGCGGCGGCAGCAGGATCAGGCGCGTGCCGGCCAGCTGGTCGTGCAGGAACTGGCGTTCCTTGTCGTGCAAGGCGGTCAGATAGGGGATCAGCCACCAGATCAGCGACAACCACAGCGCCTGCGGTGTGTGGCCGAAGGCGCGCTCCCAGCCCAGGTAGCTGAGCAGCGGCATGCCGACAAACAGCGCCAGCGCCACCAGGTAGCGTCCCAGCGCCTGCGGCCAGCCTATCGGCCCGCCGTCGCGGGCGACCAGCTTGATGCGCCAGGTCTTCATCGCCACGGTCTGGCCGCGGCGCACCCACGACAGGCCGAAATAGCCGAACAGCACCGCCGCCAGGAACAGCCGGAACAGCTGCTCGAGCCAGAACGAAGCGCCCAGCCAGGCCTTCAGCGGGGTGAACAAGGCGGAGGCGAACAGCAGCACCGCGGCCATCAGCAACAGTTCGTACAACAGGCAGAGCAAACGACGGGCGAAGCCGGGGGTGGTCAGGGAAGGTGTCATGCCGGAAATGAGGGTGGTTGGTCTGGGACAGGCTGCGAGGGCGTCGCCATCACGCTGCCGGAAGCAATGGTAACAGAGCGTGGCGGCGGCGCCTACCGCGCCCCGCATGCCGTTAAGCATCGGATTTGCGTGGGTTTTGCACGTGCACAAAAGCCCTTGACCGGTCTTTCCAAGATACGCTAAGGTCAGAGGCTATAACGGGACAAAACCATCACATAAAAGAGGCAACGATGCAGATTTCGGGCGCGGAGATCGTAGTCCGCTGCCTGCAGGAAGAAGGAGTCGAATTTGTTTTCGGCTACCCCGGCGGCGCGGTACTTGAAATTTATGATGCCATCTTCAAGCAGACCCAGTTCAAGCACGTCCTGGTGCGGCACGAACAGGCAGCGGTGCATGCCGCCGACGCCTACTCGCGCTCCAGCGACAAGGTCGGCGTGGCACTAGTCACCTCGGGTCCGGGCGCGACCAATGCCGTGACCGGCATTGCTACCGCCTATATGGACTCGATTCCGCTGGTCGTGCTGTCCGGCCAGGTGGCGACCCCTGCCATCGGTCTGGACGCCTTCCAGGAAGTCGACATGGTCGGGATCACCCGGCCGTGCGTGAAGCACAACTTCCTGGTGAAGGACATCAACGAACTGGCGGAAACCATCAAGAAGGCGTTCTACATCGCCAAGACCGGTCGTCCCGGTCCGGTGGTCGTCGACATCCCCAAGGACGTGACGCAGAAGCTGGCCGAGTTCCATTACCCGGAAAGCGTCAGCATCCGCTCCTATGTACCGGTCCTGCGCGGCCATCCGGGCCAGATCCGCAAGGCGGTCAACCTGCTCCTGGAAGCCAAGCGCCCCTACGTCTACGTCGGCGGCGGCGCGGTGCAGGGCGGGGCAGAGCAGGAAGTCACCGAACTGGTGCGCTCGCTCGGACTGCCGTGTACCAACACCCTGATGGGGTTGGGCGCCTATCCGGGCAGCGATCCGCAATTCCTCGGCATGCTCGGCATGCACGGCACCTACGAAGCCAATATGGCGATGCAGAACTGTGACGTGCTGCTCGCCGTGGGCGCGCGTTTCGACGACCGCGTGATCAGCGTGCCGTCGCACTTCCTGTCCAAGCCGAAGAAGATCATCCCCATCGACGTGGATCCGTCCTCCATCGCCAAGCGCGTGCAGGTCGACGTGCCCATCGTCGGCGACGTCAAG
>JACPUY010000063.1 GCA_016192025.1 Pseudogulbenkiania sp. | reverse complement strand
TCCGGGGTGCGAGTCAGTTCGGCGGGTCACGTTAGGTTGCGGGGTCAAGCCGCCAAAAAATTGCGCGACCTCTTCCCGCTGCCTTCCTCCCCACAGTTTCTTTCATGATCAGGGGTGGCGCGAGTCGCAATGATCGTTAGGTCGACTGTTCCAGCTGCCGGCTGACCATGTCTGCTAGGCACGGTGCGGAGTCCGGCTCAGCGTCGCGGTCGACGATGCGGTCGCGCCCCTGTTGCTTGGCGTGATACATGCGGGCATCGGCCTGCTCCACCAGCCGGTGCCAGTTCTCTGGCTGGTCGGCCAGACTTTCGGCCAGCCCGATGCTGGCGGTCAGCGGCGTGCCGTCCGGGCGCAGCCCCAAGCCGCGCTGGCGCAGCCGGGCCAGCGCCTGCAGCGCCTGCTGGCGGTCGGTTTCCGGCATCAACAGCAGGAATTCCTCGCCGCCCCAGCGCGTCAGGATGTCGCCATGGCGCAGCGTCTCGTTGATGGCGCGGGTCAGCCCCTGCAAGGCCCGGTCGCCGGCCTCGTGGCCGTGGCGGTCGTTGATGCCCTTGAAGTGGTCGAGGTCGATGAAGGCAACCGACAAGGGGCGCCGGGAACGGCGCGCCAGAGTGAACTGCAGGTCGAGCATCTCCTCGGCGCTGCGCCGCGAGAAGCAACCGGTCAGCGGGTCGCGCACCGCCTGGTTGACCAGCGCGATCATGAAGGCGAGCTGGCTCATCGACGCCAACGTCGCCACGCCGGTGATCAGCGTCAACAGCCAGAACGCGCCGCTGAACGAGGGCCAGTCGATCACCTGCCACTGCAGCAGCCAGGCTACGCCGTCCGCGGTCAGGATCGGCGCAGCGAACAAGGCGCTCTCCAGCAGCGTCAGCGGAAAGATGGCGAAGCCGGCCAACAGCACGAACGGCAAGAAGGCGTAGCCGGTGCCGATCGCCGCCGACAGGCCTTGCAGCTGGTGGCGCGTCAACAGCAGGTGCGAGGCGACGTAGAACAGCGTGGGAATGGCGAACAGTGTCGCCATGGCACGGTAGGCCTGGCGCAGGCTGCCATCTCTCTGGTGGTTGAAGACCAGCCAGGCGAAGGCGGCGGTAGCCAACAGGCGCAGCCCGGCCAGCTGGGCCGCCAGCACCATCGGCAGGGCGACCATGTCGACGGCAATCCACAGCGGGGTGAGCAGGGCGAACAGCATGGCAAACAGCCGCGTGCGGTTGATAATGATCAGCGCCCGGCGCTGCGCCATCAACGGCATATGCTGGTGGGGGCTAATCAGCCATTCCGTTTCATGCGCGGTCAGTTCGCCGGGCAACAGCCCCAACAGACGCTGCCACAGCGAGATGGTTAGCTTCATGGTTCAGGGCCGGAAGGTTGCAGAATATGACATTCTAGAGGGTCTCATTGGCGCTTCTGCTTGTCATAGGTCAATCGAATGATGATGAGGGGGCGATGTTGTGTCACTGAGACTTTGGGCTGGGATGAACACCATTGCACGCCACCAACGTGGGGCATTCCGCTGTCACTGTGCCGACATCGTCCGCAGCACGGGCTTTCCCACTGCGATGCGCCGCTCCAAAACCGCCACGGTGGGCCACGCCCGGTTTTCCACGCCGCTGTCTCGTCGCATAATCGGTCATCCTCCACCCACAAGGACCTAGCCATGGAATACCGCCAGCTTGGCCATGACGGCCTCAAGGTCAGTCTCATCGGTCTCGGCACGATGACCTGGGGCGAGCAGAACAATGAAGCCGAGGCCCACGCCCAGCTCGACCTGGCGCTGGAGCGCGGCATCAACCTGATCGACACCGCCGAAATGTACCCGGTGCCACCCAAGCCCGAAACGCAGGGGCTGACCGAGGCCTACATCGGCAGTTGGCTGGCCAAGGGCGGGCGGCGCGACCAGGTGGTGCTGGCCACCAAGATCGCCGGCCCGGCGCTGCAGTTGCACAATCCGCGCCACCTCCGTGGCGCCGCCAACCGCTTCGACCGCGCCAACCTGACCGCCGCGCTCGACGACAGCCTCAAGCGCCTCAACACCGATTACGTCGACTTGTACCAGCTACACTGGCCGGGCCGCCATACCAATACCTTCGGCCGCTTGGGCTACCCTTGGCTGGAAGGGCCGGGCAATATGGTGCCGCCGGAAGAAACGCTGGCGGTGCTGGCCGAGTTTATCCAGGCCGGCAAGGTGCGCCACATCGGCGTATCCAACGAAACGCCGTGGGGACTGTCGCGCTTCCTGCACGCGGCCGACACGCTCGGCCTGCCGCGTGTGGTCGGCATCCAGAACCCCTACAACCTACTCAACCGCACCTTCGAGATCGGCCTGTCCGAGTTCTCGCACCGCGACGGCATCGGCCTGCTGGCCTACTCGCCGCTGGCCTTCGGCGTGCTTTCCGGCAAATACCTCGACCAGGCCCACCCGGCCAACGCCCGCCTGACGCTGTTCGACCGCTTCACCCGCTACACCAAGCCTCAGGCCTTGGCGGCAACCGCCGACTACGTCGCGCTGGCGCGCAGGCACGGGCTGTCGCCGGTTCAAATGGCATTGGCCTTCGTCAATTTGCGCCCCTTCGTCGCCAGCAACCTGATCGGTGCCACCACGCTGGAACAGCTGGAAGAAAACATCGCCAGTGTGTCGCTGACCTTGGACGACGAGGTGCTGTCTGGCATCGAGGCCATCCACGAGCGCTATCCCAACCCGGCGCCGTGAGCCCCGTGCACCGGGCCGGGAGGAAAGGTGCTGCTTGCCATGGCGGGCAGCGTGCATTATCACTATATTGTGCAGTGCACAATGGAGGTGGTCATGCTCTGCTTGCGTTTCTTCCCAGCCTGGTATCCGGCGCTGTATTCCTGCCTGCTGCATCAGCTGTACAGTCAGCAGGTGTTCTGGCGTTCGCAATGCTTTTACGCCGGCCGGCTCATCAACAGCCGTGCGCCGCTGCAAGACAAGGCCCGGCGGCTATCCCGGCGTGGTTGCGCCGATGCCTTGGCACTGCTGCACGACTGCAGCGAAGCACAGTTCGTGCTCGGCGAGGAGTGGGTCCATGTCTTGCGGCAGGACAAGCGCTGCCGGCCGTGGGCGCGGATTCTGGACGGCTTCCAGCAACGGGTGCATACGGCCTGGCTGCGCGCCTTTGTCGAGACCGGCCGCGCCACGCTGGTAACGCCCGGCCACCGGCCGTGAGCCGCCACGGGAACGTGACGATGCAAAAAAGCCCGCGAAAGCGGGCTTTTGAGTTGGCGGGCGATCCTGATTCAGGCCGTGTGCCACAGGTCGATCAGATCGCTGGCTTCCAGCTCTTTCACTTCGCTGCGGGCCTTGAGCCACCCGGCCAGCTCACCACGCAGTTCCTCGCCGATCTTGATGGCGCCGACCGGGAACACCACGCCTTCCAGGTTGCAGCGGCCATCGAAGTGGCCGCCGAAGCTGACGCCGGCCTCATCCACGCGCGTTAACCAGGCGTCGAGCAAGGCGTCCTGGCCTTCGCTGCCGAGGTCTTCGGCCAGGGTAGCCACCAGGTGGAAGCCCAGTTCGCGGTAGTCGCCCACGCGCTGCTTCTTGCGCTGGCGGTTGTTCAGGCGCTTCAGGCGCTGGGCGGAATTCGGGTTGCGTACATCGCTCATGGCTTGACTCCACGTATCAGGAAAACCGGGCATGGTAACAGATAAGGGCCTATCCCATCAGACGGCCACGCTTTCGCCTCTCGAGCCCGGCCAGGGCGCCAGCTGACCAGGTGCTCCCGGACTGGCTCGCGCTCAGGGGGAGGGCGGTTTACAGTCCCAACCGATCCCACAGCGCATCGACCCGCTGTTTCACCGCCGTGTCCATCACGATCGGCGTGCCCCACTCGCGCTGCGTCTCGCCCGGCAGCTTGTTGGTGGCGTCGAGCCCCATCTTGCCGCCCAGGCCCGAGATCGGGCTGGCGAAGTCGAGGTAGTCGATCGGCGTGTTCTCGATCAGCACCGTGTCGCGTACCGGGTCCATGCGCGTGGTGATGGCCCAGATCACCTCCTGCCAGTCGCGCGTGTTGACGTCGTCGTCGACCACCACGATGAACTTGGTGTACATGAACTGCCGCAAGAAGCTCCAGCAGCCCATCATCACGCGCTTGGCGTGGCCGGGGTACTGCTTCTTGATCGACACCACCGCCATGCGGTACGAACACCCCTCCGGCGGCAGATAGAAGTCGACGATCTCGGGAAACTGCTTCTGCAGGATCGGCACGAACACCTCGTTCAGCGCCACGCCCAGCACCGCCGGCTCGTCCGGCGGCTTGCCAGTGTAGGTGCTGTGGTAGATCGGGTTCTCGCGCATGGTGATGCGCTCGATGGTGAACACAGGGAAGCGGTCCTGCTCGTTGTAGTAGCCGGTGTGGTCACCGTACGGCCCTTCCAGTGCGGTGTCGTCCGGATAGATGTGGCCTTCCAGCACGATCTCGGCGCTGGCCGGCACCTGCAGGTCGGAACCGAGGCACTTCACCAGCTCGGTACGGCTGCCGCGCAACAGGCCG
>JACPUY010000062.1 GCA_016192025.1 Pseudogulbenkiania sp. | reverse complement strand
GTCGTGCGAGCCTGGCCTGGATCAGCCCTTGCTGCGCGCTGTAGAGCGAGCGCTGCGCATCGAGCAGGCTCAGTGCGCTGTCCACGCCGTTGCGGTAGCGCAGCTCGGCGAGCTGGTAACGCTGGGTCTCGGATTTCAGCAGGGCCTCCTGTGCCGCAATCTGCTGCTCCAGCATCGCGCGTGCCGAGAGAGCGTCGGACACCTCGCGAAATGCAGACTGGATCGATTTCTCGTACTGTGCCACGGCGATCTTCTTGCCGGTGGTGGATACATCGAGGCCGGCCACGTTCTTGCCCCAGTCGAAGATCGGCAGGTTGACCTGCGGTATGAAGCTCCAGGCGAGCTGGCCGGGCTTGAACAGGTTGCTGAGCTGGCTGCTCGCCGTGCCGTAGCTGCCGGTCAGCGAGATGCTCGGGAAGAACGCCGCGCGCGCCGCGCCGATATCGGCATTGGCGGCCTTGAGCTGATGCTCGGCCTGGATGATGTCCGGGCGCTGCTCCAGCAGGTCGGACGGCAAGCCGGCCGGCAGATCGGCCAGCAGCCCCTGGGCATCGAACGCGTTGCCGGCCGGCAGGTCAGCCGGTAGCGACTGTCCGACCAGGAGCATCAGCGCGTTCTCGGCTTGGGCGCGTTGTTGCATCAGACTCGCCAGATTGCTCTTGGCGGTCTGTACCTGGCTGTCGGCGGTGCTTAGGTCGAGCGCGGTGACGGTGCCGACGTCGAAGCGCTTCTTGGTCAGCTCGTACGAGCGTTGTTGCGCGGTGAGCGTGTCGGTGACGACTTTCTGCTGTTCGTCGAGCGCACGCAGCGTCAGGTACTGGCTCGCCACCTCCGATACCAGCGTGATCTGCGCCGACTTCTGCGCCGCACCGCTGGCGAAGTACTGCTCCAGCGCCTCGTTCTTCAGGCTCTGCACGCGGCCGAACAGGTCGAGTTCGTACGAGGTGAAGCCGAGCCCGACGGAGTACTTGCTGCTCACGCCGGCCCGTCCGCTGCTGGACAGGTCGGCTGGCTGGCGCTGACGTGTGCTGCTGGCGGTGGCGTCGATCGCCGGGAACAGGTCGGCGCGCTGGATCTGGTACTGCGCGCGCGTCTGTTCGACGTTCAGCATTGCCACCCGGAGGTCGCGGTTGTTGGCGAGTGCCAATTCGATCAGCTTTTGCAGCCGCGCATCGGCAAAGAACTCGCGCCAGCCGATATCGGCCGCCACACCGCTCTTGGCCGCCGCTTGGGTGGCCGCATCACCGCCATAGGCTGGGCCGCTCGGCCACTGCCCGGAGACGGGCGCCGCCGGGCGCTGGTAGGTCGGCGCCAGGGAGCAGCCGGCGAGCAGGGCGGCAGCGAGCACGGCGGGCAAAGTGTATTTATTAGTCATGGTGTTTTCCTTCCTGATCCGCGCGGCGCGCTTCAACCGGTACCGGAACCGCTGCCAAGGCCGCCTCTTCATCGTCCATGTGGTGCGTGTAGAACTTGCGCTGGCGCTCGCTGCCCTGGAACCGGCCGCGCACGAACACGAAGAACACCGGCACGAAGAAGATGGCGAGGAAGGTGGCCGATAGCATGCCGCCGATCACGCCGGTGCCGATCGCGTGCTGGCTCGCCGAGCCGGCGCCGTTGCTCACCGCCAGCGGCAGTACGCCGAGCACGAAGGCCATCGAGGTCATCAGGATCGGGCGTAGCCGCAGGTGCACGGCTTCCAGCGTCGCTTCGACCACGCTCTTGCCCTGCGCCTGCAGGTCCTTGGCGAATTCGATGATCAGGATCGCGTTCTTGGTCGACAGGCCGATCGTGGTCAACAGGCCCACCTTGAAGAACACGTCGTTGGGCAGGCCGCGCATATGCGCCGCCAGGAGCGCGCCGAGCACGCCGAGCGGCACCACCAGCATCACCGAGAACGGGATCGACCAGCTTTCATACAGCGCGGCCAGGCACAGGAACACCACCACCAGCGAGAGCGCGAACAGCGCCGGCGCCTGCGAGCCGGACAAGCGCTCTTCATACGACTGGCCGGTCCACTCGATGCCGAAGCCTGGTGGCAGCTTGGCGACGATTTCCTCGATCGCCTGCATGGCCTCGCCGGAACTCTTGCCCGGGGCGGCGGTGCCGACGATTTCCATCGACGGCGCGCCGTTGTAGCGTTCCAGGCGCGGCGAACCGTAACTCCACTTGGCGTTGGCAAAGGCCGAGAACGGTACCATGGTGCCCGCATTGTTGCGCACGAACAGCTTGTCGATGTCCTGCGGCTGCATCCGGTACGGTGCATCGGCCTGCACAATCACCTGCTGCACGCGGGTGCCGTTGGTGAAGTCGTTGATGTAGGACGAACCGAAGTTGGTGCTCAAGGTGCTGTTGATGTCGGCCAGTGTCAGGCCGAGCGCGCTCGCCTTCTCCTGGTCGATGGTCACCTGGAACTGCGGCGCGTCTTCCATGCCCTGGGGGCGCACCCCAGCCAGACGCGGGTCTTTGCCGGCCATGCCGAGCACCATGTTGCGCGCCTCCATCAGCTTGTCATGGCCCTGGTTGCTGCGGTCCTGCAGCATGAAGTCGAAGCCGGTGGCGTTACCCAGTTCCGGAATCGGCGGCGGGTTGAGCGGATAGATGATCGCGTCCTTGATCTGCGAGAACATCCCGAAGGCCCGGCCGATCACACCCTGCACGTGGTGTTCCTGCGCCGAGCGCTCGCTCCAGTCCTTGAGCGGGGTGAACACCAGGCCGAGGTTCTGGCCGTTGCCGTTAAAGCCGAAACCGGCTACGGCGATCGAGTGCGCGGTTTCCGGCTGCTTCAGGTAGTACTGCTCCACCTGCGCCAGGATGCCGCGGGTGCGCTCGGCCGTGGCCCCGGTCGGCAGCTGTACCATGGTGATCGAGTAGCCTTGGTCTTCTTCCGGCAGGAACGACGACGGCAGACGCGCAAACAGAAACGCCACCACGCCGATGAGGGCGAGGTAGAGCAACATGTAGCGGCCGGACTTGTTGATGATCTTGGCGACCGAACCCTGATACTTGTTGGTGCTGGCGGCGAAACTGCGGTTGAACCAGCCGAAGAAACCGCTCTTGGCGCGGTGATGGCCGGCTTCCACCGGTTTGAGCAGCGTTGCGCACAGGGCCGGGGTCAGCGTCAGCGCCAGCAGCACCGAGAACACCATCGACGCCACTAGCGACAGCGAGAACTGCTTGTAAATCGCGCCGACCGAGCCGCCGAAGAACGCCATCGGGATGAACACCGCAGTCAGCACCAGCGAGATGCCGATCAGTGCGTTGGTGATCTGCTCCATCGCCTTGCGCGTCGCCTTGCGCGGCGGCAAGCCTTCCTCGCTCATGATCCGTTCGACGTTCTCCACCACCACGATCGCGTCGTCCACCAGCATGCCGATCGCCAGCACCATGCCGAACATCGTCAGCACGTTGATCGAGAAGCCGAACGCCGCCATGGCGCCGAGCGTGCCGGCCAGCGCCACCGGTACCACGATGGTGGGGATCAGCGTGGCGCGGAAGTTCTGCAGGAACAGGTACATCACCAGGAACACCAGCGCCACGGCTTCGATCAGGGTCTTCACCACCTCTTCGATCGAGATCTTGACGAACTTGGAGGTGTCGTACGGCACGTCGGCCTTCACCCCGGCCGGGAAGTACGGGGACAGCTCCTGGACCTTGTCACGCACCGCCTGCGCGGTCTCAAGCGCGTTGGCCGACGGCGCGAGCTTGATGCCGACCGCCGCCGCCGGCTTGCCGTCGACGAAGGCCTTGGTGGTGAAGGTCTGAGCGCCCAGCTCGACGCGCGCCACGTCACGCAGCAGCACGCGGGAACCGTCCTTGTTTACGCGCAGCAGGATGTTGCCGAACTGCTCGGGAGTAGAGAGACGGCTTTGTGCCCGGATCGTGGCGTTCAGCTGCTGGCCCTTGATCGCGGGTAGACCACCCAGTTCGCCGGCCGATACCTGGATGTTCTGCGCCTTGATGGCGGAGATCACGTCGGAGGTGGTGAGCTTGAAGCTGTTGAGCTTGTCCGGGCTCACCCACACGCGCATCGCGTACTCGGAGACGAACAGGTTGGCTTCACCGACCCCGGTCACCCGGCTCAGCTGGTCGAGCAGGCTGGCCGAGATGTAGTTGCCGAGCCCTACCGCATCCACGCTGCCGTCGGTGGAGGACAAGGTGACGAACATCAGGTAGTTGCGGGTAGCCTTGGCGACTTTCACCCCCTGTTGCTGCACCTCGGTCGGTAGACGCGGCATCGCCAGTTGCAGCTTGTTCTGCACCTGCACTTGGGCGATGTCCGGGTTGGTGCCGGGCTGGAAGTACAGCGTGATGGTGGCTTGGCCGGACGACTGGCTGTTGGACGACATATATAGTAGTCCGTCGATACCGTTCATCTGCTGCTCGATTACTGTCGTCACCGAGTTCTGCCGCGTT
>JACPUY010000228.1 GCA_016192025.1 Pseudogulbenkiania sp. | reverse complement strand
TTGGGGACGACGGCCACGTCAAGGTCCGCCCCAACGTCCGCCAGCAAAACTGCGAAATCGATTTGTACGATCTGGTGCACGCGCTGTCCGACAAGGGCTTGGACTTGCCGCTGCTGGTTCGTTTTCCCGACATTCTGCAAGACCGTGTGACCCGTCTGTGCGGCGCCTTCGACAAGGCCATCGCCAACGTCGGTTACGGCAGTCAGTACACCGCGCTCTATCCGATCAAGGTCAACCAGCAGGAGGCAGTGATCAAGAGCATCATCGCCACGCCGGATGTGTCGATCGGGCTGGAGGCCGGTTCCAAGCCGGAGCTGATGGCGGTGCTGGCGCTGGCGCCCAAGGGCTGCACCATCACCTGCAACGGCTACAAGGACCGCGATTTCGTGCGCCTTGCGCTGATCGGCCAGAAGCTCGGTCACAAGGTGTTCATCGTGATCGAGAAGGAGGTCGAGGTCGACCTGGTGATCGAGGAGTCGAAGAAGCTGGGCGTGCGTCCGCTGGTCGGGGTGCGCGTGCGGTTGTCGTCGCTGACGGCCGACAACCAGTGGGCCGACACCGGCGGCGAGAAGGGCAAGTTCGGCCTGTCCGCTTCCCAGCTGATCGACGTGGCCGGCAAGCTGGAGGCGGTCGGCATGGCCGATTGCGTGCGTCTGCTGCACTTCCACATGGGCTCGCAGATCGCCAACATTTCCGATTACCGTGTCGGCTTCCGCGAGGCGATCCGTTACTTCGCCGAGCTGCGCTCGCTGGGCCTGCCGATCGACCATGTCGACGTCGGCGGCGGTCTGGGCGTCGATTACGACGGCACCCATTCGCGCAACGCCAGCTCGATCAACTATGACATGGACGAGTACGCGCAGGTGATCGTGTCGATGCTGGCCGAGTTCTGCGACGAGAACGGCCTGCCGCATCCGCGCATCATGTCCGAGTCCGGCCGCGCCATGACGGCGCATCACGCCGTGCTGATCACGAACGTGACCGACGTCGAGCGCCTGCCGGAGTGCGTGCCGGTGCTGGACGATCTCGAGGCGCTGGCCGCACCGGTGAAGAAGCTCTACGAGCTGAGCAAGCTGAACGATGCGGAAGCGGTGACGGAAACCTATTACCGCGCCAGCCATTACGTGGCCGAGGTGGCCGCGATGTACGCCGAAGGGCGCATCGGCCTGAAGGACAAGGCGACCGCCGAGCAGCTGTACTACGCGCTGTGCCGCCGCCTGCACGGCCAACTGCAGCTGACCCACCAGCGTTCGCAGCGCCAGGTGTTCGACGAGCTGACCGACAAGATGGCGGACAAGTATTTCTGCAATTTCTCGGTGTTCCAGTCGCTGCCGGATACCTGGGCCATCGACCAGGTGCTGCCGATCATGCCGGTGCATCGTCTCGACGAGCAGCCGACGCGGCGCGCGGTGCTGCAGGATCTGACCTGCGACTCCGACGGCAAGATCAAGCACTACGTCGATCAGCAGAGCATCGAGTCGACCATGGCGGTGCACGCGGTGAAGCCGGGTGACGAGTATCTGATCGCCACCTTCCTGGTCGGTGCCTACCAGGAGATTCTGGGCGACATGCACAACCTGTTCGGCGATACCGATTCGGTCAACGTGTTCGTGCGCGATGGCTGCCGGCTGGAGTTCTCCGGCGTGGAGGAGCATGACACCATCGAGGACATGCTGCGCTACGTGCACTTGTCGCCGGAGGAAATCCTCAACCGCTACGAGGAGAAGGCGCGCGCCGCCAAGTTGTCGGCCGACGAGCGTAATACCTACTTTGCCGAGTTCTGCCGCGGGCTGAAGCAGTCGTCCTACTTGTCGGTCTGATCATCCCATTTTCCTGTGTGCCAAGGTTGGCCGAAGCATCGTCTTCGGCCAGCCTTTTTCCGTTTTGGTGGCTACCTGGCCGTGTCCCTCCGTATTGATGCTTTGTTCGGATAACCGAACGTCTGTAGTGGCGCGATTACGCCGATCCGTTACCATCTCCCTGTCATTAAAAAAAATGCAATAAAAACAGTGTATTGCGGTGTCGTTTTCGGGGGGTGCGCTGGCACGCTTCGTGCAATTAAGGAATCGCCGGCCAGGGCGACGCCCACACGCCCTGGTTGGCCAACAACAAGACGATTTCCGGCCGAAGCGCACCAGCGCTCGGGCAGGGACCACCAATGGTTCATCCGGCCGCAGGCTGGATGGACGAGCAAAGGCGGGGCGGTCGGCAAGACCGGCCCCATCGCCCGGGCCGCTACGGCGGCCATTGGGCAGACCTTCACTGGAGAGGCATTTAGTGAAACTCAATAGACTGACCACCTTCATCCTGGCCGCAATGGTGCTGGGTATCCTGACCGGCTACGTATGGCGCGAAATGGCCGCCGACGAGGCCGCGATCAAGTCGTTCGCCGACAACGTGTCGATCCTGACCGACATCTTCCTGCGCCTGATCAAGATGATCATCGCTCCGCTGGTGTTCTCCACCCTGGCGGTGGGCATTGCCAAGATGGAGGATGCCAAGACCGTGGGTCGCATCGGCGGCAAGACCATGGGCTGGTTCATGACCGCGTCGTTCATCTCGCTGAGCCTGGGTCTGATCATGGTGAACCTGCTCAAGCCGGGTGTGGGCCTTGGCCTGCCGCTGCCGGACGTGCACGCTTCCAGCGGTATCGAGGCGGGCGCCATCACGTTGAAGGACTTCGTCACCCACGCCATTCCAAAGAGCGTGGCCGAGGCGATGAGCAAGAATGAGATCCTGCAGATCGTGGTGTTCTCGGTGTTCTTCGGCTGTGCCGGCGCCGCCATTGGTGAGCGCGCCAAGCCGGTGGTGGATATGCTTGATTCTGTTTCGCATATCATGCTGAAGGTGACCGGCTTCGTGATGAACTTCGCCCCGCTGGCCGTGTTCGGCGCGATCGCCGCCATGGTGGCCAAGGAGGGTCTGGGCATCCTGGGCACCTACAGCACCTTCATGGCCGAGTTCTACCTGTCGATCGGTGGCCTGTGGCTGGTGCTGATCCTGGCGGGCTCTCTGTTCCTCGGTCGTCGCGTGCTGACCCTGATGACGATGGTGCGCGAGCCGCTGCTGCTGGCGTTCACTACCGCCAGTTCCGAAGCGGCCTACCCGAAGACGCTGGAACAGCTGGAACGCTTCGGCTGCTCGCGCAAGGTGGCCAGTTTCGTGCTGCCGATGGGCTACTCGTTCAACCTTGACGGTTCGATGATGTACTGCACCTTCGCCTCGATCTTCATCGCCCAGGCCTACGGCATCCACCTGACGCTGGCGCAGGAAATCACCATGATGCTGATCCTGATGGTGACCTCGAAGGGTATCGCTGGTGTACCGCGTGCTTCGCTGGTGGTGATTGCCGCCACGCTGTCGCAGTTCAACATCCCGGAAGCCGGTCTGCTGCTGCTCCTGGGCATCGACCACTTCCTCGACATGGGCCGCTCCGCCACCAACGTGATTGGTAACGCCATCGCTGCCAGTGTGGTCGCCAAGTCCGAGGGTGCCCTGGGCGCCACCGTGCTGGAAGGGGAAGACGACGATACCGATCCGGATGCCCAGGCCGACGACCTGGCACCAGCTCGTGCCTGATCTTCGCGCGTAGCGTCAAACCGAACGGCCTCCTTGCACGAGGCCGTTTTCCTTGCGGGGCTGTCCTCGTCGACGGCTCTGTGTTAGAACAATACATGACCGTTTTCCCGACTCGCTAGTGCCGAATCCATCGTGACCCGTCGCATTCCCAAACGCTTTCTGCCCTACCTGCTGGCCCTGGTGCTGGCCTTGATGCTGGCCACCGGCTACGCCACCTACCTGCTGAGCGAGCGCTCCGGCATCGAGGCGCTGGCCGATACCGGCACGCGCCAGCTGGAGCTGCACGCGCGCGGGCTGGAAAGCGAGATCGACAAGTACACCTTCGTGCCGAACATCCTCGGGCTGGAGGAGCGCATCCTCAACGTGCTGACCTCGCCCGAGCCGTTCCCCGGCCCACAGGACCAGGCCAACCGCTACCTGGAAGAACTGAACCAGCAGACCTCAACCAGCACCATCTACGTGATCAACACCGAAGGACGGGTGCTGGCGTCCAGCAACTGGCGCCGCGCCGACAGTTACGTCGGCGAGGACCTGTCGTTCCGCGACTATTTCCAGCAGGCGCTCAAGGGCGGGCAGGGGCGTTCCTACGGTGTCGGCACCACCCGCGCCGAGCCCGGCTACTACCTGGCTCAAGGGCTGAAGAAGGACAGCAGGGTCATCGGCGTGGCAGTGGTCAAGGTGAGCCTCGACCAGTTGGAACCGAGCTGGCAGTGGGCCGACACCGATGCTTTTGTCAGCGACGAGAACGGCGTCATCATCCTGGCCTCGGAGCCGGAGTGGAAGCTGCATACGCTGAGCCTGTTGTCGGCGGCGCGGCGCGAGCAGCTGGCGCGCAGCCTGCGCTATTACTGGGCGCCGTTGCCCTTGCTGCAGGTGGCGGCGAGGCAGGCGCTGGGGATCGGGCTGGAACGCTGGTCGCTGCAGATGCCCGGCGGCACCAAGGGAGACAAGCATCCGACCGACTTTCTGGCGCAGGCGCGCAGCCTGAAAGACACCTCGTGGAAGCTGACCCTGCTGACTCCGCTCAAGACCGTGCGCAAGACGGCGCTGAGCAACGCCGCGCTGGCGGTGGCCAGCTTCGCCATCCTGGTCATCCTGCTGGTGGCGTGGAACGAGCGGCGCAAGGTGCTGGCTACCCGGCTGGCCGCGCGCGAGGCGCTGGAGCGCGCCAACAACCAGCTGGAGCGCAAGATTGCCGAGCGCACCGCCGACCTGATCGCCAGCAATGACCGGCTCAAGGCCGAGATCCGCGAGCGCCAGCAGGCCGAGCACACGCTGCGCCGGGCGCAGGACGGGCTGGTGCAGGCCGGCAAGCTGGCGGTGATCGGGCAGATGTCCACCAGCATTGCGCACGAGCTGAACCAGCCGCTGGCGGCGCTGCGCACGCTGTCGGGCAACACCATGAAATTCCTGGCGCGCGGCAAGCTGGAAACGGCCTCGGCCAACCTGCAAACCATCAACGAGCTGGTCGAGCGCATGGGCAAGATCACCACCTCGCTGCGCTCGTTCGCGCGCAAGTCGACCGAGCCGATCGGTGAGGCGAGCGTGCTGCAGGCGGTGGACGCGGCGCTGTTCCTGCTGCAGCCGCGCCTGGCCAGCCCGCCGGTCAAGGTGGTGCGCGGGCTGGACGACTGCCACGTGCTGATCGACCAGACCCGGCTCGAGCAGATCCTGGTCAACCTGATCGGCAACGCGCTCGACGCGATGCAGGGCAGTCCGCGGCGCGAGCTGCAGCTCTCCCTGAGCCGGGCCGGTGGCATCGGCCGGCTGTCGGTGCGCGACAGCGGGCCGGGGCTGCCGGACGAAGTGCGCTCACGGCTGTTCGAACCGTTTTTCACCACCAAGCCGGAAGGGCGCGGGCTGGGGCTGGGGCTGGCGCTGTCCGCCGGCATGGCCAGCGAAGTCGGCGGCTCGCTGATCGCGCAGGCGCCGGACGGCGGTGGTGCCGAATTCATCCTGACGCTGCCGTTGGCGGCCGAGAAACCGAAGCATGATTGAAGAAGAATTGTTATCTGTCTTGATCGTCGAAGACGACCCGACCGTGCGCTTGGGCTGCGAGCAGGCGCTGCAGCTGGAGGACATCCCAGTCACCGGCGTGGACAGCGCCGAGGAAGCGCTCAAGCTGATCGGGCCGGATTTCGCCGGCATCGTGATCAGCGACATCCACCTGCCGGGCATGGACGGCATGGAATTGATGCGCCGGCTCAAGGAACAGGAGCGCGCGCTGCCGGTGGTGCTGATCACCGGCCACGGCGACGTGACGCTGGCGGTGCAGGCGATGAAGGACGGCGCCTACGACTTTGTCGAGAAGCCGTTCTCGCCCGAACGGCTGGTGGACGTGGCGCGGCGCGCGCTGGAGCAGCGCCGGCTGACGCTGGAAGTGGCGGCGCTGCAGCGCCAGCTGCACGGCCGCTCCGCGCTGGAGCAGCGCCTGATCGGCCGCTCGCCGGCCATCAAGCAGCTGCGCCAGCTGATCATGAACGTGGCCGACACCTCGGCTAACGTGCTGATCCACGGCGAGACCGGCACCGGCAAGGAGCTGGTGGCGAGCTGCCTGCACGAGTACAGCCGGCGCCAGGCGCACAACTTCGTCGCGCTCAACTGCGGCGGCCTGCCGGAAAACCTGTTCGAGAGCGAGATCTTCGGCCACGAGGCCAACGCCTTCACCGGCGCCGGCAAGCGCCGCATCGGCAAGATCGAGCACGCCAACAAGGGCACGCTGTTTCTCGACGAAGTGGAGACCATGCCGATCAACCTGCAGATCAAGCTGTTGCGGGTGCTGCAGGAGCACAAGCTGGAACGGCTGGGTTCGAACCAGCTGGTCGACGTCGATTGCCGGCTGATCGCCGCCACCAAGGAAGACCTCGAGCAGCTGGGGCAGCAGGGGCGCTTCCGTTCCGACCTGTATTACCGCCTCAACGTGGTGACGCTGGAGCTGCCGCCCTTGCGCGAGCGGCGCGAGGACATCCCGCTGCTGTTTGAATCGTTCCTGCAGCAGGCGGCGCTGCGCTATGACCGTGAGGCGCCCGAGGCCGACCGCCAGACGCTGTCGCGGCTGATGGCGCACGACTGGCCGGGCAATGTGCGCGAGCTGCGCAACGTGGCCGAACGCTTCGCCCTCGGCCTGCCGGTGTTCAAGGGCGCGGCGACCGGCGACACCCCGCCGCCGAGCCTGGCCGAGGCGGTGGAGGCGTTCGAGAAGGCGATGATCGCCGAAGTGATGCGCCGCCATGACGGCAACCTGAGCCAGACCAGCGTGGCGCTCAACATGCCGAAGACGACGCTGTATGACAAGGTCAAGAAGTACGGGCTGTGAGCGCCGGCAGGCCACCCCACTCATTGAGTCTACCGTACCTTGAACGCATAATCGGTGCCTTGAACACGGACATCGACACACCATGACCGCACACTCCCTCGACCCCGTCGCCGCCATCCTGGCTGACTACCCGGTGCTGATCCTTGACGGCGCGCTGGCCACCGAACTGCAGCAGCGCGGTTGCGACCTGAACGACCCGCTGTGGTCGGCACGGGTGCTGATCGAACAGCCCGAGCTGATCCGCCAGGTGCATGAAGACTACTTTGCCGCCGGCGCCGACGTGGCGACCACCGCCAGCTACCAGGCCACCTTCGAGGGCTTCGCCCGGCGCGGCTACGACGCGGAAGCGGCGGCCGGACTGATGCGCCGCGCCATCACGCTGGCGGTCGAGGCGCGCGATGCCTTCTGGAGCGACCCGGCCCACCGCAAAGGCCGCCCGCGGCCGCTGGTGGCCGCCTCGGTCGGGCCGTACGGCGCGATGCTGGCCGACGGCTCGGAATACCGTGGCGATTACGGTCTCAGCGAGCAGCAATTGATGGACTTCCACCGTCCGCGCCTCAAGGTGCTGCTGGACGCCGGCGCCGATCTGCTGGCCTGCGAGACCATCCCCTGCCAGGTCGAGGCGCGAGCCCTGGCGCGGCTGTTGGCCGAAGAGTTCCCGGCGGCGCGGGCCTGGATCAGCTTCAGCTGCAAGGACGGCGAGCATACCTGCCAGGGCGAGAGGCTGGCCGACGCGGTGGCGGGGCTGAACGCGGTGGAGCAGGTGGTGGCGGTGGGGGTGAACTGCACCGCGCCCGAGTTCATTCCGGCACTGGTGGCCGCGGCGCATGACGTGAGCCGCAAGCCGCTGCTGGTCTACCCGAACTCTGGCGAGCATTACGACCCCGAGCACAAGTGCTGGCACGGCCACGCCGACGCCAACCGCTTCGCCGAGGCGGCGCGCGGCTGGCACCAGGCCGGGGCACGGCTGATCGGCGGCTGCTGCCGCACCACGCCGCAGGACATCCGTGCCGTGGCGGAGTGGGCTCGCGCGAGTGGCGTGCACTGAGCCAGCTGGCGGCGTCACGGGTAAACGGCAGAAGGGGGCTACGGTGCCGGTCATTTGACCGAAGCGTAATCGTCCGCGAAGGGTTTAGTTTTGCGTCACCCATCCTGTAAATCCGACTGGATCACGCCTTGGCCAACTAGCCTGGATTTTGCATAAAGAGGGCGAGTGACGCGGTAAGTATTTGATAAAATTGGAGTTGTCTAGAAGCTAGTTCGTAAAAAATGCCTGCCGGTACTCGCCTTGTTGATGATTTTACCCCGGAACAACTCCGATTCCCGCCCGCTGCGGGCTTCACGGTTCGCGCCGACTTTGCCGGCGGGGAGGGTTCCTCGGATCTGGGCGCGCTGGTGCTTGGTGCCGTCGATCGGCGCATCGGCCTGATTGAGCGCCTGACCGGGGCCATTGCCGATACCCGTGACCCGCGCTACATCACCCACCCGCTGCGCGATTTGCTGACGCAGCGCGTCTTTCAGATTGCCTCGGGTTACCTGCGTCCCGGCAAACGCCCGACCGGCGCCGAGAACGCCATGATCATGAAGCGGGTGCTGGGCCTATTGCGGCGCCACTGGCCCCAGGCCCCTATCCTGCTGCGTGGCGACGGCCACTTCGCCAATCCCGAGTTGATGGCGTTGATCCAGGCCGACGGCCATGTCGATTTCCTCTTCGGCCTGCTCGGCAACCCGGTCCTGGCGCGCCAGGCCGAGGGCTTGATGAAGAACGCGCGCGGACACCTCGCCCTGCATCAGTCGCTGGCCGCCCGGGACTCGGGACCGGCCGTCGCCGCGCTGCGGCAATTCGGCGACTTCGACTATGCGGCCGGCTCCTGGCCGCAAGCCTTCCGCGTCGTGCTCAAGGCCGAAGTCCTGGCCGGTAGCGGCATATCCCCCGCCAAGGACAATGCGCGCTTCGTGGTGACCACCTTGCGCGCCTCCTCGCCCCGCACGCTCTACCAGCAGGACTACTGTAGCCGCGGCCAGGCGGAGAATCTGATCAAGCAAGTGAAGGTCGA
>JACPUY010000227.1 GCA_016192025.1 Pseudogulbenkiania sp. | reverse complement strand
TTGGCCTGGGCGATCAGGTCCTGCCGGTTGAGGATGACCGGCAGGCTCTGCGCCTGGATCGGGGTCATGCGGGTGTAGCCGAGGCTGGCCAGGTTGTCGACCAGGGCGGCCGAGAGCGGCAGCGAGGAAAAATCCGTTTTGTTCACAATGACTTGGCGCGTTGGCAAAAGGCGCACAGTCTAGCAGGCTACGCCGACACACACCAGCCGGACGTGCCCAAAAGCACCAAACCGCTGATGCCACGATGGACCCGGACAAGAACGCCAAGTGTTGCGTTGTTGCCATCGCCAGCAAGCACACCACCGCATTCTGCTTGCATCCTCATTTGAATTTGTACAGAATCAAAAACACCAGCAGACACAGAGCAAATAGTATGACCCAGGGAGGCAAACGCCAGGGTGCCGGCAGAAAATCGGCCTTTGGCGGTGACAAGACGGTTGCCATGCGCGTACCGGAACCACTCAAACTGGTGCTGGAAGCCTGGCTGAAGGAATACCGTGCAGTCAGGTCCGTGCGCGAGCTACACGTGGACGAATTCCGCTCGCTCACCACCGATCTGTCCGACGTGTCGCTGCCACTGTTTGCCAGCCGCGTGCCGGCCGGTTCGCCGGTCGCGGCCGACGACCTGAAAGAAGCCGACGTCGACCTGAACACCCACCTGGTCAGACGCCCGGCCTCCAGTTTCCTGGTGACGGTCAAGGGCGACTCGATGATCAACGCCGGCATCCACGACGGCGACATGCTGGTAGTAGACAAATCGTTAGAGGCCCGTCACGGCAAGGTGGTGGTGGCCGTGGTCAACGGCGAACTGACGGTAAAACGACTGGAAAAGACGGCGACGGGCATCCGCCTCATGCCGGAAAATCCGGATTTTTCCCCGATAGAGGTGCCGGAAGAAGCCTCGTTCTTCATCTGGGGCGTGGTCACCAACGTGATTCACAAGGTCGATTGAGGAGGATGCACGATGCACAGCAACCAACAGATCAAGATGAAGTTCCTCGACTGGCGCCGCCTGCCGCGCGCCTTCCGCTCGGTCGTGCAAGGCCAGCCACAGGTGCTGGTATCGCGCCCCGGCCGCAGCTACTTCGTCCCGGTCGAATTTGTCTGAGCCTCCGGTGGCGAACAAGAAGACGCCCTTCGCAAGAAGGGCGTATCAATTTGCTTGGGGGAATGTAACAACCGGAACTGAGAGGCACCGAAGCTACCGTGGCCGATAGTCAAGCAGACAACCAGCAACCATTAAACTGTAGGCGATAATGATATCTTCCTACCATCCGTACAATTACGCATGCGAAGCAAGTATCTGTGCAATCACCACCGACTGCTTCTCTCGCCGCACCTGCTCGAACAATTCGCCCGCCTCAGGGTAGCTGCGCTTGAGTTGCCCCAGCCATTGTTTCAGCCGTGACGCCGGATAGGCCGATTCCTCCGCCCGCTCACGGCACTGCTCAAAGAAATCGCGCAGCCAGAACATCATCTCGCCCCACGGCATCGGTGCCGCTTGCTGGCCGGGCAGGCTCGCTTTGATGCGCCGCGCCAGATCCGGGGCGGCGATCAATCCGCGCCCGATCATCACCGTGTCGCAGCCACTCTCCCGACGGATGTCGCGGTAATCCTCCACCGTCCATACCTCACCATTGGCAATGACCGGCAGGCTGACGTTTTCGCGGATGCGGGCGATCCAGTCCCAGTGCGCCGGCGGTCGGTACCCCTCCATCTTGGTCCGGCCATGCACCGTCAGCTCGTCAGCCCCGGCCCGCTCGATGGCCTGCGCACACTCGATCGCCAGGCTCTTGTCCTCGTAACCCAACCGCATCTTGGCGGTGACCGGAATCCCCGCCGCGACGCTGGCGCGCACCGCGGACACGATCTCGAACAGCAGCTCCGGCTCGGTCAGCAGCACGGCCCCGCCACGATGGCGGTTGACGGTGGGCGCCGGGCAGCCAAAATTGAGATCGATGCCGGGCGCGCCCAGCTCGACCGCGCGCGCCGCATTGTCGGCCAGGCAGGCCGGATCGGGGCCCAGCAACTGCACGCGCACGCTGGTACCAGCACGAGTCCGTGCCGCCTGGTTCAGCTCGGGAGCCAGCCGGTAGAACATCTTGGCCGGCAACAGCGTGCTGGTGACGCGCACGAACTCGGTCACACACAGGTCGATGCCGCCGATGCGGGTCAACACGTCGCGCATGATGTCGTCCACCAAGCCCTCCATCGGGGCGAGTACCAGCTTCATGGGGAGTGCCTCACAATCAGGAGGCGGTATTCTAGAGCCTGTCATGAATCTGGTCACGGCCGCGAGCAGGTTTATGGCAGGCGCTGGCGAAGTGCGCAGCCCCGGTCTTTCATCCAAACCATAATAACGCCCAAGGCTTCACCCTGCTCTGTCCGGGTTATGCTTCACTGACGTTGCAGCCATACAGACATCGACACACAGGCAAACCACCATGACCCGCCTATCCATCATTTTTGACACCGACCCCGGCCAGGACGACGCCGTGGCCATCCTTGCCCTCTTGGGAGCGCGCGACGGAATCGACCTGCTGTCCCTGACCACGGTGGCCGGCAACGTCGGTCTGGGGCTGACTTCGCGCAACGCCCGTATCGTCTGCGAGTGGGCCCGGCGCCCCGACGTACCGGTTTACGCCGGCTGCGAGCACCCACTGCTGCGCCCGCTGGTCACCGCCGAGCAAGTGCATGGCAAGACCGGGCTCGACGGCGTCCCCATCCACGAGCCGAACATGCCGCTGCAGGGCAAACACGCCGTCGACTTCATCGTCGACACGCTACGCGAGGCCGCCGCCGGCACCATCACGCTCTGCCCGGTCGGCCCGCTGACCAATATCGCCCTCGCCTTGCGCAAGGCACCCGACATCGCCGCCCGGATCAAGGAGATCGTGCTGATGGGCGGGGCCTATTTTGCCGGCGGCAACGTCTCGCCGGCGGCCGAATTCAACATCTTCGTCGACCCCGAGGCCGCCGCCGTGGTGCTGGGCTCGGGGGTGCCGCTGGTCATGCTGCCGCTGGACGTTACCCACCAGGTCTGCTCCAGCGCTCCGCGCATCGCCCGGATGCGCGCCCTGCCCAACCGTTGCGGCCCACTGGCCGCCGACATCCTCACCAGCTATGAGCGTCACGACGTGCAGCGCTTCGGCGTGCACGGCTCCCCCTTGCACGACCCCTGCGTCGTCGCCTACCTGCTTCAGCCGGCCTTGTTCACCGGGCGGCAGGTCAACGTCGAAGTGGAAACAGCGAGCCCGCTGACCCGCGGCGCGACGGTGGTCGACTGGTGGGGCATAAGCGGTCGCCCGGCAAACGTGCAGTACATCACCAAGGCCGATGCCGACGGGGTGTTCGCACTGCTGACTGACTGCCTGGCCAAACTGCCCTGAGCCCCGCGCGGCATACCTCTCAGTCACCGATAACCTTAATGGCAACACCGGATTCGCCAACCGCGAGGTATACTTGTATGAAACGTACAAGAATACCTCGGAGCACCCAATTGCGTTTGCGCCTGCCCGACTCGATCTACATCCATAACCGCCTGGTCGAAGTCACCGTTCCCAATAGGAACAATGAACCGGAACGGCACTATCGGCTGACCGACAAATTCAAGCAGTCGTTAATCGCCGAGACCCCGACCGGCCCCACGCCTGCCCTGCCGCCCGCCAGCGTCAGCCCGCTGCAGGCGGTACCGGCGCTGGCGGTGTACCTGCGTGCGCTGAACGAGCGCGTACTGGTGTTTACCGATTACCGCGAACGTCTGGTCGAACTGGCCGGCCTGCTGATCGAGATGGCCGCCCGCCAGCCCGACGGGGTGGTCGCCGCCATCATGTTGTGCCCATATAGCCAGTACTCGGCCCACCATGCCATCAACTGCGCCCTGCTGGCAGCCAGGGTCGGCCAGAGCTATGCGCTCGTACCAGCCGATGCCGAACAGCTGGTATGTGCCGCGCTGACGATGAACATCGCCTCGGCCAGCCTGCAGGACAGCATGGCCTCCCAGCAGGGAGAGCCCTCCACAGCACAGCGCCAGACCTTGCAGGCCCACCCGCTGCTGGGCTCGGCCCTGCTGCGCGAAGCCGGGGTCGAGGATGCCCTGTGGCACACCCTCGTGCTGATGCACCACGAAAAGAAAAACGGCCGGGGCTATCCATTCGGCCTGGCCGGAGAGGCCGTCGAGCCGCTGGCCCACCTGCTGCACGCGCTGGACCTGGTGACGGCCAAGATGATGCCGCGCACCTACCGTGCCCGCATCAAGCCTCAACAGGCACTGGGCGAACTGTACGCCGGCAAGGTGGAACAGATCGACTCCGAACTGATCACCCATCTGGTGAAAATCATCGGCATCTACCCGCCCGGCAGCTTTGTCGAACTGGCCGACGGCAGCAGGGCCATCGTCGTCAACACCACGGCCAACGCCGCGACCCCGCGCGTGGCACCGCAGTCCCGCCCCGCCGAGCGGATCGACACCGCCCAGGAAGGGTTCCGCATCGTCACGGCACTGAACATCCACGTGGAAGAGCGCTACCTGCCGCTGTTCTATCGCCTCTGGAGCCCGACATGAGCATCACCCCCGGCATTTACCGCCACTACAAGGGTCCGCTGTACGAAGTCATCGGCTGTGCGCAGCACTCGGAAACCGAAGAACCGCTGGTCGTCTACCGCGCGCTGTACGGCGATTACGGCCTGTGGGTGCGCCCGGTGGCGATGTTCGACGAGAGCGTCACCCACGACGGCGTTCCCCAGCCGCGCTTCGCCCTGGTCAAGGCGTTCTGAAACCCCATAACGGACGAAACACAGGAGCACAGCAATGAACAAGGCAACGTTTGCCGGAGGCTGTTTCTGGTGCGTGGAATCGGCCTTCAACCGGCTCGAGGGCGTGTATTCCGCCGTGTCTGGCTACATCGGCGGCCATACCACCGCACCGACCTACCGCGCGGTCTGCGATGGCACCACCGGCCACGCCGAAGCCGTCGAAATCACCTTCAACCCGGCGACCCTCTCTTACCGCGACTTGCTGGTGGTTTTTTTCGCCCTCCACGACCCCACCACGCCGAACCGGCAGGGACACGACGCCGGCACGCAATACCGTTCGGCCATCTTCTTTCATGACGAAACCCAACAGCAAGAGGCCGCCGCCTTCATCGCCGAGCTGGAAAAACAGCAGGTGTTCAACGCGCCGATCGTCACCCAACTGGCGCCAGCCAGTGAATTCTACCCGGCCGAAGCCTATCACCAAGGCTATTACGAGCAGAACAGGGCCGCCCCCTACTGCCAGGCGATCATCGCACCCAAACTGGCCAAGTTGCAGCAGCTGTTCCCGACCATGCTGCGCCGCAGCGGCCCCGACGCCTGACGCCGGCGGGCCCTACCCGCATCGGCGTTGAGGGGCAGTCATCTCCGGCGACGCCTGACGGACAAACCCAGACTGCCCTACCCCCCAGCGGAAACCCGGTCCAACGCGCCCATTCAGGAGCACCTCGCCCCGCCCTGCTTGCCGCAAATCAACCGGAAAGCGCTCGATTCGTGGTAAAACACCAGACCAAGGCACAACAACAATCGGAAACAGCCCAGGAATGGACGTAGCATGAACACAATGACGCCCAGCGTTTTCATCGTCGACGACGATCCGGCGGTCAGGGAGTCGCTGGCCATGCTGATCATGGCGCAAGGGATGCGCGCGGTGACCTTTGCCAACGCGCAGGAATTTATCCGCGACTATTGCGAAGGCGATATCGGCTGCATGATCCTCGACATCCGCATGCCGCAGATGAGCGGCATGGCGCTGCAGGAATTACTCATCCAGCGCGACATCACCATTCCCATCATCTTCATTACCGGCCATGGCGACATCGAGCAATGCAGCCGCGCCTTCCGCGCCGGCGCCATCGACTTCCTGACCAAGCCGATCGACACCAGCCGCCTGATCGACAGCCTGCGCCGCGGCATCCGTATGAGCATCCAGCAACACAAGCAGGAAACCGAAACCCTGGAAGTCATGCAGCGCCTGTCGCGCATCAGCGGGCGCGAACGCGAGGTGCTGGAAATGGTGGTCGATGGTCTGACCAGCAAGGAAATCGCCCGCGCCATGGAGCTCTCGCCGCGCACCGTCGAAGCCCACCGCGCCAATCTGTTCAGCAAATTGGGCGTCGAATCGCTGGCCGATCTGATACGCTTCTACCTCAAGGCGCTGGAAACTACCGGAATGAAGCGTTCCAGTCACGGATAATCGAGAACGGCCGGCCATTGCCCGGTAAAATAACGCCATGGATCGTCTTTTCAAAAATGTGGGCCTGGTCGCCCGCCACAGCAAATCCTCCATCGTCGCCTCCCTGCGGCAGCTGGCCGACCACCTGACCGCCTCCGGTGTGTCCGTGCTGATCGACCGGGACAGCGTCACGCCCGAAGAGGCCGGCCCTTACACCCTGATCGACCGGCTCGACCTCGGCAAGCTGGCCGACATCGTGATCGTGCTTGGCGGCGACGGCACCATGCTGTCCATCGCCCGCCAACTGGCTCCGTACCGCGTGCCGATGGTCGGCATCAACCAAGGCCGCCTCGGTTTCATGACCGACATCCCGCTGCACGAAATGCTCAGCTCGGTGGATGCCATTCTGGCCGGCGAGTTCATCCCGGAAGACCGCATCCTGCTGCAGGCCACCGTGATGCGCGAAGACGCCGAAGTGATGAACGCGCTGGCGTTCAACGACGTGGTGTTCAGTCGCGGCGCAGTGGGCTCGATGATCGAGTTCGAAATTTTCGTCGACAATCAGTTCGTCTACAGCCAACGCTCGGACGGCCTGATCGTCTCGACACCGACCGGCTCCACCGCCTACTCGCTGGCTTCGGGCGGCCCCATCCTGCACCCCACGCTGCAGGCCATCGCGCTGGTGCCGATCTGCCCGCAGTCACTGAGCAACCGCCCGATCGCCGTCAACGACTCGTGCGAGGTCGAATTCATGCTGACGCGCGGCCTGGACGCCCGCGTGCACTTCGACGGCCAGTCGCACTGCGACCTGATGGAAATGGACCGCGTGCTGATCCGCCGCCATCGCAACCACCTGCGCATCCTGCACCCGCTCGGCTACAACTACTACGACATGCTCCGGCACAAGCTGCACTGGGGCGAACGCTTGCTCTGACGCCAAAACGGAACCCGCCCACTCATGCTGCTCACGCTCAACGTCAAAGATTTCGTCATCGTCGACCGGCTGGCGCTGGACTTCTCCACCGGCTTCACCGTGCTCACCGGGGAAACCGGTGCCGGCAAGTCCATCATCCTCGACGCGCTCGGTCTGCTGTTGGGTGACCGCGCCGACGGCACCATGGTGCGTGAAGGCACCGACCGGGCCGAGATCTCCGCCCAGTTCGCGCTGGCCTACCTGCCCGAACTACGCGCCTGGCTGCACGACAACGCGCTGGACGCGGACGAGGACGAGCTGCTGCTGCGCCGCCTGGTCGACCGCAGCGGCCGCTCCAAGGGCTTCATCAACGGCCAGCCAGCCACGTTGGCCCAGCTCAAGCAGGTGGGCGACTTCCTGGTCGACATTCACGGCCAGCACGCGCACCAGTCGCTGGCCCGCCCGGAGACGCAGCGCCAGCTGCTCGATGCCTACGCCGGCTCGCTGGCGCTGGCGCGCGACGTGGAAGAAGCCTGGCAGTCGCTGCACAAGGCCCGTCGCGCCCGCGAGGAAGCCGAAAAGAAATCGCGCGAATTCGAAGTCGAGCGCGAACGGCTGTCCTGGCAGATCAACGAGCTGAGCGAACTCCAGCTGCAGCCCGATGAATGGTCCAGCCTGAACCAGGCCCATTCGCGCTTCGCCAACGCCGCCGAACTGGCGCAAAGCGCCCAGCTGGCGGTCGACGCACTGTCCGAGATGGACGGCAACTGCCTGTCGGTGCTGACCCAGGTACAAAGCCGGCTGAGCAAGCTGTCCCACCTCGACCCGCGCCTCACCGACAGCCTGTCGCTGCTCGACTCGGTCGACGCCGAGCTGCGCGAGGTCGTCTACGGCCTGCGCGACTACGCCTCCAGCATCGACGAAGACCCGGCGCAACTGGCCGACATGGAACGCCGCATCGACGCCCTGATGAGCGCGGCCCGCAAATACCGGGTGCAGCCGCAGGACCTGCCGGAAAAGCTGGCCGACTGGCAGCGGCAGCTGGCCGAACTGGAAGCCTCGACCGACACCGAAGCCCTCGCCATCGCCGAATCGGGCTGCCTGGCGCGCTATCGCACCCTGGCCGAGGCCCTGTCCGGCAAGCGCCGTCAGGCCGCGGCCGAACTGTCCGAGCGCATCTCTGGCGAGATGCAGAACCTGGCGATGGGCGGCGCCCGCTTCGCCATCGAACTGGCGCCGCTGGGCGACCCTACCGCTTACGGACTCGAATCGGTCGAATACCTGGTAGCCGCCAACGCCGGCACCAGCCTGCGCTCGCTGGCCAAGGTCGCCTCCGGTGGCGAACTGTCGCGCATCAGCCTGGCGATGCAGGTGGTGATCAGCCAGGTCGCCAGCGTGCCGACGCTGATCTTCGACGAGGTCGACGTCGGCATCGGCGGCCGTGTGGCCGAGGTCATCGGCAAACTGCTGCGGCAGCTAGGCCAGCGCTACCAGGTGCTGTGCATCACCCACCTGCCGCAAGTCGCCTCCTGCGCCGCCACCCACTGGCAGGTCAGCAAGGCCGAACACCAAGGCAAGGTGTTGAGTCAGATCCAGCCGCTCGACGCCGAAGAACGGATATTGGAAATCGCCCGCATGCTCGGTGGTGTCGACATCACCGACACCACGCGCCGGCACGCCGCCGAAATGCTGGCGCTGCATGCCTGACCCACTAGCCAAACTAGAAAACTGACGGTAATATTCCGATCTCATTCCTGTCCGGAAGCGTGGCCGAGTGGTTTAAGGCAGCGGTCTTGAAAACCGCCGAAGGTGTGAGCCTTCCGTGAGTTCGAATCTCACCGCTTCCGCCAGTACATATAAAACCGCCGTAAAGCCCCATAAGCAAGCACCTTGCAGAATGGGCTTTCGGCGGTTTTTCAATTCCATCTCAAGCAACCCCGG
>JACPUY010000226.1 GCA_016192025.1 Pseudogulbenkiania sp. | reverse complement strand
CGCACGCCGCCTACCGACATGCGGACGAACTTGCGGTTGGTTGCTCGGGCAATCGACTGACCGAGCGAGGTTTTGCCGACGCCAGGGGGGCCTACCAGGCAGAGAATCGGCGCCTTCAGCTTGTCGACGCGCTGCTGCACCGACAGGTACTCGAGGATACGCTCCTTGACCTTTTCCAGCCCGAAATGATCTTCGTCCAGCACGATCTCGGCGTTGGCCACGTCCTTGTTGATCTTGGTCTTCTTCTTCCACGGCAGATCGAGCAGCGTTTCGATGTAGTTGCGCACTACCGTCGCTTCGGCCGACATCGGCGACATCATCTTCAGCTTCTTCAGCTCGGAGGTCGCCTTCTCGCGCGCCTCCTTGCTCATGCCGGCGACCTTGATCTTTCTTTCCAGCTCGTCCAGGTCGCTGGCCTCGTCCATCTCGCCCAGCTCCTTCTGGATGGCCTTGACCTGCTCGTTCAGGTAGTACTCGCGCTGGCTCTTTTCCATCTGGCGCTTGACGCGGCCGCGGATGCGCTTCTCTACCTGCAGGATGTCGATCTCGCCCTCCAGCTGCGACAGCAGGTGTTCGAGGCGCGCTTTGACGTCGAACATTTCCAGCACTTCCTGCTTCTGCTCCAGCTTGAGCGGCAGGTGGGCCACGATGGTGTCCGCCATACGCCCCGCCCGTTCGATCCCGGCGAGGGAGGTCAGGATTTCCGGCGGAATCTTCTTGTTGAGCTTGACGTACTGCTCGAACTGGGCAAACAGGGCGCGTCGCATCGCCTCGGTTTCGGTGGAATCTTCACCGTCCGTCGTCAATGGCGTCACCGTACCGACGAAACAATCACTTTCGTCCACTACCTGCTGGATAATCGCACGCTGGCGACCTTCAACCAGCACCTTGACGGTACCGTCCGGCAGTTTGAGCATCTGCAACACTGTGGCGATCGTCCCGACGCCGTACAGGTCACCCGCTTCCGGTTCGTCCTTGGAAGCCGAGCGTTGCGCGACCAGGAGGATCTGCTTGCCCTCGTCCATGGCATTTTCAAGGGCACGAATGGACTTGGCCCGCCCGACGAACAGCGGAATCACCATGTGAGGAAAGACGACGACGTCTCTCAAGGGCAACAGTGGAAGCGTGGTCTCTTCTCTGAGTTCTGCGGATTGCGGCATATCACCTGACCTTGCTTACATGAATCGATGCTAGTGAAATGGGGGATGAGCAGCGAAATAGCAACACCCATACTAAAACAGTTTTGTGTGACAGGCATAAAAAAACCGCCCGGTCGGGCGGTTTTCCTGAAGAGCCAGACTGACTCAGGCCGATTGCGCCTCGTCGTCCTTGTCCTGATAGATGAACAACGGTTTGTCACCCTTTTCGATGACCTTCTCGTCCACCACGACCTTGGACACATTGTCCATGGATGGCAACTCGTACATGGTATCGAGGAGGGCGCGCTCCAAGATGGAGCGCAAGCCGCGGGCGCCGGTCTTGCGCACCAGCGCCTGCTTGGCAATCACGCGCAAGGCCGACGGACGAATCTCGAGGTCCACGCCTTCCAGCGAGAACAGGCGCTGGTATTGCTTCACCAGGGCGTTTTTCGGCTGGGTCAGGATGGTGACCAGCGCCTCTTCATCAAGCTCTTCCAGCGAGGCGACCACCGGCAAACGGCCGATCAACTCGGGAATCAGGCCGAACTTGATCAGGTCGCCCGGCTCGACGTCCTTGAACAGCACCGAGACGGTCTTGCTCTCATCCTTGGAGGACACTTCGGCACCAAAGCCGATACCGCCCTTTTCCGAGCGACGGCGGATGATCTTTTCCAGCCCGTCGAAAGCGCCGCCACAGATGAACAGGATGTTGGTGGTGTCGACCTGGATGAACTCCTGGTTCGGGTGCTTGCGCCCACCTTGCGGCGGAATCGACGCTACCGTCCCCTCGATCAGCTTGAGCAGCGCTTGTTGCACGCCCTCGCCGGAGACATCGCGCGTGATCGACGGGTTTTCCGACTTGCGCGAAATCTTGTCGATCTCGTCGATGTAGACAATGCCACGCTGGGCCTTTTCGACGTCGTAATCGCACTTCTGCAGCAGTTTTTGAATGATGTGCTCGACGTCCTCGCCCACGTAGCCGGCTTCGGTCAAGGTGGTGGCGTCGGCAATCACGAACGGCACATCCAGCAGGCGTGCCAGCGACTGCGCCAGCAGGGTCTTGCCGGAGCCGGTCGGGCCAATCAGCAGGATATTGCTCTTGGCGAGCTCGACATCGTCCTTGTCGGTCGGGGTATAGAGACGCTTGTAGTGGTTGTATACCGCCACCGACAAGGTCTTTTTGGCTATTTCCTGGCCGATGATGTACTGATCGAGATCGGAACGAATCTCTTGCGGCGTCGGCAATGGTTGGCCATCACCTTCGACGTTTTCGGTACCGACCCCCTTCTCCAGCTCTTCGCGAATGATGTCGTTGCACAGCTCGACACACTCGTTGCAGATGAATACCTGAGGCCCCGCGATCAGCCGCTGCACCTCATGCTGGCTTTTGCCGCAGAAAGAGCAGTAAAGCAGTTTTTCGTTGCTGTTTTTATCAGCCATTGTCAATGTCCGTACCGATTACGCCAGCGAGTCCTTGCGGGACTGCAGCATCTTGTCGATCAAGCCGTAAGCCAGCGCTTCTTCGGACGACATGAAGTTGTCACGATCGGTATCACGCTCGATTTCCTCGATGGATCGCCCGGTATGCAGCGCCAGCAATTCGTTCAGGCGGCGCTTCATGTAGAGGATATTCTTGGCGTGAATTTCGAAGTCGGAAGCTTGCCCTTGGAAGCCACCAAGCGGCTGGTGAATCATGATGCGCGAATTGGGGAGCGCAAAACGCTTGCCCTTGGCACCGGCGGACAGCAGGAAGGCACCCATGCTGGCAGCCTGGCCGATACACAGGGTGGACACATCCGGCTTGACGAAGTTCATGGTATCGAAAATCGACATGCCGGCGGATACCGAACCGCCCGGTGAGTTGATGTAGAAATAGATGTCCTTGTCCGGATTTTCCGACTCAAGGAACAACATCTGGGCCACCACCAGATTAGCCGACTCATCCGTGACGGGCCCGACCAGGAACACGATGCGTTCCTTCAAGAGCCGCGAGTAGATGTCGTAGGCACGTTCGCCACGACCGCTCTGCTCGACCACCATGGGAACCAGTCCCAGCGCTTGGGTTTCCATCATTGAAATCATCGACCACTCCGGCGGTTGGTTATCAGGCGTTGTTACCCATCAGGGCGTCAAACGACATTTCTTTTTCTACTACATTGGCCTTGCCGAGCACAAATTCAACCACATTATCTTCCAGCACCATTGAAGTCGGGCCTTCGATGCGTTCCGCGCTGGCATAGTACCACTTCACCACTTCTTCCGGATGCTCGTAGCTCTCGGCAAATTCTTCGATCATGGCCTTGATCTGTTCCGGCTTGGCTTCCAGCTTGTTGGCTGCCACGACTTCGGCCAGGATCAGACCCAGGGCCACGCGGCGTTCCGCCTGCTGCTGGAACAGTTCCGGCGGGAACGGCATGTCCTTCACGTTCAGGCCTCGCGACTCCATGTCACGGCGCGCCTGATCGATCAGACGACCCACTTCCAGCTGAACCAGGGCCTTCGGCAGCTCGATCTCGGTCACGTCCAGCAGGGCCTGCATCACGTTTTCCTTGATGCTGGCATGCAGGCGACGCTTCACCTCGCGCTCGACATTTTTCCTGATCTCGGCACGCATCTTTTCGATATCGCCATCGGCGATACCCAAGAGCTTGGCGAACTCTTCGTTCACTTCCGGCAGCGTGGCGGCAGCCACGTTCTTCACGGTGATTTCGAACACGGCGGTTTTACCGGCCACGTCCTTACCGTGATAGTCTTCCGGGAAGGCCACCTCGATGTTCTTAACTTCGCCTTCCTTCATGCCGGTGACGCCGGCTTCGAAGTCGGCCAGCATCTGGCCCTGGCCCAAGACAAACGGGAAATTCTCGGCCGAACCGCCGTCGAACAGCACGCCATCGATGCTGCCCTTGAAGTCGATGATCACGCGATCACCGCTGGCAGCTTCACGCTCGACGCGCTCGTAACGGGTACGCTGCTTGCGCAGGATGTCGATGGTCTTCTCGATTTCGGCCTCGGTCACCGGCGTGGCCGGCTTCTCGATTTCCTTGCCGGCCAGCTCACCCACCTTGACTTCCGGGTACACTTCGAAAGAAGCGGCAAACCGGAAGCTTTCCTTGTCGCCTTCGTCGGCAACCGGCTCAAAACGCGGATAGCCGGCAACGCGCAGCTTCTGCTCGCTGACCGCCTTGTAGAAACCTTGCTGAACTTGCTCGCCCAGCACTTCTTCGCGCACCTGGGCACCGTAGTTCATTTCAACGATCTTGAGCGGAGCCTTGCCCGGGCGGAAACCCTGGATCTTGGCATTGCGTGCCATGCGCTTGAGTCGCTCGGTCACTTGGGCGTCGATTGCAGCCATCGGCAACGCGATGCTCATGCGACGCTCGAGGTTGCTCAACGTTTCCAACTGTGCTTGCATGTCCAATCCTTAAACTGTGTTCGAGTTTAAACCTGATGCAGGGAAAGGCGACGTTACGTCGGTTGCTGGTGCGAGGGAAGAGACTCGAACTCTCACGCCTTGCGGCGCTGGAACCTAAATCCAGTGCGTCTACCAATTCCGCCACCCTCGCAATTGGGTGCGTGACCGCGCTTGCGTAATTTCCCGGCCGGTCAGCCAAGGCGCAAGAATACATGAAGCCCCCAACCCGGGCAAGACACCTTGCGCCACGCGGCTTCTTCGCGGAAACTTAATGGCAGGCGGGTATGTCTACTCAGCCACCCGATCCAATATCATTGACTCTTCGGAGAGAGGAAGCATGCAACCGAACCTTCAGACCGGCTATCAGACCTTGACGCTCGATGGCGCTCGCCACAAGGTTCTGCGCAACACCTATGCCCTGCTGGCGCTGTCGATGATCCCGACCGTCATGGGAGCATTGATCGGCACCAACATGAGTTTTGCCTTCCTGGCCGGCAGCCCGATCATCGGCATGATCGCCATCATGGCCGTATTCTACGGCATGGTTTTTGCCATCGAGAAGAACCGAAACAATGGCCTCGGCGTCGTGCTGATGCTGGGCTTTACCCTGCTGATGGGCTTGCTGCTTGGCCCGTTGCTGCAGCTAGCGCTGCGCTTTGCCAACGGCGGCCAACTGATCATGATCGCCGGCGGCGCGACTGCTGCAGTGTTCTTCGTGATGGCCGGCATCGCCACCACCACCAAGCGTGACCTGTCCGGCATGAGCAGTTTCCTGACCGTCGGCGCCATCGTACTGATGATCGCTGTAGTGGCGAATCTGTTCCTGCAGCTGCCCGGCCTGCACCTGGCCATTGCCGCGGCCTTTGCCCTTTTCAGCTCGCTGATGATCCTGTGGCAGGTCAAGACGGTGGTTGACGGTGGCGAGACCAGCTATATCTCGGCAGCCCTGTCGATTTACATCAGCATCTACAACTTGTTCTCCAGCTTGCTGCAGCTGCTGCTGGCCTTTGGCGGCGAACGCGATTGACAGAGTTTTGCTTGATCGCAACAACCACCATGAACAACACTCGCCTTGGCGGGTGTTGTTCGTTTCAGACAGGCAGCGCCTTCCTGCGATAGCCAGCGCTCAGCACGGCCACCACTCCGGCCACCAGCCCTGCCCCTCATTCAGCTTGACCCCCTCGGCCACGGCCACACCGGGAATGGCCGCCAGGCGACCATCCGGCAGGTACAGCAGAGGCCATCCTGCCCGCATGACCGGCGGGATACCGGCCTCTTGCAACAGGGTCTTTACCGGCTTTCGGCCAACCTTGTGATCGAGCCGCTCCCCCCCCATTCTGACACGCAACTCGAAACCATCCTGCAAGCACTGCGGATCGATGCCACCACGCCGGACCGCAAAACCCAGCTCCCCGCACCATGTCGGCGGCGTCAGCCGCCCCCCCGGGGCGACTGACGCCAAACGGACAGTTCGGGGAGCGACACTGCCGCTCCTAAACGACCACAACTCCCCGCGATAGCGGAATACCCGCCCCTGTGGCAAGTGCAGTTCGGGGTGCTTGTCCGCCGCCGCCTGCAATACTTGACGTCTGAACTGTTCCAGCGCCTCAGGTGAAGCCTCGCCCACACCCAGCCACTCCAGCCAGTGCCGTAGCAAGTGGCGCTGGCGCGGCGGACTGAGCCGGGACATCGACAGCACGAGCAGACGCCCATCGTGCCGGCACTCTTGGAAGTCACGCTCGGCCTGCTCATCAAGAATGGCCGCCGCATCCGCCATCAAGGTGGCGGCGCGCTGCAAATGCTGTCGGTAATGGGGAATGGCCGATTCGACGAGAGGAAGGATGTCGTGACGCAGCAGGTTGCGGCGCCAACGGGTATCGGCATTGCTCTCGTCCTCCACCCAGGACAAGTGACGCCAGCGAGCATAGCGTTCGATTTCGGCACGGGGAATAGTCAGCAAGGGGCGCCACAGCCAGCGGCCGGCATGCTGCCGTAGCGCCGGCATGGCCGCCACCCCCTTCGGCCCGGCACCACGCAGCAATTGCAACAGTACCGTTTCGGCCTGGTCGTCCTGGTGGTGGGCCAGCACCACCACGCTGGCCGAAGACTGGGCATAGGCCTGATAGCGAAGCTGGCGCGCCACCGCCTCAAGGCTTTCGCCGCCGCCGATCTCGACCCGCACCGCCTCGACCCGTAACGGCACACTCCAGCCCCGGCAAAGCCGCCGGCAGTGATCGACCCAGGCATCCGCCTGCGGACTCAACCCATGATGGACATGCACCGCCGACAAACTCAGTTTGCGCTGCGAGCGCAGGCGGACCAGCAGGTCCAGCAGCACGACCGAATCGACCCCGCCGCTCAGCCCCACCTCAAAAGCACATTGGCCGGACAATTCGTCCGGCCAATGTGCGCTGAGGCGATCAATCAGGTCAGGCAGCGTCTTCCTTGAAGCGCCCATAACTCATCAACCGGTCAAAACGGGTTTTCAGCAATTCATCCAGCGACTTGGCCGTCAGATCACGCAGTTGCTCCTGCAGCATGCGCTTCATCGAGCTCATCATCTGCGCGTGATCGCGGTGCGCGCCGCCGATCGGCTCGTTGAGCACACGATCAACCAAGCCCAGGGTTTTCAGGCGATTGGCGGTAATACCCAAGGCTTCGGCCGCATCGGAAGCCCGCTCCGCCGTTTTCCACAGAATCGAGGCGCACCCTTCCGGCGAAATGACGGAATAGGTGGAATACTGCAGCATGTTGACGTAATCGCCAATGGCAATCGCCAAGGCCCCGCCGGAGCCGCCCTCGCCAATCACGGTACAGATCACCGGCACTTTCAGGCGAGCCATTTCATACAGATTACGCCCGATCGCTTCCGACTGCCCGCGTTCTTCCGCGCCGATCCCCGGGTAAGCCCCCGGAGTATCGACAAAGGTGATCACCGGCAGGCTGAACTTTTCGGCCAGCTTCATCAAGCGCAAGGCCTTGCGGTAGCCTTCGGGCCGCGGCATACCGAAGTTGCGGTAAATCTTCTCCTTGGTATCGCGCCCCTTCTGGTGACCGATCACCACGACAGACCGGCCATTAAAGCGCGCGATGCCACCGACGATGGCCGGATCATCGGAGAAAGAGCGATCACCGTGCAGCTCGTCGAAGTCTGCGAAGAGGGCCTTGATATAGTCAAGGGTGTACGGGCGCTGCGGGTGGCGTGCCACCTGAGAAATCTGCCACGGCGTCAGCTTGCCATAGAGCGTCTTGGTCAGCTCCTGGCTCTTTTTCTGCAGACGCGAGATTTCTTCGGAAATGTCCAGCACAGAGTCGTCCTGGACAAAGCGCAGTTCTTCAATTTTGTTTTCCAGCTCGGCAATCGGCTGCTCAAAATCGAGAAAGGTCTGCTTCATTCTGTAAACCGTCCGATAAAGCGAATCGGCAGATGATACATGAGGTGGAAAGACGGCGTCACGCCCCTGTCAGACAAAACACCCGTCCTATCAACCATTGCCTGCCGTGTTTTAAACAATGGCGTAAAAATTTCAGACCCCCCTCTTGCATGACAGAAACGACTGTGATTTAATTCACCTCCTCGCTGTTGAGCGCAAGCAAGACTGCAAGCAAGGGCGTTTAGCTCAGTTGGTAGAGCGTCTGCCTTACAAGCAGAATGTCGGCGGTTCGACTCCGTCAACGCCCACCAGTTTGTGTGGAGTGGTAGTTCAGTTGGTTAGAATACCGGCCTGTCACGCCGGGGGTCGCGGGTTCGAGTCCCGTCCACTCCGCCAACAATACAAGCAGCACCCAGAATTCGGGCGATTAGTCTCAGTTGGTAGAGCGCTGCCTTCACACGGCAGAGGTCACTGGTTCGAGTCCAGTATCGCCCACCAGGTTTGTGTGGAGTGGTAGTTCAGTTGGTTAGAATACCGGCCTGTCACGCCGGG
>JACPUY010000225.1 GCA_016192025.1 Pseudogulbenkiania sp. | reverse complement strand
TACAAACCGGCGGGGCAATGAAGCTGTGCGACCCCAACGTGACCAGTTCGACCGACCCGAGGAAGTGCTGATCATGGCTGGCCCGAGCAGACATAAGCACCGGCAACATGGCTCGACCCTGATCGAGGCGCTGATCGCCATGGCCATTTTCGCCGTCAGCATTCTCGCCCTGATCGCCATGCAAGGCTTCACCATTCGCGCCAACAGCGAAAACCAGTACCGAGGCCAGGCCACCTACCTGGCCAACAGCCTGATCGGGCAGATGTGGGCAGCACGGGCCAAAGGCAGCTTCGACACCGACTTCGCCTTCAACGCCGGCAGCACGTGCAATGGCACCGCCACCAGTTCCAGCCAGGCCGAAGTCAGCAGCTGGCTGAGCTCGATCAGCTCGACGCTGCCCAACGCCAGCGCCAACCGGCAGTCGGTCACCATCGCCTCGGCCCTCAGCGGCGCGGCCAACCAGGTCACCATCGTGATCTGCTGGCAGAACACGGCCGACGGCGACGTGCGCCGCTTCAGCACCACCACGCTGATCCCGACCTCCTGAGGCGACCCATCATGCCCCACCCACCCCTTCGCTCCCCGCGCCGCCAGTCCGGCATCAGCCTGATCGAGATCATGATCGGCCTCACCATCGCGCTGATCACCACGCTGATGCTGTCGCAGATCATGGGGCTGTGGTGGAACCAGCGCAAAAGCACCGACTCCGCGTCGGAAGGGCAAAACCAGGGGCTGACGTCGATGGTGCTGATGGAACAAGCCATCCGCAGCGCCGGCTACGGCACGCAGATCGGTACGCTGCTCAAGTGTACGACACGCTACGCCTATATCGGCACCAACGGTGCCTGCCCTGGTACCAGCTGTGAAGACCCTACCTTTGCCGGAGCAGGTTTCGGCGTCTCCATCGCCCCGCTGATCATCGTCGACGGCGGCACCAACGGTGAAACGGATCAACTTGAGGTCCGGAGTGGGGAAGGAACCATCAGCTTCGGCTTAACCACCATCGACAAGACCATGCCGCCTGGCTCGTCCGAAGTCGACGTCAACTCGGTCAATGGTTTCGAAGTAAATACCTTCTCTGTCCTTTACGATCCGGCGACCGGCAACTGCACCCGCTTCGACCTGACGCAGAAGCAGAACTCTGCGGTCAAGCTGCAGCAGAACCCAGGCAACAACGACAACGGCACTACCTACAACCCTGCCACCAGCTATCAGAACGACCACAGCTATCCGGCCTATGGCAGCGGCGACTACATTATCAAGCTGGGTTCGGACATCATCACCAGCACCTATTCGGTAGATGAAACCAATCGACAACTGAAACTCGCCGATGCTTCCATGCGTGTTGCCACCGTCAACTACACGTTGGGCGAGAGCATCGTCAACATGCAGGCCCAGTATGGCGAAAAGCTGAACAGCGCAGATTATGACTATGGCTGGAAAGACGCCACCGGCACCTATGCCAAGTCGGCCCTGGAGGCCGACAACGCCAGCCTGGACACGATCCTCACCCTGCAGGCGGTGAGACTGGCGGTGGTCGCGCGCATCCCCAAACGGGAAAGCGGCATCGTCACCACGGCCTGCTCCGGCTTCTCCAGCGGCATCTGCATCTGGAGCGGAACCAAGGTGCGACTGGACGGCGGAGCCGGCGGCACCGAATGGCAGCACTACAAGTACCGCGTCTACGAAAGCGTCATCCCGCTGAGGAACACGATATGGGCCGCCGGCTAGACATGATGAGACACCCTGTACGTGCGGCCCAGCAGGGTATATCGCTGATCATCACCCTGATCGCCATGGTGGCCATCCTGCTGATCGGCATCGCCATGGTGCGGGTGGTCGATTTCTCCGGCCTTATGACGCGCAACCTGGCCTTCCGCGAAAGCGGCATCCACCTGTCTGATGTCGGCCTGCAGTACGGCCTGTCCGCACTGGGCAATATCAGCAGCGCCAACCTGGACGTCGCCAACAAGGCCAGTTGTACCGCCAACTCTGCCACGTTTGCCAACTGCTATTACCCGGTCGACCTGGACACCGACGACGACGGCGTCCCCGACAACCTCGACTGGTCCACCGTCGACGCCATCAGCGTCAGCAACAGCTCGGGCTATACCGTCAAGTTCATCATCGAACGGCTGTGCACCGGCACGCTGGGCACGGCGGTCACCGACAAGGCTGGCAAATGCCAATACGCCATTCCCAGCAGCGGCGGCACGACAACGCTGGGCGGCAGCAAGAAGATCGGCAGCACGGTGTTCTCGGGGCTGAGTTCGAGCAACAGCATCTATTACCGGGTCACCAGCCGCGCCGAAGGGCCGGGCAGCAGTCTGAGCATGTCCCAGACCATCCTCACTCGATAGGAAGCACGATCATGTTCACGGCAAGATGGAAGATGAGTCAGGTTGCCCTGGCTGCCACACTGGCCATGGCTCCGCTGCTAGCCCAGGCCGACATCACGACGACCCTGCCGGACTATCCGCTGGAAGTCTGTACCACCAGCATAGACCCGACTCAAAGCGGTTCGGCGGCGGCGGTGACCAACTCCAACATCGTGCAGGGGGACAACACACTGTTTGCCTCCTACTACAACTACAGCGAGATGACCGGTGACCTGAAGGCGTTTACCATCGACACCAGCACCGGCAGCGTCGACAGTACGGCGCAGTGGAGCGCGCAGAGCAAGTTGGACGCAATCAGCAACCTGAGCACCGGCAGAAAGCTCTATACCAACATCTCGGCGGGCCTGATCGAGCTGGAATCGGGCAACGGTTCCAATGACTATTGTGGCGATGCCATCCGTAGGTTGTACCTTAACGCCATTACCCAGAGCGCCTGCCAAGACATCATCAAGACGCTGAAAGGCGACACGACCATCACCGGCTATCGTCACCCAGCCCATCGGCTGGGTACCATCGTGCACAGCGAACCGATCTACGTTTCCGGGCTGCAACGAGTGATCCAGGCTGCCAACGACGGCATGGTGCATGCCTTCAAGCATGACAATAGTGCCATCGGCACCAACAACAGCAGCAACGGTGAGGAGGCTTGGGCCTATGTGCCTAAAGCCTTTCTCAACTCGATCGGCCAGAGCGATGCTCCCAAGATCGATACCTTCACCTCTATTTTGTATCTAACCCACAAATACTGGCTAGACGCGACCCCTAGCGTCGAAAACTTTGGCTCGACCACCTATTACTTTGCCAGCGCCTATGGCAAGGGAGCCAAGGGGGTCTTTTCTCTAACCCTCGCCGCTGCCCAGCCCACCCCGCTCTGGACTTTCGATACCACGATAGCGGCAACCAGTACCGATACCTCCACTGACTCCGACACCTACGTCGGTTATGTTTACGGCCGCCCGATCATCACCCAGGTGACGATCGGGACTACCCTGACCAAGGTCGCCATCTTTGCCGGTGGATTCAGCAATACCGACCTGGGCAACAGCAGCATTACCGGCAACGTTTCAAACTATAGCTACCTATACGTCGTCAATCTGAGTACCGGGGCGCTGATTAAAAAATTCAAGGTGACCGGCAAAGGTCTCAACTACATCGCCGGCTTCGCCGACAGCTACTCTGCGCTGAACCAGGTCAAATACGTCTACGGTGGCGACCTGGACGGCAACGTCTGGCGCTTCGACCTGACCGCCACCACGGCAAGCAGCTGGGCCGTGCACAAACTGGCCAGCCTGAGCGCCCCGATCACCAGCGAACCGGAGCTGGCCGAAATCACCATCGACGGCACAGCCAAACGCTTTGTCTACGTCGGCACCGGGCGCTACCTGACCTCCTCCGACATCGGCTCCGGCGAAACCGGCAGCATGTACGGCCTGATTGACCGCATCGACACCGTGACCGACTATGATGACGGCGATGATGCCACCACCCCCAGCCAGCTGAGCACCGTCACGCTGGCCTCCAGCAGCTATGCTACCGAGGCGGATCCAAATACCGGCACAGCAGGCAACATCTCGACCCACGGCTGGAAGGCGCAGCTCCCCAGCGGCCAGCGTGTCATCAACTCCCCCGCCCTGGCGAACGGCAAGGTGCTGTTTACCGCCAATCAGCCGGCGGACCCCTGCACCTCCGGCATGGAGAGCTGGCTCTACATCATCGACTACCAGACCGGCCTGCAAACCGGTTACTTCAGCCTGGCCAGCATAGCCAGCAGCGCCAACATCAGCGACACCCATTTCCTCTCCAGCCGCCCCACGGTGATCAAGCTGTCCAGTGGCGATTACAAGGCCATGCTCCGCACAACGGATGGCGAAACGCTCAAGGTCGACGTCGGCACGCTGCTCAGCACCAGTACAGGAGGCAGCGGCACGGTGAAAGGGGTGTTCTGGCGTGAAGTCATTACCGAATAAGGCCCCTCCCACCACAAAAAACCCGGCAAATTCTTGCCGGGTTTTTCGTGGGGTCTGCCTCAGCCTCAGCCTCAGCCTCAGCCTCAGCCGTGGCAGGCTACCAGCTTGATCTCGACCTTCCACGCCGGATTGGCCAGCTTGGCTTCCACCGTGGCGCGGGCCGGCACATGGCCCTCGGCCACCCAGGCGTCCCACGCTTCGTTCATGGCGTCGTAGTCGGCCAGCGAGGACAGGAAGATGGTGGCATCGACGATCTTGGTCTTGTCCGAGCCCAGTTCGGCCAGCAGGGTGTCGATCTGGCCCAGCACGTTGGCGGTCTGCTCGCGGGCGTCGGCCTCGGTATTTTCCGGCACCTGTCCGGCCAGGAAAATCATGCCGTTGACAACAGCCGCTTCGGCCAGCCGCTTGCCCGGTTTGTGACGATAGATGGTCATGGTAATCCTCTACAGTGAAATCGTGAACAGGCTATGGGAGCCCGTCCATAGAAAACGGCGGGAACACGTCCCGCCGTTGCTGGGTATTAATTGCTGTAATGTAACCGCTACGCCAATTAGGCCAGAGACACCCGGCGCAGGCGCAGGGCGTAGGACTTGAGCGATTCGATGCCGCTGGCTTCGGCGCGCGCGCACCAGTCTTGCAGTTCCTTCAGCAGTTGCTCGCGGGTCAGGCTGGAGCGCTCCCACAGGCGGGACAGTTCCTGGCGCATGGTGTAGATGGTTTGCAGCACATGGCTCTTTTCCAGCAGCGCCGCCAGTTGCTCGCGCTCTTCCGCCGGCGTGTCCTTGGCTTCCTGCTTGAGCCAGGTCTTCATCTTGCCGGCCAGGTTGCCATGGCCCAGCTTCTCGACCTCGCTACGGTACACATCCTTCAGTTCGCGGGCATAACTAGCCGCCAGCGCGTAGCGGTTGGCCACCACGGCCTGCAGATGTTCGAAATCCAGATGCGGACGCGACGGGTCTTCGGCCAATCGCGGCGCGACCTTGCGTACCTTGGCCAGGCCCAGGCTTTCCAGGATGCGGATATACATCCAGCCGCTGTCGAACTCGTACCACTTGTACGAGAGCTTGGCCGAGGTACCGAAGGTGTGATGGTTGTTGTGCAGTTCCTCACCACCGATCAGGATGCCCCACGGCAGGATGTTGGTGGAGGCGTCTTCGTTCTCGAAGTTGCGATAGCCCCAGTAGTGGCCGATACCGTTGATGATGCCGGCTGCCGTCAGCGGAATCCAGATCATCTGCACCGCCCAGATGCTCAGGCCGATCGGGCCGAACAGGGCGAGGTCGATCGCCATCATCAGGATGATGCCCTTGCCGCTGTGGCGGGTGTAGACGTTGCGCTCGAGCCAGTCGTCCGGCGTACCGTGGCCGAACTTTTCCATGATGGTGCGGTCTTTGCAGGCAGCACGGTACAGTTCGGCACCTTCCCAGAATACTTTCTTGATACCCAGCACTTGCGGGCTGTGCGGGTCTTCGGCGGTTTCGCAGCGAGCGTGGTGCTTGCGGTGAATGGACGCCCATTCCTTGGTGACCATGCCAGTAGTCAGCCAGAGCCAGAAACGGAAGAAGTGGCTCGGGATGGGATGCAGATCCAGGGCGCGGTGCGCCTGATGACGATGCAGGAAGATGGTCACCGAGGCGATGGTAATGTGCGTCAGCACCAGGGCGACGGCAACATAACCCCACCACGGCAAATCAATCAAACCATTAATCCATTCCATTAAATCGCACACCTCGTCGGGGATAAAGTTGTATTGTAATAAATAGTTACGCCCATGTCAGACTCTTTCTTTGCTCATGCGTTCCCCCTGCGCTCTGGTGTAACATATGATGCCTTTTTACACTTTCAGAAGCCGATGCTTGTGCCGCAAAAAAAACGTCTGATCATTGCAGGTGGAGTACTGGGGGGGCTGTTTGTCCTGTACGGCGGAACCGCCTACTGGGCGGGCCTCAAGACCGAGGACACGCTGGCCGAACAGCACCGCATGCTGGCGGAGTTTCCGCTGTTCAAGGTGAAGTCCCACAACTACGCGCGGGGCTGGTTCTCCTCCACGGAAACCACCGAGCTCACCTTCAACCGCCGCCTGTCGGGCCCCTACGAGGCCATGCTGCCGGACAACCTGCACCCCCTGCTCGGCTCGACCATCCGTTTTACCCATCACATCAAGCACGGCCCGCTGCCGGGCATCGGCGGCTTCGACTTCCGCCCGGCTCGCGCCCTGGTGTCGACCGAGTTCGCCATGAGCGACGCCACCCGCAAGACGCTGTCGCGCTTCTTTGGCGACAAGGAGCCGATTACCGTCACCAACCGGCTGGGCTTCGGCGGTGGCGGCCTGCTGCAGGTCAACATCCCGGCTTTCGACTATGACGAGGCGCTGTCCGGGGTCAAGGTCAGCTGGAAGGGCTTCGACCTGAAAGTCGACTACGCTTCCGGCTACAAGGAATACAAGACCGAGGCGCTCTCGCCCGGCTTCCTGCTCGAAGCGTCGAGCAAGGGCTCGGTGGCCTTTGACGGCGTCAAGTACCTGTCCGACGTGCGCCCGGGCAGCAGCGGCATCAAGCTCGGCACCAGCGAGCTGACCGTCGACAACGTGCAGCTCAACTGGAAGGAAAGCGTACCGTACAACCTCAAGCTCAACGAGCTGGTGTACGTGCTGACGCGCATCCGCGTGGGCGAGTTCATCAACCCGTCCGGCGAGTTCCGCCCCTCCAACGTCGGGCTGAAGACGCTGCGCTACCAGATGGTCACCAGCGAGCAGGACGAGTTCGTCAACACCCGCGGCAAGTTCGACTTCGCCAGCTTCAACCTCAACGACAAGCGCTACGGCCCGATGAAGCTGGACGTCTCGGCCAACCATCTGCACGGCCCGACCCTGCTCAAGCTGGACCAGGAGATCGGCAAGATCCCGTTTGAAGGCGTCGACCCGACCATCCTGCGCCAGCGCTACGTGAACACCATCAAGACACACGGCATTCCGCTGCTGGAAAACAACCCGCGCCTGGTCGTCAACGAGTTCTCCTTGCGCATGCCCAGCGGCGAAGCGCAACTCAAGGGCAACCTGACGCTCAGCGGCTTCCAGAAGAGCGACCTGCAGAACCCGCTGACCTTCCTCAAGCGCTTCGAGGCCGAGGCCAGCGTCAACCTGCCGCGCCAGACGCTGGAAGACCTGGTGGTGGATCAGGCGCGCAACCTGTTCACCGTCGATGCCTCGGCGGAAGACCAGCCCAACCTCAAGGAGGTGGACGAACTGGCGCGCAGCCTGCTCGACAGCCAGCTGGCACAGTGGACCGAACAGGGTTACCTGAAGCAGCAAGGCGGCCAGATTTCCACCGATCTGGAATACAAGCAGGGCGTGATGAGCATCAACCACAAGAAGGTCGAGTTGCCGTGGGAGGAGACCGACACTCCGGACGCCACACCGACGAACACCGGCAGCGGCGGCTGATCGCCACAAACGAACAAGGGGGCCAACGGCCCCCTTGTTCAATTACGGTCTTGCGACCTCTCAGTCTTCCATCTGGCTTTGCAGGTAATTCGGCAGCCCGACCTTCTCGATCAGGCCCAGCTGGGTTTCCAGCCAGTCGACGTGCTCTTCCTCACTGTCCAGAATGTCTTCCAGCAGATCGCGGGTCACGTAGTCGTTGACGCTCTCGCAATGGGTGATGGCCTCGCGCAGCAAGGGCAGGCCTTCCATCTCCAGCTTGAGGTCGAGCTCGAGCATTTCCTGCGGCTTCTCGCCGATGTACAGCTTGCCGAGATCCTGCAGGTTGGGCAGCCCCTCGAGAAACAGGATGCGCTCGATCAGCTTGTCGGCGTGCTTCATCTCGTCGATGGACTCGTGGTACTCGTGTTCGTTGAGCTTTTTCAGGCCCCAGTTCTTGTACATGCGGGCATGCAGAAAGTACTGGTTGATGGCGGTCAGTTCGTTCTTGAGAATCTGATTGAGGAATTTTAGGACTTTTTTATCGCCTTGCATGACAAGCTCCTATGCACATATTTTTATCTTAGGATTATTGCACATGAGTTTGCGAGTGCAAGGCAGAGCGGTGCGACTTGCGGTGTAGCTTGCGACGGAAACAGCGGGGCTTAGGCGACGTCGCGAAAGGGAGAATGGGCTTCGACGGTGAGATCTGCCAGCGTATCCTTGATCAGTTGGTGGGCACAGCAGGCGCAACGGCCGCAGTCGGTCGCCACACCCAGTTGCTGCGACACGTCGCGCAGTCGGGTAGCGCCCTCCACGACGGCTTCACGGATCTGCGTATCGGTCACGCCATGACAAAGACATACATACATATTTCCACCCAGCACATATAAATGTGAATTATTATCATTATGTAGATAAACAAGAACCATTGTCAACTGCACCTGGCGACCTCATGAGAACCTGGAAACCGAATGTCACCGTGGCCGCCGTCATCGAGCGCGATGGCCGCTTCCTGATGGTGGAAGAGCAGACCCCCGAAGGCCTGCGCCTGAACCAGCCGGCCGGCCACCTGGAACACGGCGAGACGCTGTTCGATGCCGTGCGGCGCGAAGTCCTGGAGGAAACGGCCTGGCACTTCGAACCCGAAGCCCTGGTCGGCATCTATCTGGCCGACAAACCGGGCAGCGACATCACCTACCTGCGCTTCACCTTTTGCGGCCAGGCCCTGCACGAAGAGCTTGGCCGACAACTGGACGACGGCATCGTCGCCGCGCGCTGGCTCACTGCGGCGGAAATCCGCGCCCGCACCCGGCAGCACCGCAGCCCGGCCGTGGCGCTGAGCCTGGACGACTGGCTGGCCGGCCAGCGCCTGCCG
>JACPUY010000224.1 GCA_016192025.1 Pseudogulbenkiania sp. | reverse complement strand
GGGATCCCCGGAAGAAGACGGCGACCGTTTCATCGAGATCTGGAACAACGTGTTCATGCAGTTCAACCGCGACGAAAGCGGCACGCTGCACCCGCTGCCGAAACCGTCGGTGGACACCGGCATGGGTCTGGAGCGCATCTCGGCCGTGCTGCAGCATGTGCACGCCAACTACGAGATCGACCTGTTCCAGAGCCTGCTCAAGGCCGCGGCGCGTGAAACCGGCGTACCGTTCAGCCTGGAGGTGCCGTCGCTGAAGGTGATCGCCGACCATATCCGCGCCTGCTCCTTCCTGATCGCCGACGGCGTGATGCCGTCCAACGACGGACGCGGCTACGTGCTGCGCCGCATCATCCGCCGCGCCATCCGTCACGGCTACAAGCTGGGCCAGAAGGGTCTGTTCTTCTACAAGCTGGTTGACGACCTGGTGCGCGAGATGGGCGACGCCTACCCGGAACTGCGCCAGAAGCAGGCCGAGGTGGAAGATGCGCTGCGCCAGGAAGAGCTGCGCTTTGCCGAAACGCTGGAACACGGCATGGCCCTGCTCGAATCCGCGCTGGAAGGCAGCAAGCAGCAGCAGCTGGACGGCTCCACCGTGTTCAAGCTGTACGACACCTTCGGCTTCCCGGTCGACCTGACCGCCGACATCTGCCGCGAGCGTGACATCGCCGTCGATCTGGACGGCTTCGAGCGCGAGATGAACGCCCAGCGCGAACGCGCCCGCGCCGCCTCCAGCTTCAAGATGACCGGCAACCTCGAGTACGAAGGCGCCGATACCCGCTTCCACGGCTACGAAACCGTCAGCGTCGACGCCAAGGTGCTGGCACTATTCAAGGGCACGACGCCGGTCGACCAGCTGGCCGAAGGCGAAGATGGCGTCGTGGTGCTCGACGACACCGCGTTCTACGCCGAAGGCGGCGGCCAGGTCGGCGATACCGGCGAAATTTCGGTGAGCGGCGGCGTCGGCGCGCTGTTCGACGTCACCGACACCCAGAAGATCAAGGCAGCCACCTTCGGCCACAGCGGCCGCTTGGTGCGCGGCGCGCTGCACGTCGGCGACACCGTGCAGGCCACCATCGACCTGCACAAACGCCTAGCCACCGCGCGCAACCACTCCGCCACCCACCTGCTGCACGCCGCGCTGCGTCACGTGCTGGGCAGCCACGTGGCGCAGAAGGGCTCGCTGGTCAACGCCGAGCGCACCCGCTTCGACTTCGCCCACAACGAGCCGGTGTCGGCCGCGCAGATCGCCGAAATCGAGCGCGTGGTGAACCGCATCGTGCTGCACAACGTCGAGGTGTCCGCCAAGCTGATGGCCTACGACGACGCCATCCGCGCCGGCGCCATCGCGCTGTTCGGCGAGAAGTACGGCGACGAGGTGCGCGTGCTGAAGATGGGCGACTTCTCCACCGAATTGTGCGGCGGCACCCACGTCAAGCGCACCGGCGACATCGGCTTCTTCAAGATCGTGGCGGAAGGCGGCGTGGCCGCCGGCGTGCGCCGCATCGAAGCCGTGACCGGTGAAGGCGCCGTGGCCTACGCCCAGCAGCAGGAAAGCCTGCTGAAGGAAGCGGCCGGCGCACTGAAAGCGCAGAGCAACGACGAAGTGGTAAACCGGATCGGCAGCCTGCAGGACAACCTGAAGGCGCTGGAGAAGGAACTGTCCCGCCTCAAGGCCAAGCTGGCCGCCTCGGCCGGCGATGCGCTGGCCGACAGCGCCGTCGACATCGGCGGCATCAAGGTGCTGGCGGCCGAGCTGGAAGGCGCCGACAACACCGCGCTGCGCGAAACGCTGGACAAGCTGAAGGACAAGCTCAAGTCGGCCGCCATCGTGCTGGCCGCCAAGGGCGACGGCAAGGTGTCGCTGGTGGCCGGCGTCACCGCCGACCTGACCGGCAAGATCAAGGCCGGCGAACTGGTCAACTTCGTCGCCCAGCAGGTCGGCGGCAAGGGCGGCGGTCGTCCCGACATGGCCCAGGCCGGCGGCACCCAGCCCGAGAAGCTGGCCGAAGCCCTGGCCGGGGTCAATGGCTGGGTAAGCGGCAAGCTGTAAGCCGGACTTGGCAAGACAAAGCCGCATGGTGATTTCCATGCGGCTTTTTTGTTGCCTGTCCGAGCGCCACGCAGCCGGCTTCGGTCAACCTTCTCAGGTCACCGCCGGCATCGGGGCGGGCGCTCTCACTTGCTGCGGCCGATCATCCCCACGCCGCCGATGACCAGCATGGCACCCAGCACCTGCAGCAGTGTCAGGCTTTCTCCCAGGATGAGCCAGCCCATCGCCATGGTCAGCACCGGCCCCAGCGTGCCGACCGAGGCCGCCTTGCCCGCCCCCAACTGGCGGATCGCCATATTCAGGCACCACACCGGCAGCGCCGTGCTGAACAAGCCCATGGCCAGTCCGATCAGGTACACCGGCCCGGGCAGGACCAGCGCGGCCAGCGGCGACGTCACGGCGAAGTGGACGAATACCGCCGCGCAGGCCCCCAGCGTGGCCAGCGCCGTGAAACGGGTGGCGCCGATACGGGTAATCGCCTCGTCCGAGCCGACCAGATACAAGGCGTAGCTCACGGTGCTGGCGACGACCCAGGCCAGGCCGAGCAAGGCCTGCCCGCCCAGTTCGGCATCCTGCAGATCCTGTATGAAGGCCAGCGTGACGCCGAGGTAGGCCAACCCGACACCCAGCCACACCTTGCCCGGGTAGCGCTTGCCGAGCCACAGCGCCGAGATGAACAGCACCAGTGTCGGGTAGATGAACAGCGTCAGCCGCTCCAGCGCTGCCGAGACGTATTGCAGGCCGATGAAATCCAGCAGGCTGGACAGGTAATAGCCCAGCAGTCCCAGCACCGCCAGTTGCCACCAATCGCGCCGCTCCAGCCGGCGCCCTCCCGCAGCCATGCCGCTGCGCCACGCCATCAGCAGAAAAAACGGCAGGGCGAACGCCATGCGCAACACCAGCAAGGCCTCGGCACCCGCGCCGTAGCGATAGCCCAGCTTGACGAAGATCGCCTTGGCGGAAAAACCCAGGGCGGCCAGCAGGGCCATGACGATTCCTTTGTTTTTTGCGAAGGCGGCATGCCAACCAAGCTGCGCCAGACATTCCGTTCTGACCATATCAAGCTCCTTTTTCCGGCTATTATGGCGCCATGCCTCGATGGCAGCATGTTCCATTGGCACAATAAGGAGATCGGAAGAGCGTGTGGGAAAGAGT
>JACPUY010000223.1 GCA_016192025.1 Pseudogulbenkiania sp. | reverse complement strand
CTTCGAAAAAATCAAGCACCTCAAATTCCCGCTGGAAGCGGAACTGACTGTCGAGTTCCAGACTTCTGGCCGCACTCAAAAGACCGTTGTCACGAATATGGTTCCGGTTCTTGCTCCGCAAAAGCAAGGGGTCTGACATGGCAATCCGTCCTGTATGGGTCGCACAGGATACCGACACTGGCCTGTTTCTGTGCCCACAGGACGGCGATGTTGGTTTTACCAAGTTACTCAAGGACGCCGGTCGTTTTACTGATCCGGAATCGGCGGTCGATACGGCGGTGTTTGTCCTCGGTAATCAATTTTCTGTGACGGGCTTTTATGAGAATTCGCCCGACAAGCCGTAATGATTTTCACGCCCATATGGGCACAACCTGAAGGAGTAGTAACCATGTTCAAGTCCATCAAACTCAAAATCGCCGCTGCTGGCGCTTCCACTCTCGCCTTGGCTGGCTCGGCCATGGCGGCTGTCCCGGCTACCGTTACCACGGCCCTGACCGATGCCGGTACCGATGCCGCGACGGTCAGCGCTGCCGTGCTGGTGGTGATTGTCGGTATCGCCGCGTTCAAGTTCCTGCGCCGCGCGGTGTAAGCCATGGGGTACGCTGTCGGGGTAGCCTGCTACGAATCTCAAGCTGAGGCGGAAGCGGTGTACTTCGGCAGCGTTTCCCCCTCGGTTTCCGGTTCCACCGTCACGCAATACCAGCTTGACGGCGGGGTCTGGAAGCTGAATCGCTACGATTCCTCCAGCGGTTCGATGGTCCTCCAGTCGTCCACCGTGGCGACGTCGGTTTTTCCTGAATGCTCCAATGCTGACCGTGTGCTCGACGGTATAGCCCTCGGCTGGCTGGTCGCGGCGGTCGTTTTCACGGCCTATGCGGCCAAACTGGTGAGGCGGGCAATATGATGCTTGATCCCTATTTCGTCGCCGGCTTTGTCTCGGTGGTGCTGGCTGCGCTGGTGCTGACGCGATGAACCGTCACCTCCGTAACTTCGCTTTCTTCCTGTTTGGCTTCCTTGGCGTCACCGGCTACGTCAAGGCGGGCTGGTACGTTGACGATGGATATAGCCACAGTGGCGGCAATCTGAACCGCTCCGCTCACGGTAATTCGGCGGCGGGATCCAGCGCGACCGCGACGGTTAATGGCTCCACTGTCGAGGTGAATCGCTCGTGGACACAGGCCATGGGTGATGCCGCCACCGGGGCTGCTGCTCAGGCGGCGGTCAATGTGTTGTCAAAGATACCCAAGGCGGGTGTCGTCAATGCGGCAAAGGGGGCAATGTCCGTTTCTCCTGCTGGTCTGGCTGGGTCAATCTTGGCTCAATGGTTGTTGCAACAGAGTTGGGAATGGGCAAATGAGCAGTGGACCATGCCGGCTAATCCGACGTATCCCTACATGTATAAGACTTCTTCATGGTGGGCGTGTGGTACGGCTAATCAGCCGTATTCCACTGCGGTGCAGTGTTTTATTACAGCGGTTCAGAATTCGGGTCGTACTACCTCTGGATCGGTTTATTTCGTGCAAGAGGGCGCTTTTACTTACATTAAGATTAATGCTCAGCCGACCACCTACGGCTATATCAAGGACGTCTGGTCCAGTAATGGTCAGTTGGCTGCCAAGGTCGCCGCAACCGCTGCTGATATCGCTTCTCAGGCCGACGCCGTCACCTCGGCACAAACCGCTGACGTTCTTCGTGAACTCGCTCAGCGTAATATCGAATTGCAAGACGCGACCAATAAGATTCAGCAGTTGGCTGATTCGCTGTCTGCCAAGGTGGCTGTCGAGAGCAGTACGCAAGCCAATCCGGACGGCACGACCACGACCCAGCTTAAAGAGCAGCAACAGAAATACGAGATTCCGACCGATGAGTTTTCAGCTGATGCACCGGTCCCTGTTAAACAGTCAACTGTTACCACCACTACGACCAACGTCTACAACACTGATAACTCGGTTAAGACCACGACCAATACCACGACCGCAAATAATAATCCGGCTGGTGCTGCTCCAAAAGAAGAACAAAAAACCGACTGTGACAAGAACCCTAATTCCGTTGGTTGCTCGGACTGGGGTGACGCGCCGGACGCTCCCGACATCGGACAGCAGGAAATCAACCCGACGTTCTCATGGTCGCCGTTTAGCCTACCGTCCGTTTGTCCACAGCCGCAACAGCTGGGCTTGTCGTTCGGCACTGTTGCTTTGACATGGCAGCCGGAATGCGACTTCGCCACGAAGATCAGGCCGCTGGTGCTCGCCTTCGCCGGTCTGACCGCACTGTATATCGCCTTTGGGATGAAACAGGATGGCTAACTTTTCCTCCGCTTTGATGGCTTTGGTTGGTCCTGCGGCTAAGCAGGTGATGCTATCGCTGTTGTCATGATTACGGTGATTACCGGCACGCCGGGGGCGGGTAAAACGGCGCTTGCGGTCAAGATGTTGAAGGAGTTGGAAGGGAATCGGCCAATCTTCACCATGGGCATTCCCGAACTCAAGCTTGATCATCAGCCGGTGCCGCCGGTGAAGGAATGGACCAAGTTGGTGCCTTCGGATGAAGACCCCGACTTGCTCAAGCCAACCTTCACCTTTCCGCCTGGTGCGATCATCGTCATCGACGAGGCGCAGAATGTCTATCGTCCGCGCAATTCCTCCTCAAAAGTGCCGGATATTGTCGCGGCGTTTGAGACCCATCGTCATACCGGCGTTGATTTCTGGCTGATTACCCAAAAGACTACGCTTCTGGATGGCAACGTCCGGGCGCTCGCTGGCAAACACCTTCACATTGAATCCAATTTTTTTGGTCGCAAATTATTTGAATGGCCGAAGGCGGTGGATGCCGAAAGCAAGGCCGAACGGGATATTGCTGCCAAGCGCAAATACAAGCTGCCGAAGCAGGTTTTCAGCCTGTATAAGTCGTCGTCGTTGCATATCAAACAGAAATTCAGTGTGCCGACGCCGTTTATTGTGGTGCTTGTATGCCTGATTCTGGCGGTTGTGTCCGGCTGGTACGTTTTCGGGCGCATCAGTTCCAAGGTTGCGCCTTCAGCTTCGACCGCACCGGCCAGCGCGGACGCGAGACCGGCGCAGCCGGGTGCGGGGCCGGGCGGGCAGGG
>JACPUY010000241.1 GCA_016192025.1 Pseudogulbenkiania sp. | reverse complement strand
GCTCAATGCGGGTGCCAGCCCGGCCTTCGCCGTGGTCGAACGCATGGCCGATACGCTGATCGGCGTCGCCATTGCCTGGTCTTTCTGCTATGTGCTGCCTTCCTGGGAGCGCAACCAGATTCCCGCGCTGGTGGGGCGCGCTCTGGCGGCCCAGGCACGGCATGCCCGCGTCGCGCTGGGGCTGGGGCAATTGCAGGCGGTGGACAATGAGCCCGAACTCGAATGGCGGCTCGCACGGCGCGAGACCTACGACAGCCTCTCTGCCCTGGTCCAAGCCACGCAGCGCTCGCTCTCGGAGCCACGTGCGGTGCGCCCGCCACTGGAGCCCCTGGGCCGCCTGCTGGCGCACAGCTACCAGCTGCTCGCCCAGCTCACCGCCGTCAAGACCATGCTGTTGCTGCGCCGCGAGCGCCTGAAACCGGAGCAGATTTGCCCGCCACTGATGCAGGCCGCCGAAACCATCGAGGACACCCTGATCGGCAACCAGCCGGCAGTGGCCACAGATTCGCCCGACGACGACGTCCCGCCGGGCCCGGTGGCGCTGCCAGATCCTTTTGAAAACGACCTCAGCCTTTGGGCGCTGCGCCGGCTCAATCTGGCGGCCGGCATTGCGGTGCAACTTCGCGATGACGCCCGCCAAGTCCTTCGGCAGCCCATCACGTAACGGCTTTAACCACTTATCATATCCAGCCTCAGAAGCGTATAGCTGTTTCTATTGTTGTTTTCTGATTGCTGGCCAAGCTGGCTCAGACCTTGACCGGATCGCCAGAACGGGCACTGGCGTAGATCGCGTCCAGGATTTCCATCACGATCAACCCTTCCTCGCCGGGGGCGGGGTGCGGGCACTGGGCCAGGATGGCTTCCGCATAATCATGCATGGCCGAACGCGCCGGCGTGGCCGGCGGGTTCAGGTGCATGTCGAACTGCGCGCCGTCCTTCTCCATGAAGATGTGCGCATCGAAGGTGTACCCCTCGTTCAGGTTCTTCTGCAGCAGACCGGCCTTGGTGCCCAAGAGGCGCGTCTCCATCAGCTCGGCTTCCTGGATGTTGGCTGCCCAGGACGCTTCGATGACCAGCGTCGCGCCGTTGTCGAAGCGGATCAGGGCCGCGGCCAGGTCCTCGACGTCGAAGGTCTTGCCCGACCGCTCAGCCAACTCCTGCGCAATCGGGTCGTAGGTGTTGCCCATCACCCAGGTCGGCTTCGGGTAGCCCATCAGCCACAACGCCAGGTCCAGCCGGTGCACGCCCAGGTCGATCAGCGGACCGCCGCCGGCCAAGGCCTTGGTGCCGAACCATCCGCCGAAGCCCGGCATGCCCCGCCGCCGGTGCCACACCGTGCGACCAAAGTAAAAATCCCCGAACAGGCCCGCATCGACCTGCGCCTTCAGCGCACGCGACTGCGCGGAAAAGCGGTACGAAAAATTGATCATCAGCCGTTTGCCCGCGTGCTTTGCTGCGGCGAGCATCGCGCGGCCTTCGTCGGCGTTCATCGCCATCGGTTTCTCGCACAGCACGTGGCAGCCGGCTTCGAACGCCGCCAACGTCAGCGCCTTATGGAACTTGTTGGGGGTGCAGACGCTGACCACGTCCAGCGTCTCGGCCGCCAGCATGGCCTCGGCGCTGTCGTATCTTGCCGGGATGCCGAACTGTTCGCCAACCTTGGCCAGCCGCTCGAGGTCGGGGTCGGCGATCGCCACTACATCCACCTGCGGGTGCTGCTGCCAGCCCTCGATATGCAGGCGCCCGATGCCCAGCCCGATCACGCCGATGCGCAGGCACCGGCCGTCCGATTCGACCGGTGCTTGCTTCACTTCCACCTTGTAAGCGTCGTTCATTCGATGTCTCCCTTGCCCTGCAGCACGCCTACCTTGGAAAACGACACGTTCTTTTCGCTGAGTTTTTCCAGCGGCGGCGACATCGGGCAGCGGTCGACGAGGTTCACGCGCGGCGCAGCCCACTGCACGGCGTTGGCCAGCACGCGTTGCACGTTGGCGTCGTGATAGGACGGGTAGGCCTCGTGGCCGGGGCGGAAATAGAAGAGCCGGCCATGACCACGTTCCCAGCAGCAGCCAGAGCGGAAAACTTCACCGCCTTCGAACCATGAAATGAACACCGTGCTGTCCGGCTGCGGGATGTCGAAACGCTCGCCATACATTTCTTCGTACGGTAGTTCGAAATACTCGCCCAAGCCGGCCGCAATCGGGTGTGACGGCTCGACCACCCAGATGCGCTCCTTCTCGTCCGCCTCGCGCCATTTCAACGAACAGTTCGTGCCCAGCAAGCGACGGAAGATCTTCGAGAAATGGCCCGAGTGCAGCACGATCAGGCCCATGCCTTCGAGCACACGGCGCTGCACGCGGTCGACGACGGCGTCCGCCACTTGGTCGTGCGCCTTGTGGCCCCACCACAGCAACACGTCGCAGCCGGCCAGCCGCTCTTCGGAGAGGCCGTGTTCGGGCTGCTCCAGCGTGGCGGTGCCAATCTCCAGCGGAAGCGCACCGGGGTTCAGCGCCGGGGTAGCACGCAGCGCATCGGCAATCGTCGCATGCAGCCCATCGGGATAGATGGCCCGGACAGCAGTATTCTCCCGTTCATGCTGGAATTCGTTCCAGACAATGACAGAAATCTTGGTTTTAAGCACAATGGGTCTCCAGAGAAGTTTCGGCGCCAAGCGGTGGCCGAACCTGGCCAACAAAGCTGTGTTATGCCAATGGATATGGCAAGCTGGCGTTAAAAAGGTTAGCCGCTTGCCCGATCTCATCTCAATCTGAATTGCTGCTACAAAACTGCAAAGAATGCCAAAAAACCTGGATAGTCGTCTGACGGCCGCCGACCATGCCGGTCAACACGGCAGCGCACGCTTGTCCGCGCCCGATCAGGCGCAGCGCATGCGCCTATATGTGTCGGATTTTCTGCACCGCATGGGAGCGGGCACGCAGGCGGTGCGGCTGCCCAGCCCGCCGAGCGACTGGGCGTCACGCGGCGCTGGGCATTTCCATTTGGCGCCCGAACTCTTCCTGCAGGTATCGGGCTGGACGCAGTTCCGCTTCCCCCATGCCGAGCTGCTGCTGGGCCCCGGCGAGGCGCTGGTGCTGCCGCCCAAGCTGCTGCACGCCGAGCGCGTTGGTGCCGCGAAAACCGGTGAAGTCTTCTGCAACATCGTGGTCTATGCCGAAAACGCTGCGCTGACCTGCCATCTCGCCCATGAGGCCGAACCGGGCCAACCGGGCATCCGGCACCTGGAGGCACGCCATCACGCGCAGGCGCAACGCATTCAGCACTGGCTGGCCGACGCCGCCCGGCTGGGCCAAGCCCCCCAGGCCGGCGCCGGGCCGAGGTCGGATGAGCTGGTCTGGTCTGCCGCCCAGGCACGCGCCCTGGTGATGGCGGCCACCGCCGGCGTACTGCGCGCGCTTGACGAGGTGGAAGCTGAAAACCGGCCAGAACCGCCACTGGTTTCCCGTGTGCGCGTGTTCGTCCAGAATCAGCTGGGCGACCACCAGCTGAGCGTGCGTCGCCTGGCCGAGCAGTCGGGTTGCACGGCAGACTACCTGTCGCATGTGTTCAGCCAAACCACGGGGGAGCACCTGGCCGCATATATCAACCGCCAGCGCATGCAGCGCGCGGTACACCTATTGAGCGAGAGTACGCAGGCCAGCAAGGAAGTGGCCTGGGCCTGCGGCTTTTCCTCGCAGAGCTACTTCATCCGTACCTTCCGTGCACATTTCGGCATGACTCCCAAGGCTTGGCGGGCCGGGCCTGAAAGACGTGTTCCGACCGAATTTTAGCCATGACATGTATGATGATGGCATTGTGCGACTGAGCCCGCGTTGAGATCGGCTTGTCTTGACATCGATATCAACAAGGATCGGCTAAAGTCAAATCTAGCATAGCGGATGGTGGCAAGCCGAGGACGGGCAAGAGACATCGTTGTAATCCAGGCTGACGCTGCCAGTGAGGACATTATGAAGAAGTTACGGGGGGTGATGCTGGGCGCATTGCTGGGCTGGTCATGGTTTGGTCCGAATGTTTCTGCCTTGGCAAAAGACTGCATCCAGGTTGTCTCTGCTGGCGGCGGTTATGCCTTTTGGGCAGCGGTAGGTGCAGGCGCGAATCAGGCGGGGAAGGAGTTGGGAATTGACATCTATTTTCGTGGTCCCCCAAGCGAAGAGGATCGCCAATCGCAAGCGGTCATAGCCAATATGATTTGGGATTTGCATTGCAAAGCCTTGGTGATCGCTCCCAACTCTCCAGAACGGGCCCTGCTCGTTGACCAGCTTAATGCGAAAGGAATCCCTACCGTTTATATCGATCGCGACACCGGTGGTGCCGATGTGGTTGCCGTCGTTGCGACGAATAACTTCAAAGCAGGTCAGTTGGCTGGGGAGGAAATGGGCAAGGCATTATCGGGGAAAGGAAGGGTGGTCTTGTTGAGGGAAAAAGAGGGTATTGTTTCTACAGAAGACCGAGCTCGAGGTTTTGTCGATGGTGTCACCCGGGCAGGGTTGAAAGTGGTACGCGATGCTTACATCGGTACGACGGTCGGTGACGCACGAATGCAGGCTGAAAAAGCGCTCACTCAATTGCGCGGCCCGATTGATGGCGTATTTACCCCAAACGAATCGACAACGCTGGGCGCCTTGCTCCAATTGAAAAAGTCAGGAATGGCCGGGAAAGTTGTTCATATCGGATTCGACTCCAATAAATATCTCGTCGATGCCATGCGGGTGGGGGATATTCACGGACTGATTGTTCAGAAACCTCATGATATGGGATATCAGGGCGTTTATATCGCCCATCGCAAAACACTGGGGCAAGTGATTGGGCCCAGGAATGTTGATACGGGTGTTGCCTTCGTCACCAAGATGAATATGGATCGGCCGGAGATTGCCAAGTTGTTGCACTGAGGCTTATACGCTTTCGGCGCATTCCGACGGCACCTTCCCATTTACTGAAACGCTACCTCCGCAAAGCTGCGCAGCTTGCGGCTGTGAAGCTGATCCACGCCCAGTTCGCGCAGCAGTTCCATCGCCCGGATGCCAATGCGTAGATGCTGATCGACACGTTGACGATAAAAGTGATTGGCCATGCCGGGTAGCTTGATATCGCCGTGCAAGGGCTTGTCGCTCACGCACAGCAGCGTGCCGTAGGGTACGCGGAAACGGAAGCCATTGCCCGCGATCGTGGCACTCTCCATATCCAGCGCCACCGCCCTGCTCTGACTGAACCGGCGCTGTGGCCGGTTGTCCGGTAACAGCTCCCAGTTGCGGTTGTCGGTGCTGGCGACGGTACCGGTACGCATGATGCGCTTGAGTTCGGGCCCCGTCGTTTGCGTGATCTCGGACACGGCGGTTTCAAGCGCCACCTGGATCTCCGCCAATGCCGGAATCGGCACCCAGAGCGGCAGGTCCTCATCAAGCACGTGATCTTCCCGTACATAGCCGTGAGCCAGGACATAGTCGCCGAGCTGCTGTGTCTGGCGCAGACCAGCACAATGGCCCAGCATGACCCAAGCGTGCGGGCGCAGCACGGCAATGTGGTCGGTAATGGTTTTGGCATTGGCCGGGCCGACGCCGATATTGACCAGGGTGATGCCGCTGCGGTCGCCACGTATCAGGTGGTAGGCCGGCATCTGGGGCGGACGTGGCGGAGCCGTCCCCAGTGCGTCTCCCGCCTCGGGCTCAAGCCCCTTGCGACGGGTGATCACATTACCGGGTTCAACGAAGGCCGTGTACTCACTGTCGGGATCGCTCATGCTTACAAGGCCGAGACGAATGAACTCGTCGATGTAGAACTGGTAATTGGTGAACAGCACAAAATTCTGGAAGTGCTCGGGCAGCGTACCCGAGTAGTGCCGCAGCCGATGCAACGAGTAATCGACGCGCGAGGCGGTGAAAAGCGCCAGTGGCTGTGGCTCACCGGAGCGCGGCTCGTACGTGCCGTTGGCTATTCCATCATCCATCGCGGTGAGGTCTGGCAGGTCAAACATGTCGCGCATCAATTGCCGGCGCTCTTCGCTCATGCCGCCTTCAATGTGATCGCTCTCCGCAAACGAGAAGTGCACGGGGATCGGCTGTGAACTAATGCCGATTTCCAGTTCAACGCCGTGGTTTTGCAGCAATAGAGTGAGCTGTTCCAGGTAATACTCCCCAAACAGATCCGGCCGGGTCAGCGTGGCCTCGAAGCGGCCCGGTCCTGCGACAAAGCCGTAACTGAGCCGTGTATTCTTTGCCGAGCTCAACCGCGACACGGTATCGGTCTTGATCCGAACGAACGGATAACAGGCCCGCACGTGGCCGGGCAGGTGTTCTCCGGCGACAAAGCGCTGCATCGCCTGGCGCAGGTGCTCAATGCCGCCATCGTAAATGTGACGAACTTGAGCCAGCGCCGCCGCCGGATCGTCGTAGCGGGAAGGGGGAATGAATGTAGGCGAATAATGATGCATGGCTCTTTCCAGAAAGCATGTTCAATATCTTTGGCCCTGACGGCGGGACCTGTCGAGTGATGCCGGCGGGCCATTTCCGGGGGCGGAACGCTCGCCGCCCGGGCGGCACCGGTCAGGGCATGGTGTCAATCCGGGCGGGCGTCTGGCCAATTTCATCCGGGTCGGCAAGCCAAACCAGACGCCCATCTCCTGCCCCCACGGAGGAAGACCAATGTCGGCCAGAGCTTGACACCGAACGACCGCCCCAACCGGCGCCCGCGGCCATCCTTGATCTTGATATGGCGTACACGGGGGTGATCGGTCAAGCCCGCGGCAAGCACCGGTTGAGCGGCACGGCAATGTCCGCACCAAGGCGCGCCATAATGCAAAAGCCCCACACGTCGTGCTGGGGCTGTTTAATGAGCGCAGGAAAGGTCCGCCATCGCTCGGAGCAAATAGCCCTGACACGTCGCTAGCGTTGCTCTTTCCAGTACCCTTTGCCATGGTCGTTACCTCGTCCATGGCCGGGGCGGCGGTGGTCATCGCGATCATCATGGCCGTGCCTGCGGTAGCGCGGGGCGTAGACGTTGGTGTACCAGTCGTCCCGGACGAAATACACCGGTCGACCGCAGGCGTGATATCCGGCGCAGTACCGTTTCCAGCGCTTGGCATGCCCGGGAGGAACGCGCAGGTAGATCGGTTCATACACCACGGTCGAGCGCCGGATGATGATGGGTTCAGCATAAATGACTTGCGGCCGTGGGAAATTGCCAATGTCGATCTGGCCGTAGAAATGAGGATCGCCGATGCTGATCGATACACCGACATCCGCAGCGAACGCCGGGATCGCCAGAACGGCGAATACCGAACCTAGCAAGAGCTGTTTCATCGCAGTTCCCTCTCCTTAAAGCCGGGCAAGAACGTCGGCTGACGCGCCACCCCACCCAACTCAGTCTAAGACGCCAGCATTGGCATGGCCAGCCTCATGCACTTTGATCACGGCATCTTCTGTTTGTTTCCTCGACCACATGGTTACGCAAAAGTATCTTGCTATTAAATAGCGCACTATGTATTATCCAGACCATGGATACAACACCCTCTCCCGTTCCCGCCAGCGAGAACCATCTGCTTCTGGATAAGCAGCTGTGCTTTACGCTGTACTCCACCTCCTTGGCGATGAACAAGGTGTACCGCAAGCTGCTGCGCCAGCTCGGCCTGACCTACCCTCAGTATCTGGTCATGATGGTGCTGTGGGAGCGCGACGGGCTAGGCGTGTCGGAGATCGGCGAGCGGCTGTTTCTCGATTCGGCGACCCTGACGCCGTTGCTGAAACGGATGGAGGCCGCAGGCTTGATCAGCCGGGTCCGCGCCGCCAGCGACGAGCGCCACGTGATCGTCTCGCTGACGGAAAGCGGCAAGGCTCTGCGGCAGCAGGCGGAAACGGTGCCGGTATCGATCTTCTGCGCCACGGAATGCACACCCGGCGAGCTGGCGCTGATCAAGAGCCAGCTGGACATACTCCGGGACCGACTGCTGAAGAACGCCTGAACCAGGCGCAAGCGCCCGTCCAGGGCTGCTTAAATATATTGCGCGCTATTTAATAGCACATCAAATAGTGCGCTATCAAATAGCGAGCTATAAAAGCCGGAACGCGGCGACCCGGCGCACCTTCGCTGTCGCCCAGCCACTCAATCTTCAGGAGATCCACCATGAAAGTCGAAAACGTTCTCTACCGTGCCCATGCCAAAGCCACCGGCGGTCGTGATGGCCGCGCCGTCTCGTCCGACGGCGTGCTCGACGTGAAACTGACCACCCCGCGCGAACTCGGCGGCGCCGGCGGAGCCGCCACCAATCCGGAGCAGCTGTTTGCCGCCGGCTATTCCGCCTGCTTCATCGGCGCGATGAAGTTCGTCGCCCACCGCGACAAGATCGCCTTCCCGGCCGACACCACGGTGGAAGGCAGCGTGGGGATCGGCGCGATCCCGGACGGCTTCGGCATCGAAGTCGAGCTGAAGATTGCGCTGCCCGGCCTGCCGCGCGAAGAGGCGGAGACACTGATCGACAGAGCCCACATCGTCTGCCCGTATTCGAACGCGACGCGCGGCAATATCGATGTGCGTCTCGTGCTGCAGTAAGCCTGGGTTGACGGCCCGGCATAGCCTTATTTGGCGATGCCGGGCCGACGTCCGTCGATACAGGAGCCGCGCAAGGGCTCCGCCCCCCTCCTCCCCAGCCATCCCGACCCTCCCCAAGCCAGCTTCGGCACGGCGATATACATCTAAAAATCAGATCAAATAACCGGATATTTT
>JACPUY010000229.1 GCA_016192025.1 Pseudogulbenkiania sp. | reverse complement strand
TCGTAATCGAACGCCTTCAGCTGCTCCGGCGTGCTGACCCGGTGTTTCGCCGCCCAGCGCGCCATCAGCCCGCGCGCGCGCTTGGCGTAGAAGCTGATGATCTTGTACTGGCCGTTCTTCCGGTCCTGGAATACGGGGGTGACCACCGGCGCACCGAGCTGCTTTGGCTTCACCGCCTTGAAGTATTCCTCGGACGCCAGATTGACCAGCACCGGCTCGGCGGCTTCGGCCAGCCTCTGCCGCAGTGCGTCGGTGACGATGTCGCCCCAGAACTCGTACAGGTTCTTGCCGCGCGTGTTGGCGAGCCGGGTGCCCATCTCCAGCCGGTAGGGCTGCATCAGGTCGAGCGGCTTGAGCACGCCGTAGAGGCCGGACAGCACGCGCAGATGGTGCTGCAGGTAATCCAGTTCGGCTTCCTCCAATTGGTTGGCATTGAGCCCTTCGTAGACGTCGCCCATGAAGGCGAACACGGCCTGCTTGGCCTGCCCCGGCGTGAACGGGCGCGACCAGTCGGCATAGCGGCCGGCATTGAGCACGGCAAGCGGGTCGCTGATGCTCATTAGCCGGCCGATCTCGGCCGGGCTGTGCTGGCGCAGCACCTCGATCAATTCGGCGCTGTGGTCGAGAAAATCCGGCTGGGTGTAGCGTGCCGTGCGGGGCGGGGTGGTGTAGTCCAGCGTCTTGGCCGGGGAGATCACCATCAACATCAGTGGGGTCCTCGTAATTCCGATGGGCTTATTGTACCGGAAGCATGGGGGTCCTACGGTGTGCCGGCCGTGATCAGCCCCCTGACAGGCGCTAAAATGCCGGCTGCGAATAGACAGGGGGCAAGAGCATGCGGGTACTGGTGCAGCGGGTGAGCGAGGCGGTGGTCAGGGTCAATGGCGCGGAGAGCGGGGCCATCGGTCCGGGTCTGCTGCTGCTGGTCGGCGTGGAAGAGGTAGACGGGCAGGCCGATATCGACTGGCTGGTGTGCAAGATCGCCCAGCTGCGCATCTTCAACGATGAAGCCGGAGTGATGAACCGTTCCGTGCTGGATTGCGGCGCAGAGGTGCTGGCGGTGAGCCAGTTCACGCTGTTCGCCAGCACCAGAAAGGGCAATCGCCCCTCCTACAGCAGGGCGGCGCGCGGCGAGATCTCGGCGCCGATGTTCGAGCGCTTCGTGGCCAACCTGTCCGAGACGCTGGGCAAGCCGGTGGCGACAGGGGTATTCGGCGCCGACATGAAGGTCGCGCTGGTCAACGACGGCCCGGTTACGATCTGGCTGGATAGCCGGCAGCAGGAATGAGGCCGGGTCGGCCACGGCCTTAAAGCAAACAGCCCCGTGACCGGGGCTGTTGTGGCATGCGAGGTTATTTCAAGGCGAGTTGGAATTACAGGCCCTGCAGGCGGACTCTCTGGCCCGGCTGCAGCGAAACCACTTCCGTCGAGGCGTTCCAGCGCTGCAGATCGCTGTGACGCACGCCGAACTTGCGGGCGATGCTGAACATTGTGTCGCCACGTTGCACCACGTACTCTGCCGGGACCGGGCCGGTCGCCGCTTGCGTGGCGGAAACCCGCATCAGCCCATCACGCGGGGCCGCGGCAAGGTAGCCGTTGCCGGCCGGCGTCTTCACTTGCAGTGTCTGTCCCAACCGGATGTCATTGTCCGACAGGCCGTTGAGGGATTTCAGGTCACTCACGCTCAGATTGTAGCGGCGTGAAATGTTGTAGAGTGTATCGCCCGGCGCCACGATATGGGCGGTGACAATGGCAGGATTGAAGCCGCTCGCCGTCTCGCCCGCTTTGCTGCTGGATGCACTGGCAGAAACGACGGTTGCCGTCGTGGTCATGCTGATGGTGGCGGCTGTGGCGGCCGGAGCGGTGCTGGTGTTTTCCGGAGTGGGGAGCACGGCAGCTATCGTCTGCGGCGCAGCGGTACTGCTGCTGGCCGCGACGGCGACGGTCGCTACGGATTCGGCGCCGCCCTGCGGGCTGCCGTTGGTGATCAGCACGGCCGGACTGGCGCTGGCCATCGGCGTTGCCGCCGGCTGGCCGGCGCCGGCCAAGGGGGTGTCGCTATCGCTATCGGTGGCGGCGCTGTTCAGCTCGGCGTTACCTTTCAACGCCACCAGCACCGGCCTGCCGGCGCTGACGGTGGGGCCCTTTACCCGGTTGACGGCCTGCAGGCTGGACGGGCTCATGCCGTAGCGCTCCGCCACCGCGGCCACGTCTTCGTCGGCCGCCGGCGTGTAGACCTGCCAGCTCAACAGCGGTTTGTCCCACTTGTTGAGGCTGGCTTCGAACTTGTCGATGCGGTTGGCCGGGATCAGCATCTGACGCCCAGCCTTGTGGGCGTAGACCGGCAGGTTGAAGGCCGGGTTCAGTTCCTTGAATTCGCTCACCGGCATGCCGGCCATTTTCGCCGCCACATCGAGGTCCATATGACGACCGGTGGACACCGCGACGAAATAGGGCTTGTTGGGGAATTTATCGAGCTTTAGACCGTATTTGTCCGGCGCGGCCAGCACATTGCGCACCGCCAGCAGCTTGGGCACGTAGTTGCGGGTCTCATTCGGCAGCTTGAGGTTTTCGTAGCTCGCTTCCTGGCCGTTGGCCTGGGCGCGGGCGATGGCCCGCGTCAGGTTGCCCTCGCCCCAGTTGTAGGCGGCCAGCGCCAGGCTCCAGTCGCCGAACAGGCCGTGCAGGTATTCGAGGTAATCCAGCGCGGCGCTGGTGGAGGCGGCGACGTCGCGGCGGCCATCGTACCACCAGGTCTGCTCCAGGCCGTAGTGCCGCCCGGTTGACGGCATGAACTGCCACAGTCCGGAGGCACCCACCGGCGACTGGGCGGTGGCGACGAAGGCGCTTTCGACCGCCGGCAGCAGGGCGATTTCGGTCGGCAGGCCGCGCCGTTCCACCTCGTTCATGATGTGGAACAGATACTTGCGGCTGCGTTCGAGAATGCGGCTGAAATACTCGGGGCGGGCGGCGTAGCTGCGCTCGTGGCGGCGGACCAGATCGGCGTTGACCTCCTCGAGCTGGAAGCCCTCGCGCACGCGTTGCCAGACGTTGTCACCGTTTCTCAGCAGGCTGGAGTTGAGCAGCATCATGTCGAGGCCGGTGGCCAGGCCCTCGTCCACCCCGATCGACTGGCGGAAGGCGCCCGAGTCCTCCGCGTGGGTCTGAGGGGCGGCGGAAAAAACAAATGACAATGCGAGGGCCAATGGTGTGATTCTTTTCATTTGGCGGGCCTGGATTCAGAAATTCTGGCCGATGCTATCGGCCCAAAAAGGGAGTGTCAACACGAAAAAGCAAATAATTTCATGAGCTTTCGTCATATTTGACCAAGCTCATGAAGCGTGTCATGACCCCGTTTCCTATATGGGCAATATAGCTTTTTTCTGTTTTAACGAAAGTGGTTTTTCCACTCGCGCAGCACGGCGAAGACGGCCGCCGGCGTCGTCAGCCTCGCGCCGGCTTGCTGGGCGGCCCGGCTCACCACGGCATCCACGCCGACCCGTAAAAATGGGTTGGTGGCGCGCTCGTTCGCCAGCGTCGACGGCAGCGTCGGCCGGCCGGCGGCGAGCACCGCCTGGTCTTCGACCAACCTTTGATGGATGGCGGCGTTGTCCGGTTCCACCGCGGCGGCAAAGCGCAGGTTGGACAGGGTGTATTCGTGCGCCGGGTAGATCCGGGTGGTGTCGGGCAGCGCACTGATCCGGGCCAGCGAGGCGTGCATCTGCTCAGGGGAGCCCTCGAACAACCGGCCGCAGCCGGCGCCGAACAGCGTGTCGCCGCAGAACAGCCGGTCTCCGGCCAGGTAGGCCAGGTGGTCAAGGGTATGGCCGGGGACTTCCAGCACCTCGAAGCGGCAGCCGAACAGCTCGAACTGCGAGCCCTCCATCACCGGCTCGCTGACGAGGGCGATCGACGCCGGGCCGACGATGCGCAAGCCGGGGAAGCGGGCCGCCAGCGCGCCCAAGCCACCGATATGGTCGGCATGGTGGTGGGTGACCAGCACCGCCTCCAGTTCCAGACCGTGGGCGGCAAGGTGCGCCAGCACCGGCGCGGCATCGCCCGGGTCGACCGCAACGGCGCGGCCGGCTTCCTGCAAAAGCCAGATATAATTGTCGGAAAAGGCGCGCACGGGCGTGACGGTGAACATGAGTAGAGGTCGTCCTTCGATGATGGAATCATTTGGCCACTGGCTCACCACCAGCGAGCTGGGGCAGTATCTGCTCGCCAGGGAGCAGGCGTTCTACGACCGCACGGTAGCCGATGTCTTTGGCTTTCGCGCGGTACAGGTCGGTCTGCCGCAGCTGGACTTCCTGGCGACCAACCGCATTCCCTGGAAGTGCCGTGCCGGCCAGCAGGCAGGGGCCAACGTGCGTTGCCTGCCCGAGCAGCTGCCGTTTGAGAGCCGCAGCCTGGACCTGATCGTGCTGCCCCATGTGCTGGATTTTAGCATCCATCCCCATCAGGTACTGCGCGAGGCCGAGCGCGTGCTGGTGCCGGAAGGGCGGGTGGTGCTGACCGGCTTCAACCCGGTGTCGCTGTGGGGCGTGCGCCGGCTGATCCAGGGGCGGCAAGCGGTGCCGTGGAACGGCCAGTTCCTGTCACTGGTGCGCATCAAGGACTGGCTGACGCTGCTGGAGCTGGAGCCGGAGGGCGGCGGCTTCATGGGCTATTGCCCGCCGTTTGCGCGCACTGACTGGATCGAGCGCTTCCGCTTTATGGAGGAGGCCGGCGATCGCTGGTGGCCGCTGGCCGCCGGGGTGTACGGCATCCAGGCGATCAAGCGGCAGCGCGGCATGCGCCTGATCATGCCGCAATGGAAACCGGCCAAGGCCGCGAAAGGCCTGGCGGTGGCCGGTGGCAACGACCACCGCAACACCGCCGGCCATCACACAAAAGAAAGTGTATGACCCAAGACATTGTCGAGATTTACCCCGACGGCGCCTGCAAGGGCAATCCCGGGCCGGGCGGATGGGGGGTGCTGCTGCGCTTCAAGGGCCGCGAGAAGGAACTGTTTGGCGGCGAGCAAGACACCACCAACAACCGCATGGAACTAACCGCCGTGATCGAGGGGCTGGCGCAGCTCAAGCGCCCGTGCAAGGTGGCGGTCTACACCGACTCGCAGTACGTGCAAAAAGGCATTTCCGAGTGGATCCACGGCTGGAAGAAGCGCGGCTGGAAAACCGCCGCCAAGGAGCCGGTCAAGAACGCCGACCTGTGGCAGAAGCTTGACGCGCTGCAGGCCGGTCACCAGATCAGCTGGCACTGGGTCAAGGGCCACGCCGGGCACGAGTTCAACGAACGCGCCGATCAGCTCGCCAACCGCGGCGTCGAGGCATTGAACGTCTGATCCTTTCTTTTCGGCCGGCCTGTGTCGGCCACGCAGCACAGAGCATCATGAAACAGATCATCCTCGATACCGAAACCACCGGCCTCGAACCCTCACAGGGGCACCGCATCATCGAGTTCGCCGGCCTGGAGATGGTGAACCGCAAGCTGACCGGCCGCTCCCTGCATCTCTATATCCATCCCGAGCGCGACATCGACCCCGACGCCGAGCGTGTGCACGGCATCTCGCTCGACTTCTTGGCCGACAAGCCGCGCTTCGCCTCGGTCGGGCCCGAGATCGCCGACTTTCTGCGCGACGCCGAGCTGATCATCCACAACGCGCCATTCGACGTCGGCTTCCTCAACGCCGAATTCGAACGCATCGGCATCGAGCGCGTCTCCACGTTATGCGCCAACGTGATCGACACGCTGGTGATGGCACGCGACCAGTTTCCTGGCAAGCGCAACAGCCTCGATGCGCTGTGCGACCGCTTCGAGATCGACCGCTCCAACCGCACCCTGCACGGCGCGCTGATCGACTGCGAACTGCTGGGCGAAGTCTACCTGTGGATGACCCGCGGCCAGAACAGCCTGGTGATGGACATCGACCTCGACGACAGCAGCGGCGCCGACCTGGCCGCGCTGGACTTCGAGCGCAAGCCGATCCGCGTGCTGCGCGCCAGCGATGCCGAGCTGGCCGCCCACGCAGCCTATCTCGACGAACTGGACAAGGCGGTCAAGGGTAGCTGCCTGTGGCGCAGCCTGGAGAACCCGCCTGCCGTGGAGGTCGGAGCATGAGCCGCTACCTGGCGTTGGTGCCGGCTGCCGGCTCCGGCTCGCGCTTCGGCGCCCCCAGTCCCAAGCAATACCTGCAACTGGATGGCAAGCCGCTGATGTGGCACACGCTGGCCACGCTGGCGGCGGTGCCGGCCATCGAGCGCGTGGCGCTGGTGATCTCGCCGGGCGACGAGTGGTTCGATGCCTACCGCTGGGACGGCATCGCCAAGCTCGAGGTGCATCGCGTCGGCGGCGCCAGCCGCGCCGAGAGCGTGCAGAACGGGCTTGCCGCACTGGCCGCGGCCGACGACGACTGGGTACTGGTGCACGACGCCGCGCGTTGTTGCCTGACGCTGGCGGCGGTGGAGCGGCTGATCGCCACCCTGGCCGACGACCCGGTGGGCGGGCTGCTGGCGGTGCCGGTGGCCGACACTGTCAAGCGCGCCAATGCTGCGCAACGCGTCCAGGCGACAGTTTCGCGCGAGCGCTTGTGGCTAGCGCAGACGCCGCAGATGTTCCGTGCCGGCAAATTGGCCGAAGCGCTGGCCAAGGGTCCGGTCGACGTCATCACCGACGAAGCCTCGGCCATCGAGCAGCTCGGCCTGCAGCCGCTGCTGGTGGAAGGCGAGGCGCAGAATTTCAAGGTCACCTGGCCGCGCGATCTGGCGCTGGCTAGGGCGCTGCTCGCCGCCCGGCGCGGCTGAGAAGAAAGGACGATAGAGAGATGTTCCGCATTGGACAGGGTTACGACGTGCACCAGCTGGTGGAGGGGCGCCCGCTGATTTTGGGCGGGGTCACCATTGCCCACGACAAGGGCCTGCTCGGCCACTCCGACGCCGACGCCCTGCTACACGCCATTACCGACGCGTTGCTGGGAGCGGCGGCGCTCGGCGACATCGGTCGCCATTTCCCCGATACCGATCTACGCTTCAAGGGAGCGGACAGCCGCGTGCTGCTGCGCGAAGCCATGCACCGGGTGCGTGCGGCGGGCTGGCAGGTGGTCAATGTCGACGCCACGCTGATTGCCCAGCGCCCCAAGCTGGCCCCGCATATCGATGCCATGCGCGCCTGCATCGCCAGCGACTTGGGGCTCGCCGTCGCGGACGTCAACGTCAAGGGCAAGACCAACGAGAAACTCGGCTATCTGGGCCGGGGCGAGGCGATCGAGGCGCAAGCCGTCTGCCTGCTGATGCCGGCGTGATTTCCGTTGGCAATTTGTCCGACATTTCCCACACCATATGGGATAATCAAGACAGGACCAGTACACACAAGATTGAGGAGGCCACGATGCTTACCCAGAACCAGCTTAAACTCGCCGTCGCCCAAAAGGCGCTGGAATTTGTCCCTGACGACTGCATCGTCGGTGTCGGCACCGGCAGCACCGTCAACCTGTTCATCGAAGAACTGGCCGGTATCAAGGGACGCATCAAGGGCGCGGTGTCCAGCTCCGAGGCCTCCACCGAGCGTCTCAAGGCGCACCACATTCCGGTGTACGACCTTAATACCGTGGACGAAGTCCCGGTGTACATCGACGGCGCCGACGAAGTGAACCACTACCTGCACATGATCAAGGGCGGCGGCGGCGCGCTGACGCGCGAGAAGATCGTCGGCGCGGTCGCCAACGAATTCATCTGCATCGCCGACGAAACCAAGTATGTCGACGTGCTCGGCGGCTTTCCGCTGCCAGTGGAAGTGGTGCCGATGGCGCGCAGCTACGTTGCGCGCGAACTGGTCAAGCTCGGCGGCCACCCGGAACTGCGCGAGCACTTCCTGACCGACAACGGCAACATCATCCTCGATGTGTTCCGCCTGCACATCTCCAAGCCGGTGGAGCTGGAAGAAACCATCAACCAGATCGCCGGTGTGGTCACCTGCGGCCTGTTTGCCCGGCGCCGGGCCGACGTGCTGATCCTCGGCCGCCAGAGCGGCATCGAGATCCTGCGCTGACTGTCATCGGCGCGTCACACCAAGAGCTTATCCTGTAGCGTTACCGGTACTGAACGAGACACTCAATGGCTGAACATACTTCCAAGCAGTTTGACATAGAACTGGAAACCATCCGCACCCGCGTGCTGCAGATGGGGGGCATGGTCGAACAACAGATCCAGTCCGCTGTCGATGCGCTGATGGCGGGTGACATCGAACGGCTCGACAAAGTGGTGGCCGACGATGCGCTGGTCAATGCGCTGGAAGTGGCCATCGACGACGATTGCCAGCACATCATCGCGCGCCGTCAGCCGGCCGCCAGCGATCTGCGCATGGTCATCACCGTGATCAAAACCATCACCGATCTGGAGCGCATCGGCGACGAAGCGCAGAAGATCGCCCGCCAGGGCAAGATCATCCACCAGTCGGAACGCTACCAGCTGCCGCGCTTCCGCGAGGTACGCAAGATGGCCGAGGTGGCGCTGGCCATGCTGCGCCGCGCGCTGGATGCCTTTGCCCGGCTTGACGCCACTGCCGCGCTGGAACTGGCCGAGGAAGACCTGATCCTGGACGAGGATTTCTCGTCCGAACTGCGCCAGCTAATCACCTTCATGATGGAAGACCCGCGCACCATCAGCATGTCGATCGACACGCTGTTCATCGCCAAGGCGATCGAGCGTATCGGCGACCACGCCAAGAACATTTCCGAGTACGTGGTCTATCTGGTCAAGGGCAAGGATATCCGCCATACCACGCTGGAAGAGATCAAACGCGAGACGCAGGCCAGCTAGCACGGTCGTGACGCTGCAGCGACAATGGCGGTAACATTCCGGTTACCGCCATTTTTATGTCCAACTCAAAGAAGAGAAGGGGTGATCTTGACCAGTCCAACGCCCCCCCATGATGTGCTCGCCACGGTCGATCTGGGGTCCAACAGTTTCCGTCTGCAGGTCTCCCGCGTGGTGGAAGACCAACTCTATACCCTCGACACCCTCAAGGACACGGTGCGGCTCGGTGCCGGTCTGAGCGACGACAAGGTCCTCGACGACGATACCCAGAAGCGGGCGCTGGCCAGCCTGGCGCGCTTCGGCGAGCGCCTGCGCGGCCTCGGCCCCAAGCAGGTGCGCGTGGTCGGTACCAATACCCTGCGCGTGGCCAAGAACGCTCCCGACTTCATCGTGCGCGCCGAAGCGCTGCTCGGTTTCCCGATCGAGATCATTGCGGGGCGTGAGGAGGCGCGGCTGATCTATATCGGCGCGGCCCACTCACTGCCGGCCACCAGGGAGCGTCGGCTGGTAGTGGATATCGGCGGCGGTTCGACCGAGTTCATCATCGGCAGCCAGTTCCGCGCGCTGGTGACCGAAAGCCTGCCCTTGGGCTGCGTCAGCTACAGCCGGCGCTTCTTCGCCGACGGCAAGCTCAACCGTGGCAATTTTCAGGACGCCATCATGGCGGCGCGCGCCGAAGTGCAGCGCATCGCCCACGAATACCATCCTGAGCAGTGGCAGCTGGCGGTCGGCACCTCCGGCACCGCGCGTGCGCTGCGCGACGCGCTGGAAATCAACGACTATTCCGCTGACGACATCACCCTGTCGGGCATGGAGCGGCTCAAGGCCGAGCTGGTCCGCATCGGCAACCTCAAGTACATCAACCTGAACGGCCTCAAGGCCGACCGGGTGCCGGTCATCGCCGGCGGGCTGGCGATCATGATCGCCATTTTCGAAGAGCTGCTGATCGACAAGATGATCGTCGCCGAAGGCGCGCTGCGCGACGGCGTGCTGTACGACCTGTTGGGACGGCATCGGGAGAAGGACATGCGTGACACCACCGTGACCCAGTTCAAGCGCCGCTACCACGTCGATATGGCGCAGTCGCAGCGGGTGACCACGTTGGCCGAACGGCTGTACCGCATGGTGGCCGGCGACGAGTGCGATCCGGATACCTTCAAGCGCCTGCAGTGGGCCGCACGCCTGCACGAAATCGGCCTGACCATCGCCCACACCGCCTATCACAAGCACTCGGCCTACATCCTGCAGAACGCCGACATGCCGGGCTTCTCCAAGCGCGAACAGGCTACATTGGCCAGCATCGTGCTGGGGCAGCGCGGCGACATGGGCAAGATGATGGCGCTGTTGTCTGAGCCCGGACACTGGCAGGCGATGGTGGCGTTGCGGCTAGCCGTGCTGTTCTACCGCAGCCGCAACGAGCTTGCCCTGCCGACGGTGCTCGACTTGCGCCAGACCTCGCGTGGCTTCTCGCTGACGCTGGACAAGGCCTGGCTGGACGCCAGCCCGCTGACCGCCAGCGCGTTCAAGCAGGAGGTCAAGCAGTGGGACAACGTCGGTTTCACGCTTGACATCGTGCGCGCATGAAGCGGCATGAACAGCTGAAGGGCAGGGTGCCGACGCTGGGTGAAGCGCCCGGGACGCTGCTGGCAGTGGGCGAGCCCAAGCTGGACGAGCCGCGCATCACCCTGGTCGAGTACGGTCCGTCTTCCTTGCGCGAAACCACCTTCTCCTCGCTGCAGGAGGGGCTGGCGTACCAGCCGAGCGAACCGGTGCTGTGGCTTAACGTCTACGGCCTGCACGAGCCGGCCGTGATGCGTGCCATCGGCGAGCGCTTCGGCCTTCATCCGCTGGTACTGGAGGATATCCTCAACGCGCGCCAGCGCCCGAAGGTGGAGGATTACGGCGATTACCTGTTCATCGCCAGCCGGGTGTTCCAATTTCCGGGGGAAGGCAACGGCCGGCTCCGGCACGACCAGATCTACCTGGTGGTCGGACGCCATTTCGTACTCAGTTTCCAGTCGCGCCCGCTCGGCGTGTTCGAGCCGGTGCGCGAACGCCTCCGTGCTGCGCGCGGACTGATCCGTATGCGTGATGCCGATTACCTGGCCTACTCGCTGCTGGATGCGGTGGTCGACGACTATTTCGGCGTGCTTAACCAGTTTACCGAGTACCTCGAGCAGACCGACAGCCAGCTGCTGCAGGGCCGCGATGCCAGCATCCTGCGGCGCATCCAGCGCCTCAAGCACGATTGCCTCAGGCTGCGCCGCTCCGTCCTGCCCGTGCGTGAAGTGCTGGCGGCGCTCAGCCGGGGCGATTACGGCTTCTTCCGGCCGGAAACGCTGATCTACCTGCGCGACGCTTACGACCATACCGTGCACGTGATCGAATCGCTGGAGATGTCGCGCGAACTGGTCAGCGACATGCTCGACCTTTACCTCTCCACCCAGTCCAACCGCCTCAACCTGCAGATGCGGGTGCTGACCGCCCTGTCGATGATCTTCATGCCGCTGACGCTGATCGCCGGCATCTACGGCATGAACTTCGACAACATGCCGGAACTGCACTGGCGCTACGGCTATTTCCTCATCCTGATCTTGATGCTTACCCTGGGGGTGGCGCTGTACTTCGTTTTCTCGCGCCGCAGGTGGCTGTGATCTGCTCATCCGGCAACGCTTGGGAGGCCCTGCCAGCGTAGGGTCTTTTTCATGCGTCGCCGCATGTCCGCCCTGTTGTTTGCATATACCCTGGTGGGGTATATAATGCAGGCACGACCTTGAGGAGTGTGCGATGACCCGGACCACGTTGACTCTGCCGATCGAAGGCATGACTTGCGCCGCCTGTGCAGCCCGCATCGAGAAAGTGCTGAACCGCCTCGATGGTGTCGAGGCGCACGTCAACTTCGCCAGCGAAACGGCCAGGGTGGCGTTCGACCCGCGGCAACAGACCGCGCAGCAGCTGGTCGAGCGAATCCGCCACAGCGGCTATGCCGTTCCCGACGAGCGGCTGGAACTGGACATCGGCGGCATGACCTGCGCCGCTTGCGCCGGCCGCATCGAGAAGGTGCTTAACCGGCTGCCCGGTGTCCACGCCAGCGTCAACTTCGCCAGCGAAACCGCCTCCCTGCATTTTCCTGCCGGGGCGGTGAGCCTGGACGAGCTCGTCGCCGCCGTGCGCAAGGCCGGCTACAGCGCGATGCCGCGAGCCGCGGCGGGTGACGAAACATTGGCCGAAAAGCACCGCCAGGCTTATCTCAAGGAGAAGCGCTGGTTCTGGTTCGCGGCGTTGCTGACCGCGCCCTTGCTGCTGGAAATGACCGCCATGCTGGGCGGGGCTGCGCACGGCGTGCTGCCGCGCTGGCTGCAGCTGGCGCTGGCCACGCCGGTGCAGTTCCTGGCCGGCTGGCGTTTCTACAAGGGGAGCTGGCACGTCCTGCGCGGCGGCGGCGCCAACATGGACGTGCTGGTGGCGCTGGGCACCAGCATGGCCTACCTGCTGTCGTCGGTAGTGACGCTGGCCGGCTGGCACGACCAGCACGTGTATTTCGAAGCCGGCGCGGCGGTGATCACGCTGGTGTTGCTCGGCAAGCTGCTCGAGGCGCGCGCCAAGGGCAAGACCTCGGGCGCCATCGAGGAGCTGATCCGGCTCGCGCCGAAAACGGCACGGGTGGAACGCGCCGGGCAGCTGCAGGAGGTGCCGGTGGCGCAGCTTCAGCCGGGCGACGTGGTGCTGGTGCGTCACGGTGAACGCATCGCGGTCGACGGCGAGGTGATCGCCGGTCATGCCGCCGTCGACGAGAGCATGCTCACCGGCGAGAGTCTGCCGGTGTCCAAGACGCTGGGCGATACGGTCTATGCCGGCACCCAGAATCAGGACGGCATGCTCACGGTGCGCGCCACCGGCGTCGGCAGCCGGACCCAGCTGGCCGACATCGTGCGGCTGGTCAGCGAGGCACAAGGCTCGAAGGCGCCGATCCAGCGGCTGGCCGACGTCATTTCCGGCGTGTTCGTGCCGGCGGTGGTCGCCATCAGCGCCGTGACGCTGCTGATCACCGGCTGGCTGACGGGCGACTGGGTACGTGCGCTGATCCATGCCGTGGCGGTGCTGGTGATCGCCTGCCCGTGCGCCTTGGGACTGGCCACCCCGACGGCGGTGATGGTGGGCATCGGCAACGGCGCGCGGCGTGGCATCCTGTTCCGCAATGCCGCTGCGCTGGAAACGGCGGGACGATTGACGGCGCTGGTGGTGGACAAGACCGGCACGCTGACCGAGGGCCGGCCGGTGGTGACCGATGTGCTGCCGCTGACGGTATCGCGCGAGACCCTGCTGCAACTGGCCGCCAGCATCGAGGCCGGCTCGGAACACCCGCTGGCGCGCGCGGTGCTGAGCTTCGCCGAAGAGCAGGGGCTGGCCCGCCTGCCGGTGCAGGGCTTCGGCGCCGAGGTCGGACGCGGGGTGGAGGCCGAGGTCGAGGGCCATGGCCGCCTGCGCGTCGGCGTGCCCGACTGGCTGGTCGACACCCTGCCGGACGCCGCCAACGACTTCTACGCCGCAGGCAAGACCGTGATCGCGCTGGGGCGCGCGGGCGAGCTGATGGGGCTCTTGGCCATCGCCGACCAACTGCGGCCCGGTTCGGCCGAGGCCGTCGAGCGCTTGCGCCGCTTGGGGGTGAAGGTGGTGATGCTGACCGGCGACAAGGCCGCCACCGCCGCCAGCATCGCCGCGGTCGCCGGCATCGCCGAGTTCCGCGCCGAAGTGAAGCCGCAGGACAAGGCGGCGGCGGTGGCGCAGCTGCAGCAGGCCGGGCACAAGGTCGGCATGGTCGGCGACGGCGTCAACGACGCTCCGGCGCTGGCCGCCGCCGACGTCGGCTTCGCCATGGGCGCCGGTTCGGATGTGGCGATCGAAACCGCCGACGTGACGCTGCGCCAAGGCGATATGCGGCACGTGGCCGACGCGATCCGTCTGTCGCGCGTTACCTTGGGAAAAATCCGCCAGAACCTGTTCTTCGCCTTCGTCTATAACGTGCTCGGCATCCCGCTGGCGTCGTTGGGCTGGCTCAATCCGGTGATCGCCGGGGCGGCGATGGCGGCCAGTTCGGTGTCGGTGGTCAGCAACTCGCTGCTGTTGAGACGCTGGAAATAGCCGGGCCGAGGCGACGGCTACGCCTACAGTTCTATCGTCACGCCGACCTTGAGCTGTTCGACCAGCAGGTGCGGCGGCAGAATGTCCCTGATGTGCTGCATCATGCGCGGCTCCTCGCCCGGGTCGAGATGGCTGACCCACAGATGCACCGCCGGCGGCAGTGGGTCCAGCAGCGGGGCCAGCAGCGACGGCGCCAGGTGGCCATAGCGGCGCGCCTGTGGCAGATGATCGTCGTCGTAGGTGATTTCGCACAGCACGTCCGACAGCGATGGCACCTGGGCAATCCATTGCCAGAACGCGGGGCAGGGGCCAGTATCGCCGCTGAACGCCAGTGCGCGCCAGTCGCCCTCCACCAGCCAGCCCACCGCCGGGATGCTGTGTTGCGCCGGCAAGGCCGTGGCCATGCCGTCGGGCAGGCCGATGGTGTCGCCGACCTCGATCGCCTTCAGCCTGACGTACGGCGACTCGGCGCTGGGGGTGACGGTGTAGTCGGGCCAGATGACGCCGTTGAACAGGTGCTGCTTCAGGGCGTCAAGGGTTTCCTGCTGGCTGTAGACGGTAACGCCGGGGCCGGCATGGCCGGCATGGACGTCGGCCAGCAGCGGCAGGAAGCCGCAATGGTCGAGGTGGCTGTGCGACAGCAGCACGCGCTCGATCTGCAGCAGTTGCGCGACGTCCAGCGTACCGACCCCGGTGCCGCAATCGATCAGTGTGCTGTTGCCCAGCAGGAAACTGGTGGTGTGGGCCGGGCGGCCGATGCCGCTGGAGGCGCCCAGAATCGTGACTCGCATCGCCGTGCTCCAACAAAAAGGTCAGTCCCGATTGTAGTCGCCCCGGCGTCCGCCGACTAATCCGGCCGGCTCAGGCCATCTGTCCCACCGCCGCTTCCAGACGCTGCCGCAGCAGCCGGCTGAGCTGTTCCAGCAGCCACGACAGCAGCAACATCGCCAGGATCAGGCTGGCTGCGGTCGGCAGCTGGAACAGCGACAGTGCCAGGTAGAGCTGCTGTCCCAGTCCACCGGCGCCGACGATGCCGAGCACCGCCGCGGCGCGGATATTGTTCTCGCCGCGGTACAGCGCGTAGGCCAGCCACTGCGCCCATACTTCCGGCAGCAGTCCGTAGCAGAAGGCCCTGAGGCGGCCGGCGCCGAGCGCACGCAGCGCTTGCTCCGGGGCCGGCGGGGCGTTCTCCAGCGTTTCGGCAAACAGCCGTCCCAACACGCCGCTGGTGTGCAAGGCCAGCGCCAGTACCCCGGCTGCCGGACCCAGACCGACCGCCAGCACCGCCAGCGCCGCCCACAGCAGGTCGGGGATGCCGCGCAGCAGGTTGAGCAGCAGGCGCGCCAGCCCCTTCAGTACTCGGCCGACGCGGCCGGACGCCGGCAGCGCCAGCAAGGCGGCGCCGGCAAACGCCAGCGCGGTACCCAGCAGTGCCATCGCCAGCGTCTCCAGCGCTCCGCGACCGATGTCGGCGAGTAGGGCGGGGCTGGCGTCCGGCGGCAGGAATTCGCCGGCGAAACGCAGCAGGCTACCGCTATCGAAGCCGGCTTCGCGCCAGGCCGGCAGCAGCCAGGCGAGGCTGGCCAGGGGTACTAGCATTCCGGCCGCCGCCAGCGTGGCGCCACCGCGCCGACTCTCCAGCAAGCGGCGCGACAGCCGGCTGATGCCCTCGGTCGCCAGCACCATCAGCAGGAAAACCAGCAGCAAGGTACTGACCTCGCCGCCGTTCATCATCTTGATCGAGGTGTCGAGCAGCTGGCCGATGCCGCCGGCTCCGACGAAGCCCATCACGGCCGAGGCACGGATGGCGCACTCCCAACGATACACGGTGTAGCTGACCAGCTCCGGCAGCGCCTGCGGCAATAGAGCGTAACCGCACACCTGCCAGCGTCCGGCGCCGGCGGCTCGCAGCGCCCGGGCCATGCCGCGCGGCTGCGATTCCAGGATCTCGGCGTACACCTTGCCGAGCATGCCGCCGTAGGCCAGTCCCAGCGCCAGCACCGCCGGCAGCGAACCGAGCCCGGCCGCGCGCACGAACAGCAGCGCCCAGACGATTTCCGGTACACCGCGCAACAGCACCATCAAGCCGCGCAGCAGCGACTTGCCGGCTTCGGCCCACCGTGACGCCGATGCGCCGGTCAGTGCATGACGATCCAGGGCGCGCGTGGTGGCAAAGGCCAGCGGCATGCCGACCAGCATCGCCAGTGCCAGCCCGGCAGTGGCTACCGCCAGCGTGGTGACGGTGGAGCGAATCACTTCACCGAGGAAGATCGCGTCGCTGGCCGGAGGCAGGAATCCGGCGACGAAGCCGGCCAGCGTCTTCAGTGTGGCGCCGTCGAACAGCGCCAGCGGGTTGAAGCCGGTCAGCGGCAGGGTCGGGGCGAGCAACAGCAGCAGCAGCCCGCTCCACAGCAGTCGCGGCAGCAGCGCCGGGTCGCTCGGGTGGTTCAACATCGCACGCCCCGCGGAAAGCCGGCCTCGACCTCCGTCGGCCCGGAACCATCTTCGGCTAACGTTTCGCCGGCGTACAACGCCTCGATCAGTTCGGCATTCACCTCGGCGCGTGGCAGGTCGAATGCGATGCGGCCGCCGCGCAGGCCGATGATGCGCGGGAAGTAGGCCAACGCCAGATCGACCGAATGCAGGCTCATCAGCAGCGTGGCGCGGCGGGTGCGGGCATCGTCGACGAGGCGTTTGACCGTCTCCTCCGCCAGGCGCGGATCGAGTGCCGACACCGGCTCGTCGGCCAGCAGCAGCCGTGGCGCCTGGTACAGCACGCGGGCGATGCCGACGCGCTGGCGCTGGCCGCCCGAGAGCTGGTCGCAACGCGCCCACAGCTTGTCGGCCAGATCGACCCGCTGCAGCGTGCGGCTGATCCCGGCCGCGTCGTTCGGCCGCAGCAACGCCAGCAGCGAGGCCAGCGTCCCCTGTCGGCCCAGCCGCCCGGCGGCCACGGCGTTGACCACCCGCTGCCGTGCCGGCAGCGGAGCGGCCTGGTAGACCGTGCCGATATCGGCTTGCAGGCGCTGCAACTCGCGCCGCGAACACTGCCACGGATCGCGTCCCAGTACGCTTACCGCCCCCTGGCTGGGGTGGTACACGGTGTTGGCCAACAGCAGCAGCGACGACTTGCCGGCGCCGGACGGGCCGATCAGCGCCGCCTGCTCGCCGTCGGCCAGCGTCAGGCTGATGTCGCTCAGAATCTGCGCCTCGCCGAGGCGCAGACCTGCCTGGTCGAACGTCAGGCTCACTTCAGCAGGCCCGCTTCCTTGGCCGCCGCCTCGATCCCCTTGTAGTTGGCGGCCTTGGTCGGGATGAACTTGCTGGCGCGCTGCAGCTCCAGGATGGCCTGCTGTTCCGGGTTCTTCGGATCGAGCTTGAGGAAGGCCTTGGTGATCTTCTGCTGCAGCTTGGCGTCGAGGTTGCCGCGCACGGTCCAGTTGTAGTCGTAGTAGGCCGGGGTGGTGCCGATCAGCTTGACCTTGGCCGGATCGATCTTGCCTGCCTCCACCAGCTTGTCCCACACCGAGGCGTTGAGCACGCCGCCCTCCACCTTGCCCGAGGCCACCCAGGCCACGGTGGCGTCGTGCGCGCCGGAGTAAGCCACGTTCTTGAAGAAGCTCTCCGGCTTGATGCCCTGCTTCTGCAGGAAGTAGCGCGGCATCAGGTGGCCGGAAGTGGAGGAGGCCGAGCCGAAGGCGAAGTTCTTGCCCTTGAGATCCTTCAGGGAATTAATGCCGGCCTCGGCATTGGCGATGTACTTCGAGGTGAACTTGCTGTCCTCCTCGCGCTGCACCAGCGGTACCACCTTGCCGCGCTGGCTGGCCTGCACGAAGGTGAAGCCGCCGAGCCAGGCCATATCGATCTTGTCCGAGGTCAGCGCGGTAACCACCGCGGCGTAGTCGGTGACCGGCACGAACTGCACCTTCATGCCCAGTTCTTTCTCCAGGTAGGCGCCGAGCGGAGCGAACTTGCGCTGCAATTCGGTCGGCGCCTCGTCGGGAATGGCCGAGACCTTGAGGACGGCTTCCTCGGCGGAAACAAGGGCGGAAACGGCCAGCAGGGCGCCGGCCAGAGTAAGCTTGAGGGCTGTCATCGGGCAAATCTCTCGTGTCGTGCGGACGATAAACCGCAGGCATCAAAAAAGGCCAGTCTTGCCGACTGGCCGGGGGTGGCGGGCAAAAGGCCGCCGGGTAAGGGTAGGATTTTAACGCGACTCGCGCCGGCCAAACCACACAAACAGCACGGCGCCGAGCACGATCATCGGCAAGCTGAGCCACTGGCCCATGCTCAGGTTCATCGCCAACAGGCCCAGGAAGTCGTCCGGCTCGCGGGCGAATTCGGCGAGAAAGCGGAACGCGCCATAGCCCATCAGGAACAGCGCGGACACCTGACCGGTAGGGCGTTGCTTGCCGGAAAACCACCACAGCATGAAAAACAGCGTCACTCCTTCCAGCGCAAACTGGTAGAGCTGCGAGGGGTGGCGCGGCAGCGCACCGTACTGCAGCAGCCAGTTGCTCCACTCGGCATGGCCTTGCGCCTGCAGCAGATCGTCCTGGTGCGCCTGCGGAAACAGCGTGGCCCACGGTGCGTCCGGGCTGGTCACGCGGCCCCACAGCTCGCCATTGATGAAGTTGCCGATGCGGCCGGCGGCCAGCCCCAGCGGCACCAGCGGGGCGATGAAATCGGTCACCTCCCAGAAGCTGCGCTGGTGGCGGCGAGCGAACAGCCACATGCCGACCAGTACTCCCAGAAAACCGCCGTGAAACGCCATGCCGCCTTCCCATACCTTGAAGATGGCGAGCGGGTTGGCCAGGTATTCGCCCGGCTTGTAGAACAGGATGTAGCCCAGCCGCCCGCCCAGCACCACCCCCAGCACCCCATACATCAACAGGTCGTCCAGCAGTTTGGGCGTCAGGAAGGCGTGGCCCTGTTTCAGGCGGCGGTTGCCGAGCCCGATGAATAGCAGAAAACCCACAAGGTACATCAGGCCGTACCAGTGAATGGCGAGCGGGCCAAGCTGGATGGCCACCGGGTCGAACTGGGGATGAATGAACATTTGTCAGCGATGTGCGTTTGCGGTAAAAGGAGAATGACGAAATTATACGGAAAGCGTTCCCCCGCGTCGCGCTGCAAGCAAGGCGGCCCACGCGGTCGTCCGGCATCCCGGCACCCGATGTCCGGACTGCGCCGTGGCTACCCGCCGCCGGCGCCCCTGGCGCAACAGCTTTCCGTTACCGATTGAGACTGAAGGATTCGCAATGCCCCAATACCGTTCCAAGACCTCGACCTCCGGCCGCAACATGGCGGGTGCCCGTGCCCTCTGGCGCGCCACCGGCATGAAAGACGACGATTTCGGCAAGCCGATCATCGCCATCGCCAACTCCTTCACCCAGTTCGTGCCGGGCCATGTGCACCTGCAGAACATGGGCCAGCTGGTGGCGCGCGAAATAGAAAAGGCAGGCGGCGTCGCCAAGGAATTCAACACCATCGCCGTCGACGACGGCATCGCCATGGGCCACGGCGGCATGCTGTACTCGCTGCCCTCGCGCGACCTGATCGCCGACAGCGTCGAATACATGGTCAACGCCCACTGCGCTGACGCACTGGTGTGCATCTCCAACTGCGACAAGATCACCCCGGGCATGCTGATGGCCGCGATGCGCCTGAACATCCCGGTGATCTTCGTGTCCGGCGGCCCGATGGAAGCCGGCAAGGTCAACTGGCGCGGCGTCACCCGCGGGCTCGACCTGGTCGATGCCATGGTCGAAGCGGCCAATCCCAATGTCTCCGACGAGGAAGTCGCGGCGGTCGAGCGCTCGGCCTGCCCGACCTGCGGTTCCTGTTCCGGCATGTTCACCGCCAACTCGATGAACTGCCTGACCGAGGCGCTGGGCCTCAGCCTGCCGGGCAACGGCAGCCTGGTTGCCACCCATGCCGACCGCAAGGAACTGTTCCTCAAGGCCGGCCGCACCATCGTCGAATTGGCCCGCCGCTACTACGAGCAGGACGACGAATCCGTGCTGCCGCGCTCCATCGGCTCCAAGCAGGCGTTCGAGAACGCCATGAGCCTGGACGTGGCGATGGGCGGTTCCACCAACACCGTGCTGCACCTGCTGGCGGCCGCCAACGAAGCCGGCGTCGACTTCAAGATGGCCGACATCGACCGCATCTCTCGCGCCGTGCCGTGCCTGTCCAAGGTCGCTCCGGCGACCCAGAAGTACCACATGGAAGACGTGCACCGTGCCGGCGGCGTGGTGGCCATCCTGTCGGAACTGGACCGCGCCGGGCTGCTTCACCGCGACCTGCCCACCGTGCACAGCAAGACGCTGGCCGAAGGGCTGGAAACCTGGGACATCCGCCGCAACGGCCCCGACAGCGAGGCGCACCGCTTCTACCGCGCCGCGCCGGGCGGCGTCGCCACCACCATCGCGTTTAGCCAGAGCATGCGCTACCCGACGTTGGACGACGACCGTGCCGACGGCTGCATCCGCGACAAGGAACACGCCTACAGTCAGGACGGCGGTCTGGCCGTGCTGTATGGCAACATCGCCGAGCGCGGTTGCATCGTGAAGACAGCCGGCGTGGACGACTCAATCCTCAAGTTCACCGGCCGGGTGCGCATCTTCGAAAGCCAGGATGCCTCGGTGGAGGCCATCCTGGCCGACCAGATCGTCGCTGGCGACGTGGTACTGATCCGTTACGAAGGGCCGAAGGGCGGTCCGGGCATGCAGGAAATGCTCTATCCGACCAGCTACCTCAAGTCCAAGGGCCTGGGCAAGGAGTGCGCCTTGCTGACCGATGGTCGCTTCTCCGGCGGTACGTCAGGTTTGTCGATCGGTCACGTGTCGCCGGAAGCGGCCGAGGGCGGGGCCATTGGTCTGGCGGAAGAGGGTGATACGCTGGAAATCCTCCGGTGAGAGTTTCACCTCATGGTGGCGCTCGTCGAGATACTGCAGCAGCGGAGCGGCCCGCGCGCCGAAGCGCCCAGGAATCGTCCGGCTGCCGCCGTGGACGCCCGCATTGATCGATCCGTTAAAGACGTGGAAATAGAAGCCGTATTGGCCGGCGAGGTTCTGATAGGAACGCGTCCAGCCGCGCTTGCCTTCCATCACGCCGCTCAGATCCAGCGCGTGCTGCTCGCGGTGGCACGCGGCGCAATTGCGGTCGAGCACCGGTTGCACGAG
>JACPUY010000214.1 GCA_016192025.1 Pseudogulbenkiania sp. | reverse complement strand
GCCTGCACATGATCGGCCCGATGGTGTCCGAACTGGTGACCGAAGGCGTGGTGTCGATGGAGTTCAAGGCGGCCAGCGAAGACCTGGCGCGCATCGTCCACGCCCATCCGTCGCTGTCGGAAGTGGTGCACGAGGCGGCCCTGGCGGCCGACAAGCGCGCGCTGCACGGTTGATCCGTCTGTTGTTGTAATCCAGACCGCCCGCCTGGCGGGCGGCACAGAATCCCAGGCATAGCAAGGTTGGCCGCAAGGTCCGCCGACTATCCACCGAAAGGAAACCATAGATGAACCTGCACGAATACCAAGCGAAAGAGCTGCTGGCCAAGTACGGCCTGCCGGTGCAACAAGGCATTCTGGCTCACTCGCCGGAAGAAGCCGCTGCCGCCTACGACAAGCTGGGTGGCAAGTTTGCCGTTGTGAAGGCCCAGGTCCACGCCGGTGGCCGTGGCAAGGCCGGTGGCGTGAAAGTGGTGAAGAGCCGCGAAGAAGCCGCCGAAGTCGCCAAGACCCTGATCGGCACCAATCTGGTGACCTACCAGACCGACGCCGCCGGTCAGCCGGTGAACAGCGTGCTGGTGTGCGAAGACATGTACCCGGTACAGCGCGAACTATACCTGGGCGCCGTGGTTGACCGCGGTTCCCAGCGCGTGGTGTTCATGGTTTCCACCGAAGGCGGTGTGGAAATCGAGAAGGTCGCCGAAGAAACCCCGGAAAAGATCATCAAGGTCGAAGTGAATCCGCTGGTCGGCATGCAGCCGTTCCAGGCACGCGATTGCGCGTTTGCCCTGGGCCTCTCCGGCAAGCAGGTTGGCGAATTCACCAAGCTGATGCTGGGCGCCTACGAAGCCTTCGTGGACAACGATTTCGCCCTGTTCGAAGTGAACCCGCTGGCGCTGCGTGAAAACGGCGAACTGGCCTGCGTCGATGGCAAGATCAACCTCGACTCCAACGCCCTGTACCGCCATCCGGAACTGCTGGCCCAGCGCGACAAGTCGCAGGAAAACGAGCGCGAAGTGAAAGCTTCCGAGTTCGACCTGAACTACGTGGCACTGGAAGGCAACATCGGCTGCATGGTGAACGGCGCCGGTCTGGCGATGGCCACCATGGACATCATCAAGCTGAAGGGCGGCCAGCCGGCCAACTTCCTGGACGTGGGCGGCGGCGCCACCAAGGAGCGCGTGATCGAGGCGTTCAAGCTGATCCTGGCCGATACCTCGGTCAAGGGCGTGCTGATCAACATCTTCGGCGGCATTGTGCGCTGCGACATGATCGCCGAAGCGATCATCGCCGCCGTGAAGGAAGTGAACGTGACCGTGCCGGTCGTTGTGCGCCTGGAAGGCAACAACGCCGAACTGGGCGCCAAGATCCTGGACGAATCCGGTCTGAAACTGACCTCCGCCCAAGGCCTGAACGACGCCGCCGAGAAAATCGTAGCTGCCGTCGCCGCTCTCTAATCACCTGCACCGCATAAGGATTTCAAAATGAGCGTATTGGTAAATAAAGATACGAAAGTGCTGGTGCAAGGTTTCACCGGCAAGAACGGGACTTTCCACGCCGAACAGGCGCTGAAGGTCGGCACCAAGGTCGTCGGTGGCGTGACCCCGGGCAAGGGCGGTTCCGAGCACCTGGGCCTGCCGGTGTTCAACACCATGAAGGACGCCGTGCGCCAAACCCAGGCTGACGCCTCGGTCATCTACGTACCGGCAGCGTTTGCCAAGGATTCCATCCTGGAAGCCGTGGACGCCGGCGTGAAGCTGATCGTCTGCATCACCGAAGGCGTGCCGACCCTCGACATGCTGTACGTGAAGAAAGCCGTCGACGAAGCCGGCATCCGCCTGATCGGCCCGAACTGCCCCGGCATCATCACCCCGGGCGAGTGCAAGATCGGCATCATGCCGTGGCACATCCACAACCCGGGCCGCATCGGCATCGTGTCCCGCTCCGGCACCCTGACCTACGAAGCCGTGGCGCAAACCACTGCGCTGGGTCTGGGCCAGTCCACCTGCATCGGCATCGGCGGCGACCCGATCCCGGGCACCAGCCACATTGACGCGCTGAAGCTGTTCCAGGACGATCCGGACACCGACGCCATCGTGATGATCGGTGAAATCGGCGGCAGCGCCGAAGAAGAGGCGGCCGAGTTCGCCAAGGCTTACGTGACCAAGCCGGTCGTTGGCTACATCGCCGGCGTTACCGCGCCGAAAGGCAAGCGCATGGGCCACGCCGGTGCCATCATCTCCGGCGGCAAGGGTACTGCCGAAGAGAAGTTCAAGGCCTTCGAGCAGGCCGGCATCGCGTACACCCGCAGCCCGGCCGAAATCGGCAAGACCATGTTCGAACTGCTGAAAAGCAAGGGCATGATCTGATCCGGTCTGACCTGATCGCGACGACGCCACCCCACGGGGTGGCGTTTTTTTATGGTGAGCATCGAATTTCGACTTACGGCGCACGCCGATGCGGCGAGGGGTGTGGTTGGCTCAACGCTCGAGGACGTAGGTACCGGGGGCCGGCGCCAGCTCCGGAAATTCCGACGTCCAGACCGGGCGGGCATCGACGAGGGCGCCCGTCCGCGGCTTGAGCCACGCCATCCAGTCTTCCCACCAGCTACCCGTCCGCTCTTCGGTGCGCTGCTTCCAATGCTCGGGCCGGTCCGAGCGATGTGCCGTTTCCGCCCAGTAGCGGCGCTTGGGTGGGTTGACGGGTGGATTGACGATGCCGAGGATGTGCCCGGAGCTTGACAGGACGAAGCGTTTTTCGCCTACCACGTAGTTGATGATCTTGAACGTCTGTTCCCACGGTGCGATGTGGTCGTCCTCG
>JACPUY010000213.1 GCA_016192025.1 Pseudogulbenkiania sp. | reverse complement strand
CGGCGGCCGGCTTCGAGCGTTTTGCGGCCAATCTGGACGCCGCGGCGACCGAAGCCGAACGCTGTGTGGCGTTCATCCTGGAAACCTTTACCGCCGCGCCGCAACGCGCCGCCGCCGGTTCGGTGCCGTTCCTCAAGCTGATGGGCATCCTGCTCGGCGGCTGGCAACTGGGGCGCGCCGCGCTGATCGCCCGCGAACGGTTGACCGAAGACGGCGCCGATACCGACTTCCTCGAGGCCAAGCAGGTGACCGCGCGCTTCTTCGGCGAGCATCTGCTGCCGCAGGTGGGCGGCCTGGCGGCGGCCATCGTGCACGGTGCCGACAGCGTGCTGGAACTGGCCGACGGCCAGTTCTGAATCTTGCGGGACTTGCCGGCCGTGACAAGGCCCGCAAGCGCTTGCTCGGAGCCGCGTAGTAGATAGGCGATGTTGCCTTGCCAGAAATAGCTAAAAAAATTATACTGTTAAGGTTTAACAAAACGGGACAAGCGTTGTGACGCGGTGTCCCGTTCTTCACATAAAAGCTTCGAAAACAGAGCAAACGGAACAGGAGCCAGTCAGTGTCATCCGTACCCGCGATTCTTGTCTTGGCTGACGGAACCCTCTTCAAGGGCAGTGCCATCGGTGCCACCGGCCATACGGTCGGCGAAGTGGTATTCAATACCGCCATCACCGGCTACCAGGAAATCTTGACGGACCCTTCTTACACCAAGCAGATTGTCACCCTGACTTATCCGCATATCGGCAACGTCGGCGCCAACGCTGAAGATACCGAGTCGCGCGCCGTTTACGCGGCGGGGCTGATTGTGCGCGATCTGCCGCTGTTGCACAGCAACTTCCGCGCCGAGGCGTCGCTGTCGGACTACCTCAAGGCCAACAACGTGGTGGCGATCGCCGACATCGACACCCGCAAGTTGACCCGCATCCTACGCGAAAAAGGCGCCCAGCCGGGCTGCATCATGGCCGGCGAGATCGACGAGGCGCGCGCGCTGGAACTGGCCCGTGGCTTCGGCTCGATGGCCGGCCAGGATCTGGCCAAGGTGGTCAGCTGCGACTCGATCTACCCGTGGGATACCCGCGAGTGGCGTCTGGGTGAAGGCTACGCCGTACAGACCGAGCCGAAGCACCACGTGGTGGCGTACGACTTCGGCGTCAAGCACAACATCCTGCGCATGCTGGCCGAACGCGGTTGCAAGCTGACCGTAGTGCCGGCCCAGACCCCGGCCAAGGACGTGCTGGCGCTCAAGCCGGACGGCGTGTTCCTGTCCAACGGCCCGGGCGATCCGGAACCGTGCGACTACGCCATCGGCGCGATCAAGGAAATCCTCGACACCAAACTGCCGGTGTTCGGCATCTGCCTGGGGCATCAGTTGCTCGGACTGGCCACCGGCGGCAAGACGTCGAAGATGAAATTCGGCCATCACGGCGCCAACCACCCGGTGCAGGATCTCGATACCGGCCGCGTCATGATCACCAGCCAGAACCACGGCTTCCAGGTGGACGAGAACAGCCTGCCGGCCAATGTGCGCGTCACCCACCGCTCGCTGTTCGACGGCACGGTGCAGGGCATCGCGCTGACCGACCGCCCGGCGTTCAGCTTCCAGGGGCACCCGGAAGCCAGCCCAGGGCCGAACGACGTGGCGTATCTGTTCGACAAGTTCATCAAGGCGATGGACGAACGCGGCTGAGAGGCCGCTTGACGGCCGGTGCGGCAGTATCGCACCGGCCCGCGACAGGAGTCAGGACATGCTGGGAATTACCGATCCGTTGACCTACCTGATAGGCACTATCTTCATCATTCTGCTGCCGGGGCCGAATTCGCTGTACGTGCTGTCGGTGGCGGCGCAGCGCGGGGTGCGTGCCGGCTTCAAGGCGGCCGGCGGGGTGTTGGTCGGCGATACGCTGCTGATGGTGGCGACGGCTGCCGGCGCGGCGTCGCTGCTCAAGGCCTATCCGGCGCTGTTCGGGGTGGTCAAGTACGTCGGTGCGGCCTACCTGGCGTGGATGGGGGTCAACATGCTGCGGAGCGCGCTGCAGCGCTGGTTTCGTCCGGCGCCGGTGGCGACGAGTGTGCCGCTGCCGCTGGGGAACCGCGATCCGTTCCGCCGGGCGCTGACCTTGAGCCTGATGAACCCCAAGGCCATCCTGTTCTTCCTGTCGTTCTTCGTGCAATTCGTCGACCCGGCCTACCCCTACCCGGCGCTGACCTTCGTCGCGCTGGGGGGCATGCTGCAAGTCTGCAGCATCAGCTACCTGACGGCGCTGATCCTGGCCGGCAGCCGCTTGGCCGAAGCCTTCCGCGCGCGGCGCCGGTTGGCGAGTGCGGCCACCGGCGGCACCGGAGCGCTGTTCCTGGGCTTCGGCGCCAAGCTGGCCGCGGCCAGCCTGAACTGAATAAATGATCCAAATTGAGCCATAACGATGCCAAAACGTACTGACTTACAGAGCATTCTCATCATCGGCGCCGGTCCCATCGTGATCGGCCAGGCGTGCGAATTCGACTACTCCGGCGCGCAGGCGTGTAAGGCGCTGCGCGAAGAGGGGTACAAGGTCATCCTGGTCAACTCCAACCCGGCCACCATCATGACCGACCCGGACATGGCCGACGTGACCTACATCGAGCCGATCACCTGGCAGGTGGTGGAGAAGATCATCGCCAAGGAGCGCCCGGACGCAATCCTGCCGACCATGGGCGGCCAGACCGCGCTGAACTGCGCACTGGATCTGGCGCGCAACGGCGTGCTGGAAAAATACAAAGTGGAGCTGATCGGCGCCACCGAAGACGCCATCGACAAGGCGGAGGACCGTGGCCGCTTCAAGGAAGCCATGGCCAAGATCGGCCTGTCCTGCCCGTTGTCCTTCGTCTGCCACACCATGGAAGAGTCGCTGGCGGCGCAGGCCAAGGTCGGCTTCCCGACGCTGATCCGTCCGTCGTTCACCATGGGCGGCTCGGGCGGCGGCATCGCCTATAACAAGGAAGAATTCCTGGCGATCTGCGAGCGCGGCTTCGAAGCCTCGCCGACCCACGAACTGCTGATCGAACAATCGGTACTCGGCTGGAAAGAGTACGAGATGGAAGTCGTGCGCGACAAGCACGACAACTGCATCATCATCTGCTCGATCGAGAACTTCGACCCGATGGGTGTGCACACCGGCGACTCGATCACCGTCGCTCCGGCGCAGACGCTGACCGACAAGGAATACCAGATCATGCGCAACGCCTCGCTGGCGGTGCTGCGCGAGATCGGCGTCGATACCGGCGGTTCGAACGTGCAGTTCGCCACCAATCCCGACACCGGCGAGATGATCGTCATCGAGATGAACCCGCGCGTGAGCCGTTCGTCCGCGCTGGCGTCGAAAGCCACCGGCTTCCCGATCGCCAAGATCGCCGCCAAGCTGGCGGTCGGCTTCACTCTTGACGAACTGAAGAATGACATCACCGGCGGCAACACACCGGCCTCGTTCGAGCCGTCGATCGACTACGTGGTGACCAAGATCCCGCGTTTCGCCTTCGAGAAATTCCCGCAAGCCGACGACCGCCTGACCACGCAGATGAAGTCGGTCGGCGAGGTGATGGCGATGGGCCGCACGCTGCAGGAGTCGATGCAGAAGGCGCTGCGCGGTCTGGAGACCGGCTTGGCCGGTTTCGATCCGGTGACCACCGACCTGGAAGAAATCCGCCACGAGATCGGCACACCGGGTCCGGAGCGCATCCTCTACGTTGCCGACGCCTTCCGCGTCGGGCTCACCCGTGACGACATCTTCGCCATCAGCAAGATCGACCCGTGGTTCCTGGCCCAGATCGAGGACATCGTCGGCGAGGAAGGCGCGCTGGCCGGCCGCAAGCTCGACGAACTCGACTACGCCGAACTGCGCCGCCTCAAGCGCAAGGGCTTCTCCGACCGCCGTCTGGCGGCGCTGCTCGGCGTCGACCAGACCGCCGTGCGTGCGCGCCGCTGGGCGCTGAACCTGCGCCCGGTGTACAAGCGCGTCGACACCTGCGCCGCCGAGTTCGCCACCAATACCGCCTACATGTACTCGACTTACGAGGAAGAGTGCGAATCGCAGCCGACCGACCGCAAGAAGATCATGGTGCTCGGCGGCGGGCCGAACCGCATCGGCCAGGGCATCGAGTTCGACTACTGCTGCGTGCACGCGGCGCTGGCGCTGCGCGAGTCCGGTTTCGAGACCATCATGGTCAACTGCAACCCGGAAACCGTGTCGCCCGACTACGACACCGCCGACCGCCTGTACTTCGAGCCGCTGACGCTGGAAGACGTGCTGGAGATCTGTCACGTCGAGACGCCGTTTGGCGCGATCGTGCAGTACGGCGGCCAGACCCCGCTGAAACTGGCGCGCGCGCTGGAGGCCAACGGCGTGCCGATCATCGGCACCACGCCGGACATGATCGACTGCGCCGAAGATCGCGAGCGTTTCCAGAAGATGCTGCAGGAACTCGGCCTGAAGCAGCCGCCGAACCGCACCGCCCGCAACCCGGTCGACGCCATGCGTCTGGCCGAAGAAATCGGCTACCCGCTGGTGGTGCGCCCGTCCTACGTGCTGGGCGGCCGCGCCATGGAGATCGTGCATGAGCCGGCTGACCTCGAGCGCTACATGCGCGAGGCGGTCAAGGTCTCCAACGACAGTCCGGTGCTGCTCGACCGCTTCCTCAACGACGCCATCGAAGTCGACGTCGACGCGGTATCCGACGGCGAACAGGTGGTGATCGGCGGCATCATGCAGCACGTCGAACAGGCTGGTGTGCACTCCGGCGACTCGGCCTGCTCGCTGCCGCCGTACAGCCTGTTCCCGGCGGTGCAGGACGAAATCCGCCGCCAGACCGTGGCCATGGCCAAGGCGCTGAACGTGGTCGGCCTGATGAACGTGCAGTTCGCCATCCAGGGCGACACCATCTACGTGCTGGAAGTGAACCCGCGCGCCTCGCGTACCGTGCCGTTTGTGTCCAAGGTGACCGGTGCCCCGCTGGCCAAGATCGCCGCCCGCGCCATGGCCGGCATCAGCCTGGCCGAGCAGGGTTTCACCGCCGAAGTGGTGCCGCCGTACTACGCGGTCAAGGAAGCAGTGTTCCCGTTCATCAAGTTCCCTGGCGTGGACACCATCCTCGGCCCGGAAATGAAGTCCACCGGCGAAGTGATGGGTGTCGGCCGCAGCTTTGCCGAGGCCTTCGTCAAGGGCCAGCTGGCCGCCGGCGACCGTCTGCCGAAGTCGGGCAAGGTGTTCCTGTCGGTGCGCGACAGCGACAAGGCCGGTGCGGTGGAAGTGGCGCGCGAGATGGTGCGCCTCGGCTTCGAGGTGGTGGCGACCCGCGGTACCGCGCGCGGCATCCAGGAGGCCGGCATTCCGGTGCAGGTGATCAACAAGGTCAACGAAGGCCGCCCGCACATCGTCGATATGATCAAGAACGGCGAGATCAGCCTGGTGTTCAACACCGTCGACGAGAAGCGCAAGGCCATCCAGGACAGCCACTCGATCCGTCGCTCCGCGCTGCAGATGCGCGTGCCGCAGTACACCACGCTGGCCGGAGCCAAGGCAGTGTGCGTCGGCATGGCGCATGCCGAGGAGTTCGACGTGTACAGCGTGCAGGACCTGCACGCCATGGTCAGGAACGGCTGATCCGGCTAACGGCCCGGGCGTCGCCCAACCTTTGAACCCCGGGCCATTTGCCGTTACAATTCAGGCATCAAGCTACTAGCAGCCAAGCCGCCGTCCCGTACGGCGGCTTGTGCTTTTTCATGATGGCGGGGACCCCGCCTGCGGAGAGAAGTCGAATGAACAAAGTCCCGTTGACCCTGCGTGGCGCAGAACTGCTGAAAGAGGAACTGCAGCGCCTGAAAAGCGTGGAACGTCCGGCGGTGATCGAGGCCATTGCCGAGGCCCGCTCCCATGGTGACCTGTCGGAAAACGCCGAATACGACGCTGCCAAGGAGCGTCAGGCGTTTGTCGAAGGCCGCATCGCGGAACTGGAGGGCAAGCTGTCCAATGCCCAGATCATCAACCCGACCGAGCTGGACGCCGAGGGGCGCATCGTGTTTGGTACCACGGTCGCCCTGATGGACCTGGAAACCGAAGAAGAAGTGACCTACCAGATCGTTGGCGACGACGAAGCCGACATCAAGTTCGCCAAGGTATCGGTCAACTCGCCGATCGCCCGCGCGCTGATTGGCAAGGAAGCCGGCGACGTGGCCGAAGTGATGGCGCCGGGTGGTATCCGCGAATACGAAATCCTGGACGTCAAATACATCTGACGGCACGCGGTGATGCGCCGCATGTGCCGCGCCTGGCCGGCTTGCTAAAGGGGGACTGCTCATGGATGGGTTGAGGGCGATTGCCCGCACCTTCTGGATTGGCGGGATGTGGGTCGTCGGCATCGTCGTGGCGCCGGTCCTGTTTTCGGTGCTGGACCGGACCACCGCCGGCATGGTCGCCGGCAAGCTGTTTTCCGCCATCGCCTGGGTCGGACTGGTGTGCGGGGTGTTCCTGCTGGTGGACTACATTTGGCGCGAGGGGCTGCGCGGCATGAAAGCGGCCACGTTCTGGCTGCTCATCGGTATGCTGCTATGCACCTTGATCAACCATTTTGCCGTGTCGCCGATCATCGCCAACCTCAAGCTGCACATGAACCAGGCGGCGGAAGGGCTGTTCGGTGGCGGCTTCGCCACCTGGCACGCCATCTCCAGCCTGATCTACCTGTTGCAAAGCCTGATGGCGCTGGCCTATATTCTGCGCCGCGACGGCTGAGCCCGGGAGTCATGCTGGATGCCTCGCCGGAGTTCGCGGGTGTGCAGGACGGAAAAAAAGCGGTGGGTCGGCCACCGCTTTTTTCATGCTCCCCAACACGGGATCAGGGCTGCGCCTTGAGCGCCTTCTTGCTCTTTGGCAGCACCACGCGCTGCTTGTCGGACGGGCGCCACAGCACCAGGAGCTTGCCGATGTGCTGGACCTGGGCGGCGCCCAGTTCGTCACAGATCTGCTCGAACAGCGCCACGCGGGCATCGCGGTCGTCGCCTTGCACCCGGATCTTGATCAGCTCGTGCGCATCGAGGTTGATGGCGATTTCCCGCACCACCGCCTCGGTCAGGCCGTGGTTGCCGATCATCACCACCGGCTTGATGTCGTGGGCGAGTCCTTTCAGATACTGGCGCTCGAACGGAGCGAGTTCAATTTTCATGGGCATGAGCTTCCTGAACAAAACGAGATTCTACTAAACTTTCGCCCTTTGCCCAAAGGGCCGGTCTGATTCTTCATGAAAAATAGCCGCTTAAAACAGGCACATGCGAAACACCACCGGCCATCACACCGCCGGACCCTTGCCCGGCGCGGACTTTGCCGGCAGCGCTGGCTGGAGTACCTTTGAGGGCTAGCGCCGAAGCGCGTGGCGGCTTTACCGGCCTAGGCGGGGAGAGGCGCCGTTTTCAAGACGAACGAGCAGGACATCAATGGCTAGAAGCAAATCCAGCAACGACTGGCTCCGTGAGCATGTGCACGACCATTACGTGCAGATGGCGCAAAAGGACGGCTATCGCGCCCGCGCCGCGTACAAGCTCCTGGAAATCAACGACAAGGACAAGCTGATCCGCCCCGGTACGGTGCTGGCCGACCTCGGTTCGGCGCCGGGCAGCTGGTCGCAGGTGGCGGCGCGGCTGGTGGGGGACAGGGGCAAGGTGTACGCTCTGGACATCCTGCCGATGAATCCGATCGCCGATGTGGAGTTCATCCAGGGCGACTTTCGCGAGCAGGAAGTGCTTGACCGTTTTGTGGCCTTGCTCGGCGGGCGCGAACTTGATCTTGTAATATCCGACATGGCCCCCAATATTTCGGGTATGAGCGCCATCGATCAGGCGCGCAGTTTTCACCTGTGCGAGCTCGCGCTGGAATTTGTCCGTGACCATCTGAAACCGGGCGGGAGTTTTCTCGTCAAAGTGTTTCAGGGTAGCGATTTCCAGCCGTACCTCAAGTCCATGCGGGAACTGTTCGACGAGGTGGTCAGCCGCAAGCCCAAAGCCTCACGCGATCGCTCCACGGAAATTTACCTGTTGGGCAAAGGTCGTCGCTGACATCCACCCCCGCGGGGGTTACAATCCGTAGTCAATACGGGAAACCAGCAAAGTCAGGGCACAGAGGAGTCCGCTCTAGTGAACAATATCGGCAAAAACATCGCCATTTGGGTGATCATCGGTCTGGTACTGATGACGGTGTTCAATCAGTTCAACAAGCGTCAGGATACCCAGAACCAGATCGAATATTCGCAGTTCATCAGCGATGTCGAGTCGGGCAAGGTGCAGTCGTTGAGCATCGAGGGGCATCCGCTGCGCGGGCAGTGGCTGAAGGGCAAACGGGCCGACGGCTCGTCCTTCATGACCTACGCCCCCTACGATCCGCAGCTGGTCGATGACCTGATCAAGAACAACGTGCGCTTCTCGGCCAAGCCGGAAGAGGAGCCCAGCATGCTGATGAGTCTGTTCATCAGCTGGTTCCCGATGCTGCTGTTGATCGGCGTATGGATCTTCTTCATGCGCCAGATGCAGGGCGGCGGCAAGGGCGGCGCGTTCTCGTTCGGCAAGAGCAAGGCGCGCATGCTCGACCAGGACACCAACACGGTCACCTTCCAGGACGTCGCCGGTTGCGACGAGGCCAAGGAAGAGGTCAAGGAAATCGTCGATTACCTGCGCGACCCGTCGCGCTATCAGAGTCTCGGCGGACGTATCCCGCGCGGCATTCTGCTGTGCGGCAGCCCGGGTACCGGCAAGACCCTGCTGGCCAAGGCCATCGCTGGCGAGGCCAAGGTGCCGTTCTTCAGCATCTCGGGTTCCGACTTCGTCGAGATGTTCGTCGGCGTCGGTGCCGCCCGTGTGCGCGACATGTTCGAGCAGGCCAAGAAGAACTCGCCGTGCATCATCTTCATCGACGAGATCGACGCGGTCGGTCGTCAGCGCGGTGCCGGCCTCGGCGGCGGCAACGACGAGCGCGAGCAGACGCTGAACCAGTTGCTGGTCGAGATGGATGGCTTCGAGACCAACACCACGGTGATCGTGATCGCCGCCACCAACCGTCCGGACGTGCTGGACCCGGCATTGCAGCGCCCGGGCCGTTTCGACCGCCAGGTGTACGTGCCGCTGCCCGACATCCGCGGACGCGAGCAGATTCTGAAAGTCCATATGCGCAAGGTACCAGTGGCGGACGACGTGGACGCGAACATCCTCGCGCGTGGCACGCCGG
>JACPUY010000212.1 GCA_016192025.1 Pseudogulbenkiania sp. | reverse complement strand
CGCAGGTTGAAGAAGTGGCGGATCAGCACCCCGGCGGCGCCGATGCCGGCCAGCAGCGCCCAGCCGTAGCGGTGGCCGTAGGTAAAAGCGGAGTGCGGGCTGATCATGATGAACAGCACCGGCAGCGTGAAGTAGTTGTTGTGCAGCGAGCGCTGCTTGCCGCGCCGCCCCGGTGCCGGGTCCGGCGCCTCGCCGCGCGCCAGCGCCGTAACCAATTGTTTTTGGACGGGGATGATGACGAAGAACACGTTGCCGGCCATCAGCGTGCCGATCACGGCGCCGGCGAGCAGGTAGACGGCGCGTGCGGCGTAGTACTGTGCCAGCCCCCAGGCCAGCGCCACCAGCAGCAGGTAGACGATCAGCCCGAGCCCACCATCGTGGCGCCCGAGCGGGCTGCGGCACAGGCCGTCGTAGAGCAGCCAGGCGCCGGCCAGCGTCAGCAGTGCGCCGCTGACCGCCTGCGCCGGGGAGAGCCGCGCCACCGCCGGGTCGATCAGCATCAAGTCGGCGCGCACGAAGTACAGCAGTGCCAAGAGGGCGAAGCCCGACAGCCAGGTGGTGTAGGCCTCCCACTTGAACCAGTACAGCTTGGCCGGCAGCGCGGGCGGGGCGACCCGGTATTTCTGCGGGTTGTAGAAGCCGCCGCCGTGCACCGCCCACAATTCGCCGCCGACGCCGCGCCGCTGCAGTTCGGGGTCGGTCGGCGGGGTCAGGTGCTGGTCGAGCCAGACGAAATAGAACGAGGCGCCGATCCACGCCACCCCCGCGACGAAGTGCAGCCAGCGCAGCAGCAGGGCGAGCCAGTCGAGCAGGTAGCCGGCCACGCTCAGCTCCCGCGGTAGCTGCTGTAGCCGTAGGGCGACAGCAGCAAAGGCACGTGGTAGTGCGCCGCTGCGTCGCTGATGCCGAAACGGATTGGCACCACGTCGAGGAAGGGCGGATCGTCCAGGGCGTAACCCTGCGCGCGCAGATAGTCGCCGGCGGCGAAGTGCAGCTCGTACACCCCCGGCAGCAGCGCCGCGCCTTCCAACAGCGGTGCGTCGCAGCGGCCGTCGGCGTTGGTGCGGGTGACCAGCAGGCGGCGCGGCTGCAAACCGTCAATGCGGTACAGGCTGACGATCAGCCCGGCGGCCGGACGGCCAAGCGCGGTATCGAGCACATGCGTGGTGAGACGGCCCATGGCGTGGCCTTTCTGTCGGGTGGTGCTGGCTGTTGTGCGGCGCCCGCTGCCGGTGCCGGCTTCTACTATGGTTATAAACGTGTGGTGATGATTCGCCGGGGTTCCGGGCAACAGGGAGGGCGGCATGGACAGCCATACCGGCCAGCGTCTGACGCTGGCCGCTTTGTCGGCGCTGGAGCGGGAGGCCTTCGTCGCGGCGCTCGACGGCGTGTTCGAGCACTCGCCGTGGGTGGCGCAACGCAGTTGGTCCGCCCGCCCGTTCGTCACGCGTGAGGCACTGTGGCGGGCGCTGAACGACACCCTGCTGTCAGCCAGCCGCGACGAGCAGTTGGCGCTGATCCGCGCCCATCCCGAGCTGGCCAGTAGCGGGCCGCTGACGGCGGCGTCGAGCGGCGAACAGCAGGCCGCCGGACTGCGCCAGGACAGCGCCGCGACGCGCCGGCTGGCCGAGCTGAACGCGTGCTACCGGGCGCGCTTCGGCCACCCCTTCATCCTGGCGGTGGCCGGGTTGAGCCGGGAAGAGATACTGGCCCGCTTCGAGCAACGGCTGCACGACACGGCGGAGCAGGAGTTTGCCCAGTGCCTGGCCGAGATCGGCCGCATCGCACGGCAGCGGCTGGTGCAGCGGGTATGCGATTAGAGGTGCGGCTCGACCGCCTGCAGCAGGGTCTTCTCCGACAGCTTGCCGAGCAGCGTGGCGACCTGCTTGCCGGAGCGGTCCAGCACCACGGTATAGGGCAGGCCGCCAGCGGGGTTGCCGATGGCGCGCATCAGGTCGAGCGTGGCGCCGTCGCCGAGCAGGATCGGGTAACTGACCTTGGTGGTGCGCAGGTAGTTGCCGACCGAGACCTTGTCGTCCAGCGCGATGCCGACCACCTCGACGCCGCGCAGCGCCAGCCGTTCGCGCACGGTATTGAGCATCGGCATCTCGTCGCGGCACGGGGCGCACCAGGTGGCCCAGAAGTTCACCACGGTGACCTTGCCCTTGTACTGGGAGAGTGCGGTGGTCTTGCCGGCTAGGTCGGAAAAGCGGGCGCGTTCCAGCGCTGGGTTGGCGGCGGTCGGCAGCGCAGTGAACAGGCCGGTGCACAGCATCAGCAGCGCGGCGCGGCGGCGTAGGGTCGGGGTCATCGGCTTATCCTGTCAAAGCGTCGGGGCGGGTTGGAGCGCCCGTCGCGGCAAGGGTTCGGCGTGCGGGGCGAGCGGCGTTTCATGCTAGACTGAACGATTGATTTCATGGTGGAACCGGCATGTCCATTCTCGTTTGCGGATCGCCCGCCTACGCTACCCTGCTGTCGTTCGAAGAGCGTTTCGACCAGCATATCCTGCCGGACCAGTTGCACAAGATTTCCACCACCTTCCGTGTGCCGGCGATGCGCCGCGAGTTCGGAGGCTGCTCCGGCAACATCGCCTACAACCTGGCGATGCTGGGCGAGTCGCCGCTGGTGATGGGCGCGGTGGGCGAAGACTTCGCCCCGTACCGCGCGCACCTCGCCCGTCTCGGCGTGATCGACCGCCATATCCGCACCATTCCCGGGCAGTATACCGCGCAATGTTTCATCATCAGCGACCGCGACGGCAACCAGCTGATGGCCTTTCATCCCGGCTCGATGGACCACGCCACGGCCAACCACCTGAGCGATGTCGACGGCCCGGTGGAACTGGCCATCGTCGCGCCGTCCGGCTACCACGGCTGCCTGCAGCATTGCCGCGAACTGTTCGAGGCCGGCGTTCCGTTCGTGTTCGATCCCGGCCAGGAGTTGCCGCTGTTCGCGCGTGAGGAGCTGCGCCGGCTGGTGGAGATAGCCAGCTACGTCACGCTCAACGACTACGAGGCCGAGCTGATGCGCGAGCGTGCCGGGCTCACGCTGGACGACATCCGCCGCCAGGTGCGCGCGCTGATCGTCACGCGCGGGTCGCACGGTTCAGAAATCTACGTCGGCGACACCGTGTACCTGATTCCGCGCGTCGAAATGCCGCAGAAACCGGTCGACCCGTCCGGCTGCGGCGATGCCTACCGCGCCGGCCTGCTGTACGGCATCCGGCACGGTCTCGACTGGCAGGTCACCGGCCGGCTGGCCAACGTGCTCGGCGCCATCAAGGTGGTCAGCCAGGGCGCGCAGAATCACTTCTTCGACTGGGCGCGGCTGAAACAGCTTTACCGCCAGGCCTATAACGAAGAGTGGCCGGAGTGAGCGCGGGGTAGCGCGTGTCCTTTTTCCCGGCCCTCCGCCGTCCAGGGTTGAATAAGCCACCGGCTATCCGCACCATTGTACAATTCGACCCTGATCATCCCAAAGGGGAAGACATGACCGTTCCTTACCTGTCCACCGCCCTGAAGGGGCCGCTGCTCGAGCTGGAAAGCCGCATCCTCGGCGCCCAGCCGCACATTGAACACTGGTTCCGCAGCCAGTGGCACGCTCACCAGGTACCGTTCTACGGCTCGGTCGACCTGCGCAACAGCGGCTTCAAGCTGGCCCCGGTGGACATGAACCTGTTCCCTGGCGGCTTCAACAACCTCAATCCGGAGTTCACCCCGCTGGCGGTGCAGGCAGCCACCAGCGCGGTGGAGAAGGTCTGTCCGGAAGCCAAGAACATCCTGCTGATCCCGGAAAACCACACCCGCAACACCTTCTATCTGCAGAACGTGGCGGCGCTGGTGCACATCTTCGAGCAGGCCGGCCTCAAGGTGCGGCTCGGTTCGCTCAACCCGGAGATCACCGAGCCCACCGAACTGACCGCGGCCAACGGCGCCACGGTGCGGCTGGAGCCGGTCGAGCGGCGCGGCAACCGGTTGGTGCTGGCCGACGGCTTCAGCCCCTGCGTGGTACTGCTCAACAACGATCTGTCGGCCGGCGTGCCGGAGCTGTTGAAGAACCTGGAGCAGACGCTACTGCCGCCGCTGCACGCCGGCTGGGCGGTGCGGCGCAAGACCCACCACTTCAAGGCCTACGATCAGGTGGCCGAGGAGTTCGCCCAGCTCATCTCGATCGACCCATGGCTGATCAACCCCTATTTCAACGCTACCCGCGGGCTCGACTTCCAGACCCGCCAGGGCGAGGAGGCGCTGGCCGACAGTGTGTCCGGCCTGCTCGACAAGATCCGCCTCAAGTACCGCGAATACGGCATCACGCAGGACCCGTTCGTGATCGTCAAGGCCGATGCCGGCACCTACGGCATGGGCGTGATGAGCGTGAAGTCGCCGGAGGAGGTGATCGGCCTCAACCGCAAGGCGCGCAACAAGATGGCGGTGGTCAAGGAAGGCCTGGAAGTCTCCGAGGTGATCGTGCAGGAAGGCGTGTACACCTTCGAAACGGTCAACGCGGCGGTGGCCGAGCCGGTGGTGTACATGATGGACCGCTTCGTCATCGGCGGCTTCTACCGCGTGCACACCGGGCGCGGCATCGACGAGAATCTCAACGCGCCGGGCATGCACTTCGTGCCGCTGTCGTTCGAGTCGGCCTGCCTGCCGGACAAGAACGGCAATCCCGACTGTCCGCCCAACCGTTTCTATTCCTATGGGGTGATCTCCCGCCTGGCGCTGCTGGCGGCCTCGCTGGAGCTGGAAGCCACCGACCCCGACAACGCCTGAGCGTACTGGACCTCGCCCATGAAAATCCTGTTCATCGCCGACCCGCTGGACCACTTCAAGATCTACAAGGACACCACCTTCGCCATGATGGAGGAGGCGACGCGGCGCGGCCACGCGCTGGCGGTGGCCGAGGCGCGTCAGCTGTCGGTGGAGGGCGGCCGGGTGCTGGTGGACGCGCGCGGCCTGACGCTGACCGACGACAAGAACGACTGGTACCGGCTGACCGACGTGCAGCGCCAGCCGCTGACGGCGTTCAGCGCGGTGATCATGCGCAAGGACCCGCCGTTTGACATGGAGTACCTGTACGCCTCGCAGCTGTTCACCTTGGCCGAGGCGCAGGGCATCAAGGTGTTCAGCAGCGGCCAGTCGCTGCGGGACTACAACGAAAAGCTGGCCATCCTGAATTTCCCCGACAGCATCGCCCCGACGCTGATCTCCGGCGAGTCGGCCCGCTTGCGCGCCTTCGTGCGCCAGCATCAGGACGTCATCCTGAAGCCGCTCGACAGCATGGGCGGCGACAGCATCTTCCGCGTCACCCCGGACGATCCCAACCTGTCGGTGATCCTGGAAACCATCACCCAGCGCGAAAGCCGCACGGTGATGGCGCAGCGCTTCATCCCGGAAATCCGCGACGGCGACAAGCGCATCCTGGTGATCGACGGCGAGCCGGTGGATTTCTGCCTGGCGCGCATCCCGATGGCGGGCGAGACGCGCGGCAACCTGGCCGCCGGCGGCCGTGGCGAGGCGCGGCCGCTGACCGCGCGCGACCGCGAGATCGTCGCGGCGGTGGGGCCGGAGCTGAAACGGCGCAGCATCCTGTTCGCCGGCCTCGACGTCATCGGCGACTACCTCACCGAAGTCAACGTCACCAGCCCCACCTGCTTCCGCGAGATCATGGATCAGACCGGCATCAACGTCGCCGGGCTGTACCTCGACGCGCTGGAGCGGCGTTGCGCGCACTGATCTCCTTGCTTCGGTCAACCGGCCTGGTCCTGTGTCTGCTGTTCGGGCTCGTGGCGTGCAGCCGCGAGCCCGAACCGTTCCGGCAGGAGAGTTACGTGTTCGGCACGCGCGTCGAGATCACCGTGCTGGGCGAGCCCGAGGCCCGTGCGCAGGCCGCTGTCGCGCGGGCGCTGGCCGATCTCGACCGCCTGCACGAGCGTCTGCACGCCTGGAAGGGCGAGGGCGAACTGGTCACCATCAACCGTGCGCTGGCGCGTGGCGAGTCGGCAGCGCTCCCTCCCGATCTGGCGGAGCTGCTGCGCACCGCGCAGCGTGACGAGGCCTTGTCCGACGGCCTGTTCTCGCCGGCACTGGGCGGGCTGGTGGCACTGTGGGGCTTCCACGCCGACAGTTTCGCCCCGGTCGCCCCCGACCCCGCCGCGCTCAGGCAGCTGGTCGAGGCCCGTCCCCGGCTGGCCGACCTGAGCCTCGCCGACGGCCGCATCGCCAGCCGCAACCGCGCGGTGCAGCTCGACCTGGGCGGCATCGCCAAGGGCTGGGCGCTCGACCGGGTGCGCAACGAGCTCAAGGCCGCCGGCATCCGCTCGGCGCTGGTCAACATCGGCGGCAACGTCATCGCGCTGGGTAACAAGCCGGACGGCGCGGCGTGGAAGGTCGGCATCCAGCACCCACGGCGCAGCGAGGCGATGGCGGTGGTCGAACTGGCCGACGGCGAGGCGGTGGGAACGTCCGGCGACTACCAGCGCTATTTCGCGCTGAACGGGCGGCGCCATTGCCACCTGATCGACCCGCGCGACGGCAGCAGCGACTGCCGTGCCCAGGCTGCCACCGTGCTGGTGGCGCCGGCGGCCGACGCCGGGCTGCGTTCCGACGTGGCGACCAAGCCGATTTATCTTGCCGGCACCGCGCGCGCTTCTTACTATGCCAGCCGGTTCGGCATCCGCGAGGTGCTCTTGGTCGACGGCCATGGCGAAGTCTGGCTGTCGCGCTCGATGCAGGCACGCTTGCGCTGGCTGGCTGAACCGCCCCGCATTCATCTTCTGGGAGCCGCATGAAGCTGCAGGAAAGCCCGTTCAAGGGCAAGACCGGGATCACCCGGCTGATCAACGCCTTCGGGTATTCGCTGGACGGCCTCAAGGCCGCCTTTCGTCACGAGGATGCGTTCCGCATGCTGCTGCTGCTGGCCGTCATCCTCATTCCGCTGGCCTTCGTCATCCACGCCAGTACGCTGGAACGCGCGCTGCTGGTGGCCAGCTCGCTGGCCACGCTGATCATCGAACTGCTCAATTCCGCCGTCGAGGCGGCGGTCGACCACACCTCGCTGGAACGCCACCCGCTGGCCAAGCGCGCCAAGGACATGGGCAGCGCGGCGCAGCTGCTCGGCCTGCTGAATCTGGCGGTGGTGTGGGGACTGGTGCTGTTCGGCTGAACAGCTTGGCTGAAGGGAATAGAAAACGGCAGCGTGCCTTTGGCGCGCTGCCGTTTTCATGCGGATTCAGTCGTCGAGGCGGCGATAGAGATACCCCGGCCACACCCGGATCATGCCCGGCCCTTCCTTGACCTCGTCCTGCTTGCCGACCAGCTGCCAGCGCGCGTCGCGGGCGATCAGGTAGCGGTACACCGGCTGGCCGGCGTAGTAGAACAGCAGCTCGCGCCCGCGGAAGGCATCCAGCGGCAGCAGCGGGTGCTGGTGCTGCACCAGGAACATCGCCAGCGCCCGGCTATCCAGCGCCGCCAGCTGCTCGCGATCCGCCACCGCCAGCCCGTAAAGCGTCACGAACAAGGCGATGGCCAACAGGGGCCAGGTAGCGGAGAGCAGGGCCAGCAAGGTCAGCACGGTGCCGCCGGTGAAGTAGAAGCTGCTGTCGGCTTTCATGATCCGCCCCTTGTGCTGCGGCCGGCCCAATGGAAACGCCGCCTGAAGGCAGGCGGCGTTTTGCCCCGGAGGGCATTCCGGTCCGTCGCAGGTACCGTACTCGCCAGATCGAATCTGGCGGTGACATCGGGCAAACCTCGCCCTTGTCATGAAGTATAAGCACTGCGGACAGAAATGCTGAATAAAAGCCAGAACTTGGCCATGACGACCGGGCGATATCGCCGTGCCGCCCGCCAATGAAAAACGCCACCGTGCGGTGGCGTCCAGCGGGTCGGCAAACCACGGTCAGGCTTCCTTGGCTTCCGGCGGGGCGATCTGCTCGGCGTAACCGCACTCCTTCTGCGGGCAGACCTTCTCGGTGCCGCGGCGCTTGGTGGTCTTGATGGTCAGGATCGGCCACTGGCACTTCGGACACGGCTCGGCGACCGGCGGGTTCCAGGTGGCGTACTTGCACTTGGGATAGGTGTTGCAGCTGTAGAACAGCTTGCCGTAGCGGCTCTTGCGTTCGATCAGGCTGCCCACCTTGCACTCCGGGCACACCACGCCGGTGTCGCGCGGCTTTTCCAGCGGTTCGATGTGCTTGCACTTGGGGTAGTTGGCGCAGCCGATGAACTTGCCGTAGCGGCCCTTCTTGATGTGCAGCGCACCGCCGCACTCCGGGCAAGTGCGGCCCTCGACCACCGTCGGCTCTTCGGCCGCCGCCGCCGCGCTCTCGGCGGTCTCGCCGATGTCGCGGGTGTAGTCGCACTCGGGGTAGCCGGTGCAGGCGATGAAGCGCCCGCGCTTGCCGAACTTGATCTGCAGCGGCTTGCTGCACTTCGGGCAGGCCTCGTCCAGGCTTTCGGTGGTGACCTCGGCGCGCGACAGGCCTTCCTTCTCGCTCAACTGCTTGGCCAGCCCCTTCCAGAACGTCTCCATCACCGGCACCCACTCGCGCCGGCCGTTGGCGATCTCGTCGAGCTGGTCCTCCAGCTTGGCGGTGAAGTTGTAGTCGACGTACTGGCCGAAGTGCTCGGTGAGGAACTTGTTGACGATCTCGCCGGTGTCGGTCGGCAGGAAGCGTTTCTTGTCCAGCACCACGTACTCGCGGTCCTTCAGCGTCGAAATGATGCTGGCGTAGGTGGACGGGCGGCCGATGCCGAATTCTTCCAGCGCCTTGACCAGACTGGCTTCGGAGAAGCGCGGCGGCGGCTGGGTGAAGTGCTGCTCGCCGTAGAGCTTGTCCACCGGCAGCACGTCGCCCACTTCCAGCGCCGGCAGCTTGGCGTTGTCTTCGTCCTCGGCGTCGTCGACGTCCTCCTCGTACACGGCGAGGAAGCCGGCGAAGGTCTGCACCTGGCCGGAGGCGCGGAACACGCCGTCGCCGACGGTGATGTCGACGCTGGTGGTATCGAACTTGGCCGGCGCCATCTGGCAGGCCAGCGTACGCTTCCAGATCATTTCGTAGAGCTTGAACTGGTCGGTGCTCAAGAACGGCTTCATTGCCGCCGGGGTGCGTTCGATCGAGGTCGGACGGATCGCCTCGTGCGCTTCCTGGGCGTTCTTCGACTTGTTCTTGAAGGTCACCGGCGCCTTGGGCAGGAAGGCCGGCTCGAACTGCTGCTCGATGTAGCCGCGGATTTCGGTCAGCGCATCGTTGGACAGCACCACCGAGTCGGTACGCATGTAGGTGATCAGACCGACCGTGCCCTGGCCGATATCGACGCCCTCGTACAGTTGCTGCGCGGTGCGCATGGTGCGGTCGGTGGTCATGCCGAGCTTGCGCACCGCCTCCTGCTGCAGCGTCGAGGTGGTGAACGGCGCGGCCGGGTTGCGGCTTTTCTTCTTCTTGTCGACGTTGCTGACCGTGGCGGGGTGGCCGGCGAGCCGGGTCAGCGTCTCGGCCTGCACCGCCTCGCTCGGAATATCGAACTGATCGAGCTTGTTGCCGCCGAGTTCGAACAGCTTGGCGCCGAACTTCTGCCGGCCCTTGTGGCTGTCGAGGTGGATCGACCAGTATTCCTGCTCGGTGAAGGCGCGGATTTCGTTCTCGCGTTCGCAGATCAGGCGTAGCGCCGGGCTTTGCACGCGGCCGGCGGACAGGCCGCGGCGGATCTTCTTCCACAGCATCGGCGACAGGTTGAAGCCGACCAGGTAGTCGAGTGCGCGGCGTGCCTGCTGCGCGTCGACCAGTTCCTGCGAGATGTCGCGCGGGTTGGCGATGGCGTCGAGCACCGCGTTCTTGGTGATCTCGTGGAACACCACGCGCTGCGCGGTCTTGCCCTTCAGCAGCTTCTTGTTGTTGAGGATCTGCACCAAGTGCCAGGAAATGGCCTCGCCTTCGCGGTCCGGGTCAGTCGCCAGGTAGACGTGATCGACCGCCGCCACCGCCTGGGTGATGGCGTCGACGTGCTTGGCGTTGCGCGGGATCAGCTGGTACTTCATGGCGAAGTTCTTGTCCGGGTCGACCGCGCCGCTTTTCGGCACCAGGTCACGAACGTGGCCGTAGGAGGCCAGGACTTCAAAGTCCTGTCCCAGGTATTTTTTCAGCGTTTTGGCCTTGGACGGCGACTCAACGATCAGTAGGCTCGAGGGCATGGTGGTTTCAATCGTTAACCCGGCAGTCCCGGGCTGACATCTTGTGTATCTATCAAATAAAACAAGAGCGCAAGGAGGCGCTCTTGTCGGACGGTGGTTACGGCACCGGAAAGGGCGCGATGGTAAGCCCGTGCGGTCGCCCTGACAAGTTATTGCATGGTCGGCTCGCCGTTCACCACGTCGAGCAGCTCTTCGCCGAGCAGGATCGGCAGTTCGGCCTTTTGTACCCACAGCACCAGCAGCGTCACCAGTTTGGCCGATGGCACGTTGACTTCGTCGTCGGGCATCGCCAGCAGGCGGTCGATCACCATTTCGCGCTGCGCCGGGCTCAAGGCGCCGTGGTGTTCCAGGAACTGCAGCAGGCCGCGCACCTCGACCGGCAGGCATTTCTGCTCGCCGTCGCTGTAGACGCGCAGGCCGTAGGAATCGTCCACGCCGGCGAACGCACCCTCGTTGATGTTGCAGAGGATGTCCAGCCAGTCGAGGGCGTCGTTGATGTCCTCGTCCTCGAAACCGGCGGCGGCGAGGGTGCGCATCACCCCTTCACGGTCGTTGCAGGCTTCGGGGTCCTGGTATTCTTCAAACAGATAAGCAAGAACGTCAAACATGTTGCAGAGACTTTTAAGGATGCCGGCAGGGCCTGTCCCGCTTCAGGACAGACGCTGGAAACGGCCGCCCGGCAGGCTTGCCACCCGGCCTTCCAGTTCCAGCTCGAGCAGCATCGCGTAAACCTCCCCCGCCGTCAACTCGAGCCGTGCAGCCAGGCTGTCCACGTCGACCGCGTCGTAGCCCAGTTGGGCGAGCAGCGGCGGCTCGTCCGGCGTCGTCGCCACGAGGGCTTCATCCGCCTCGATGGGGGCCGTAGCAGTGACCGGGGCACACGGGCCAGGGCGGCCGACTTCGTCCAGCACGTCGTCCACCGTTTCCACCAGCTTGGCGCCGTCCTTGAGCAGGCGGTGGCAGCCGCGCGCTTGCGGATTGTGGATCGAGCCGGGCACCGCCAGCACCTCGCGCCCGGCCTCGCCGGCGAGCCGGGCGGTAATCAGCGAGCCGGAGTTGACGTTGGCCTCGACCACCAGGCAGCCGCGGCTCGAGCCGGCGATGATGCGGTTGCGGCGCGGGAAGTGGTGCGCCAGCGGCGCCATGCCGAGCGGGAATTCCGACAGGATCAGGCCGCCTTCGGCCAGTTGGTGGGCGAGCTGACGGTGGCTGGCCGGGTAGACCCGGTCGATGCCGGTGCCGATCACGGCGATGGTCGATGCCTCCGCGCCCAGTGCGCCGCGGTGGGCGGCGCCGTCGATGCCGCTGGCGAGCCCGCTGACGATGGTGTAGCCGGCCCCGGCCAGGTCACGGGCGAACTCCTCGGCGGTCTGCTTACCCTGCGGCGTGGCGTGACGGCTGCCGACCATGGCCAGCATCGGGCGCGTCAACAGTTCGCGCCGGCCGCGGCCGAACAACAGCGGCGGGGCGTGGCCGGCTTCGGCCAGGGGCGTGGGGTAGTCGTGATCGGCCAGCGTCAGCAGGAAGCAGCCGGGGGCCTCGGCCCAGGCCAGCGCCGCTTCCACATCGGCCGCGGCGGCGCGACCGGCCAGCGCACGGGCAGGCTCGTCGCCAAGGCAGCGTTGCAGCTGCGCCAGGTTGGCGGAAGCGGCGGCCGCGGCGCTGCCGAAGGCCTCGATCAGCCGCAGCACCCCGACTGGGCCGATGCCCGGCGTCAGCGCCAACAGCGCCCAGTCGGCGCGCTCGTTGCTCATTCCTCGCCCGGCGTGCGCACTACGTCGCCCACGCCGATCGGCACCGCGCTTTGCATCACCAGGCCGTACGCCACGCGGTCGAACACGCGGTAGACGAACAGCTCGCCGGCTTTCTCGGTCGGCAGGATCACATGCTGTTGGCTGTCGTCCGGCGTAGTGACCTTGACCAGGCTGCCGTTCTTCAGGATGTCCAGCACATGGCCGGCCTCCATGCCGTCGCGCTGGCCCAGGTTGATCGCCACGTTGTAGTACTGGGCGGCGCCCGCCACGCCGTTGTGGGTCGAGATGATCTTGCCCTGTACCCCGTTCTCGGGCGGGTGCGGCACGTAGTTGACGAAGTAGTCGCGCGGTGCCTTGACCAGACGGTCGCCGACCAGGATTTCCTCGGCCACCTTCTGTACCCTGAGCGACTGCACCCCGTCGCCCATCTTTTCCCCGGTCAGGTCGCCGCCGTAGGTCACTTCGTAGCCCAGCGTTTCACCGCTGTCCGGGTCGCGCAACGGCTTGTTGGGGCGATAGGACTGCCAGTGGCCGGCGTCGTCCAGCCCCATGGCGTAGGCGCGGTCGCCGCTGCTCATCGCCACGTGCTCTTCGTTGCCGGCGATCAGGCGCGGCGCCTGCGCGAAGCTATCGATGTCGACGATCAGCGGCCGGCTCAGGAACGGCTCGATGGCCTTGGCCGGAATACTCGGCAGGCCGCGGTCCTGGTCCTCGATGCGCACGTGCGGCGACAGCCTGACCTCGCGCCTCCCCTTTTCCAGCGTGAGCCGCGGCTGGCCGTCGACCCACGTCAGCACCAGCGCATCCCCGGGGTAGATCAGGTGCGGGTTCTTCACCTCGCTGCGGTTCATCTGCCACAGCCGGGGCCAGTTCCACGGTTTTTTCAGGTAACGGCCGGAGATGTCCCACAGCGTGTCGCCCTTGACCACCACGTAGCGCGCGGGGGCGTCGGGGCGCAGCGTCAGCGTGTCGGAAAAGGCCGGTACCGCCAGGCCGAGAGCCAAGACTAGCGATATAATGCTTTTGCGCATGGAAAATGCCCCAATATTCATGGACAGGCGCGCCATTCCCGGCGCCCTTGAAGAAACGAACTTGCGTCAGACAGGTCTATTATCGGCATGCTGACGGCAAAACTACAATGTGGAGTGACGGAATTAGATGGCGCTGCTAACTATTCTGCATTACCCGGACGAGCGCCTGCACACGGTCGCCCGCCCGGTCGGCGAAGTGGACGAGCGCATTCGCCAACTGATCGACGACATGGCCGAGACCATGTACGAATGTAGCGGTATCGGCCTGGCCGCCACCCAGGTCAACGTGCACGAGCGCGTGGTGGTAATCGACATCAGCGAAGAGAAGTCGGGGGTGACCGCCTTCGTCAACCCGGAAATCCTCGAGCGCCGCGGCGACACCGTGTACGAGGAAGGCTGCCTGTCGGTGCCCGGCATCTACGACAAGGTGCACCGCTCTGAGTGGGTACGGGTGCGCGCGCTGAACCGCAACGGTGAACCGTTCGAGCTCGAGACCGATGGCCTGTTGGCGATCTGCATCCAGCACGAGATCGACCACCTCAACGGCAAGGTATTCGTCGAATACCTGTCCCAGCTCAAGCAGAGCCGCATCAAGGCCAAACTCAAGAAGCGCGAGAAGCACACGCTGTAAGCCAGGCACCACGCTGGCCGAACCCCGGGGACACGCACGTCGTGTCCCCTCGTTTTTGCAGGAATGCCATGAAACTGATTTTTGCCGGCACCCCGGAATTCGCTGCCGCCGCTTTGCAGGCGCTGCTCGACGCCGGGCACGACATCCCGCTGGTGCTGACCCAGCCCGACCGCCCCGCCGGGCGCGGCATGAAACTCAAGCCCAGCCCGGTCAAGGCGCTGGCGCTGCAGCACGGCCTGCGCGTCGAGCAGCCGCTGACGCTGAAAACGCCGGAAGCGCAGGCACTGATCGCCGAAGTCGGCGCCGAGGTGATGGTGGTGGCCGCCTATGGTCTGCTGCTGCCGCAGGCGGTGCTCGACCTGCCGGCGAAGGGCTGCCTCAACATCCACGCCTCGCTGCTGCCGCGCTGGCGCGGCGCGGCGCCGATCCAGCGTGCGCTGCTGGCCGGTGACGCCGAGAGCGGCATCACCATCATGCAGATGGACGTCGGCCTCGATACCGGCACCATGCTGTCGGTGTACCCGCGGGCGATCGCCGCGGACGAAACCGCCGCCACGCTGCACGACCGGCTGGCCGAAGCCGGTGCCCAGGCCATCGTCGACACGCTGGCCCGGCTCGCTCAGATCAGCCCGCTGCCGCAGCCGGAAGAGGGCGTGACTTACGCCCAGAAGCTGACCAAGGCCGAGGCCGAGGTCGACTGGACCCGGCCGGCGGCCGACATCGCCCGCGCCATCCGCGCCTACAACCCGGTGCCTGGAGCGTTCACCCGCCTTGACGGCGAGCCGCTCAAGCTGTGGCAGGCCGAGGCCGAGGAAGGCAGCGGCGACCCCGGCACGGTGCTGGCGGCCGACGCCGGCGGGGTGCGCGTGGCGGCGGGTAGTGGCGTGGTCCGGCTGACCCAGCTGCAGGCCGCCGGCGGCAAGCGCCTGGCAGCGCGCGATTTCGTCGCCGGCCGGCCGGACATTGCGGGAACCCGGCTGGGGGCTTGATATTCCAAGCCGGTGATCCATATCTATGATGGTAGGTAACGCAAGGAGGCTTCTGCCATGACTTTCAACTGGTTCAAGACGACGCTGCTGATGGCGGCCATCGTGGCCTTGTTCGGTGTCATCGGAGCCATGATCGGCGGCAAGAGCGGCATGCTGCTGGCGTTGTTGTTCGGCGGCGCGATGAACATCTTTGCCTACTGGAACTCGGACAAGATGGTGTTGCGCATGTACAACGCGCAAGAGGTCGATGCGCAGAGCGCGCCCGAGCTGTACGGCATGGTGGCCGAGCTGACGCAGCGGGCCGGGCTGCCGATGCCGCGTGTGTACGTGATCCACGAGGAGCAGCCCAACGCCTTCGCCACTGGCCGCGACCCGGAGCACGCGGCGGTGGCGGCCACCACCGGTATCATGCGCCTGTTGGAGTACCGCGAGCTGCGCGGGGTGATGGCGCACGAGCTGGCGCACGTGCGGCACCGCGACACGCTGATCTCGACCATCTCGGCCACCATGGCCGGCGCCATCTCTGCGCTGGCCAACTTCGCCATGTTTTTCGGCGGGCGCGACGAGGAGGGCCGCGCGGTCAACCCGATCGCCGGCATCCTGGTGGCGATCCTGGCACCGCTGGCGGCCAGCCTGATCCAGATGGCGATCTCGCGCGCACGCGAATTCGAGGCCGACCGCGGCGGCGCCGAGATTTCCGGCGACCCGCTGGCGCTGGCCTCGGCGCTGCGCAAGATCGAGTACTACGCCCAGGGGCTGCCGATGTACGCCGCCGAGGCGCACCCGGAAACCGCGCAGATGATGATCATCAACCCGCTCTCCGGCGGCGGCATGGACTCGCTGTTCCGCACCCACCCGCACACCGAGGAGCGCATCGCACTCCTCAACGAGATGGCGCGCGGCGGCGTCTAGCCGTATCATTCGCCGCCAACCGACCTACCCCGGGCCACAGCCGTTCTGCGCGGCTGTGGCCGGTTTTTTTGGAACTGACCGCATGCATCGAATCCAGCAACTGGCCGCCGGCCTGCTCGAAAAGGTGGAGGGGGGGCGTACCCTGACCGACGCGTTGGCCGACGCGCAGCGCCAGGCCCCGCCGCTGAGTCCGGCCGAGCGCGGCGCGCTGCAGGACATCGGCTACGGCGTGCTGCGCCATCTGGCCGAGTGGCGCTGCGTGCTGCGCCAACTGCTGCCCAAGCCGCTGCCCGAACCACAGCTGGAGCGTGTGCTGATCGTCGCGCTGCACCAGCTGGAATACACCCGCGCCGCCCAGTACGCCGTGGTCAACGAGGCGGTGACGCTGGCCGGACGGCTGGCGCGCGGGCGTTTCAAGGGGCTGGTCAACGCCGTGCTGCGCAACTACCTGCGCCGGCGCGACGAACTCAAGGCCGCGGTGATGGCCGACGACGAGGCCCGCTACAACCACCCGCGCTGGTGGATCGAGGCGTTGCGGCGCCATTACCCGCAAGACTGGCCGGCCATTCTGGAGATGGACAACCGCCACCCGCCGATGACGCTGCGCGTCAACCGCCGGCACGGCGATCCGGCGGCCTATCTGCAGCGGCTGCAGGACGCCGGCATCGCTGCCGAGTGCCTGGGCGGCGAGGCGATCCTGCTCGCCCGCCCGGTGGGCGTGCGCGAGTTGCCGGGCTTCGCCGACGGCGACGTGTCGGTACAGGATCAGGGCGCGCAGCAGGCGGCACACCGGCTCGATCTGCACGACGGCCAGCGCGTGCTGGACGCCTGCGCCGCACCGGGCGGCAAGACCTGCCACATGCTGGAACTGGCCGATCTCGACGTCACCGCGCTCGACGTCGACCCGCAGCGGCTGCTCCGGGTTGAAGACAATCTGCAGCGCCTCAGGCTGTCGGCCCGGCTGGTGGCGGCCGACGCCGCCGATACTGCGGGCTGGTGGGACGGCGTGCCGTTCGACCGCATCCTGGCCGACGTGCCGTGTTCCGCCAGCGGCGTGGTGCGGCGCCATCCGGACATCAAGTGGCTGCGCCGCCCGGGGGATTTTGCCGAACTGGCGCGGCAGCAGTCGGCCATGGTCGACGCGCTCTGGCCGCTGCTCGCCAGCAGCGGCAAAATGCTATACGCTACCTGCTCGATTTTTCCCGAGGAAAACCGCGCGCAGCTCGCGGCCTTCCTCGCGCGACATGCGGATGCGGTATGCCTCGACGACCAACAACTGCTTCCCAGCGAGCAACATGACGGCTTCTATTACGCGCTGCTTGCGAAGCGCTAGCCTGCTCTTCTGGCTGATCGCCTGTGCCGTGCTGCCGGCATGGGCCGACTCCATTTCCGCCACCCGTTCCGAGGCCGAACTCTCGGAAGGCCAGCTGGCCATCAGCACCCGCTTCGACATCAAGCTCACCCCCAGCCTCAGCGACGCGCTGGCGCAGGGGGTGGCGCTGCCGTTCCGACTCGAATTCGAACTGACCCGCCCGCGCAGCACCGCCTACCTGCTCGACGTCAAGGAATGGTTCGAGCCGCATGCGCGGCTGCACTTCAAGATCGCCTACCAGTCGCTGACCAGCCGCTACCGCGTCAGCATCGGCAGCCTGTCGCGCTATTACCCGACGCAGGCCGAGGCGCTCAGCGCCCTGGGGGCGATTCACGGCTGGCGCGTGCTTGAACCGGGCACGCTGAATGGCCTGTCGGCCGACAGGGTCAAGGGGAGGGTGCGGCTGCTGCTGGACATCGGGGGGCTACCCACGCCGTTCCAGCTCAACGCGCTGGGCAGTTCCGACTGGTCGCTGGCGTCGGACTGGGTCGAGCTGAACGTGAAGGACGCTGGCTGATGCGCTACGCCATGATCGCCATGGCCACCTTCGCCGCCATCCTGCTCTACCTGCTGGCGATCGCCACCGGCAATACCTCCAAGCTGGCCGAGTACTACTGGTGGGTGTTCGGCGTCAACGCGCTGTTGCTGGTGGCGCTGGTCGGGGTGGTCGGGCGGCAGCTGATCCGGCTGCGGCGCCGGGTCAAGGGGCGCATCTTCGGCGCCAAGCTGACCCAGCGCCTGGTGATGATGTTCGCCGTGGTGGCGCTGGTGCCGGGGCTGTTGATCTACACCATCTCCACCCAGTTCCTCACCCGCAGCATCGAGAGCTGGTTCGACGTGCGGGTGGAGTCGGCGCTGGACCGCGGGCTGGAGCTGGGGCGCAATGCGCTGGGTTATGTGCTGCAGGATGTCGGGCGCAAGGCGCGGGTGGTGCAGGAGGATACCGACGCGCTCCCCGACAGCCACCTGCCGGCACGGCTGGAGCGGCTGCGTGAGCAGCTGGGCCTCAACGAGGTCGCCATCTTCAGCCGCCAGGGGCAACTGCTGGCGTTCGCCAGCAGCGACCTGGCCAGCCTGCCGCAGACGCCGTCGCGCGAGGCCTTGCGCTCGCTGCGGCTACGCCAGCCGGTGGAAACCATCGAGAACGATCGGCTCAACCGGCTGACGCTCAAGGTGCTGATGGCCTATCACGACGGCCGGGACGAAACCCGCGTGATGCAGGTGATCCAGAGCGCGCCGGAGAGCATCGCGCGCGACGCCGAACTGATCGACACCGCCCGCGCCGACTACCGCCAGCTCTTGCTGTCGCGCGACGGCCTGCGCACCTTCTATACCCTGACACTGACGCTGGCCTGTCTGTTGGCGCTGACTGCGGCGCTGGCGTTCGCGCTATGGCTGTCCGAGCGCCTGTCGGCACCGTTGTCCGAGCTGGCGGCCGGCACCCGCGCGGTGGCGCAGGGGGACTTTTCCAAGCGCCACCCGGTGTACCGGCGCGACGAACTGGGCATCCTCACCACCATGTTCAACCGCATGACCCAGCAGCTGGAGGAGACCCGCCAGCTGGCCGACGAGAACCGTCTCAAGCTGGAGTCGGGCAAGCTGTACCTGGAGAGTATCCTGGTCAACCTGCGCGCCGGGGTGATGGCGTTCGACGACGGCTGGCGCTTGCGCGCTGCCAACACCAGTGCCTCGCGCATCCTCGGGGTGGACTTCGCCGACTTGGCCGAGGCGTCGTTCCGCGAATGGACCCTGCTGGTGCCGGCGCTGGTGCCGCTGGTCGACAGCGTGTTCGAGCACGCCGGCAACGAGCGGGAGCCCGAGTGGCAGACCCAGCTCGACTACACCACCACGCAGGGCGAGCGCATCCTGCTGCTGCGCGGGGCGCGCCTGCCGGAGGGCTCGGGCAGCGGCTACGTGGTGGTGTTCGACGACATCACCGAGCTGGCGCGGGCGCAGCGCGATGCTGCCTGGGGCGAAGTGGCCAAGCGGCTGGCGCACGAGATCCGCAATCCGCTGACGCCGATCCAGCTCGCCGCCGAGCGGCTGGCGATGAAGCTGGCCGACAAGCTGGAAGGTAACGATGCCGACCTCTTGCGCCGGGCTACCGACACCATTGTCAAGCAGGTTTCGGCGCTCAAAGGCATGGTCGACGCCTTCCGCGACTACGCCCGTTCACCGCGCATCAAGCTGGTGGCGCTGGACCTGAACCAGCTGGTGCGCGAGGTGATGACGCTGTACGAATCCAATCCGGCTGTTAAGATGGCGTTGTCTGAACAACCGTTGATGATCATGGGGGATGCCGCCCTGTTGCGGCAGGTGTTGCATAATCTGCTGCAGAACGCCCAGGATGCGGTCCTTGACGTTGACATCCCGATGATTCACATTAGCAGCCGAAAAGAAGGAAGAAGCGCGATCGTCTGCGTGCAGGACAACGGGGCCGGCTTCCCGGCCGAGCTCCTGGTGCGCGCGTTCGAGCCGTACGTGACCAACAAGCCCAAGGGCACAGGCCTTGGGCTGGCAGTGGTGAAGAAAATCATAGAGGAGCACCATGGTCAGATCGCACTGGGAAATGCCGGGCAGCAGGGCGCGCGGATTCTTCTCACCCTGCCATTGCTGGAGGCCTAATGCGTAGCAGCGACATTTTGATTGTGGATGACGAAATCGGCATCCGCGAATTGCTTTCGGAAATACTGCAGGACGAAGGGTACACCGTGGCCTTGGCCGAGAACGCCGAGGTGGCGCGGCAACTGCGCAGCCAGACCCGGCCGGCGCTGGTGCTGCTGGACATCTGGATGCCCGATTGTGACGGCGTGACCCTGCTCAAGGAATGGGCCAAGTCTGGCCAGCTCAATATGCCGGTGGTGATGATGTCTGGCCACGCCAGCATCGACACCGCGGTCGAGGCTACCCGCATCGGCGCCTTCGATTTCCTCGAGAAACCGATCGCGCTGCAGAAACTGCTGACCACGGTGCAGCGCGCCGTCAAGTACGGCGACATGCAGGTCAACACCTCGCTGAATCTCGACAAGCTGGGAAAGAGCGAGCCGATCCAGGAGTTGAAGCGTCAGCTTGAGCGGGTGGCCAAGGTCAAGTCACCGGTGCTCCTGACTGGCGAGCCCGGGTCGGGGTTCGAGCTGGTGGCCCGGTTCTTCCACCAGGGCAACACGCCCTGGGTGACGCCGGGCAAGCCGGAGCAACTGGCCGACGCGCCGCTGGAGTTGCTGCAGAAGGCCAATAACGGCGTGCTGTTCCTGCCCGAGATCGGCCAGTACAACCGCCGCATCCAGCAGGGCCTGCTGTTTTTGCTGTCCAAGCTGGACCGCTTCAACGTGCGCCTGCTGTGCTCGTGCAGCCGCCCGCTGCAGGAGTTGCTGGTCGACCCGGAGTGCGACAACCGCCTGCTGACCTCGCTGTCCAGCGTGATGGTGCCGATTCCGCCGCTCAGGGAGCACGCCGAAGACATCATCTTCATCGCCGAGCAGATCCTCACCGAGCTGGTCGAATCCAAGCAGGTGTCGGCGCACAAGCTCACCACCGCGGCGCTCAACGCGCTGCGCCAGTATGACTGGCCGGGCAACCTCGAGCAGCTTAGGAGCATCATCAAGAGCCTGGCGCTGACCGCGGAATCGACCGACATCGACGCGCCCGAGGTCAACAAGGTGCTGGCGCAGTTCCGTCACGAGAAGCCGGCGGCGGAGGAAACCGGTTTCGACTTCAACATGCCGCTGCGCGAACTGCGCGAGCAGCTCGAGCGCCGCTACTTCGAGTATCATATTTCGCTGGAAAACGGCAACATGAGCCGGGTGGCGCAGAAGGTCGGTCTCGAGCGCACCCACCTGTACCGCAAGCTCAAGCAGCTCGGCATCAAGTTCGCCCGCAAGACCGCAGAAGAGTAATCCCCGACCGCCGGTGCCCCCGGCGGTTTTCCTGGCAGAACCGAATCCCCATGACCGAACTGAATGACCAGGCGCTGTTGCGCTACAGCCGGCATATTCTGTTGCCGGAACTGGATATCGCCGGGCAACAGGCGCTGCTCGCCGGCCGCGCGCTGATCGTCGGCGCCGGCGGGCTGGGCTCGCCGGTGGCCTTGTATCTGGCCAGCGCCGGGGTCGGGCTGCTGAGCATCGCCGACGACGATGTGGTGGAGCTGACCAACCTGCAGCGCCAGATCGCCCACGACATGGCGAGCCTCGGCCGCAACAAGGCCGAATCGGCGGCGGAGCGCATGCGGGCGCTGAACCCGGAGGTAACGGTGCGCGTCATCGGCGAGCGCCTGACGGGCCAGGCTCTGGCCGACGAGGTGGCCCGCCACGACGTGGTGCTGGACTGCTCGGACAACTTCGCCACCCGTCATGCCGTCAACCGGGCCTGCGTGGCGGTCGGTGTGCCGCTGGTGTCCGGTGCGGCGGTGCGCTTTGCCGGGCAACTGGCGGTGTTCGACACGCGCCAGGCCGCGTCGCCGTGCTACCACTGTCTGTTTACCGAAGAGGGCGAGGCCGGCGACGGACCGTGCGCCACCTTCGGCGTGTTGGCGCCGCTGGTCGGGGTGATCGGCAGCCTGCAGGCGGTGGAGGCGATCAAGCTGCTGGCGGGGATGCCCGTCACCAGCGGCCGGCTGACCTTGTACGATGCGCTGGACGGCTCGTTCCGCAGCATGAAGGTGCCGCGCGACCCGGCCTGCCCGGTCTGCTGTTCCCGCCCGCAATGACAAAACCCGCCGAAAGGCGGGTTTTGTCTGTGGGCGTCAGCCTGTTCAGGCCTTGAGTTCGTTCTCGATCAGGCGATTCAGTTCGGCAAAGTCGGGAACCCCGACGTAGCGCTTCACGATATGCCCCTGCTTGTCTATCAGCACGGAGGTCGGGGTCAGCTGCACCTCACCGAAAGCCTTGGCGATGCTGCCTTGGCTGTCCAGCGTGATGAAGAAGGGTAGCTGGTTCTGCTCGACATAGGTTTTCACGTAGTTGGGCGGATCGTAGCTCATCGCGACCGCCACCGTTTCGAATCCTTGCGGGGCATAACGCTGATGGGTCTTCTTCAGCTCCGGCATCTCCTGCACGCAGCCGGGGCAGCTGGTCGCCCAGAAGTTGACCAGCACCACCTTGCCCTTCAGCGCGCTGGTGCTGAGCTGTTGACCGCCAATCGAGGTGTAGTTCACCTCCGGCGCGCTGTCCTTGTTGAACAGCATGGTGTACGCCAGCAAGCCGGCCACCAGCACGAGTGCCAGTGCCATCAAACCCTTTTTCATGCGTTGCCTGTTCCGTTAGTAGACGCCAAGACCGCTTATTGGTCCTGCATCGATTCGAGAAGTTCCTTGAGGCGGCCATTCAGCGGTACCGCCTTGTCCAGCTTGCCATCGTACACCACGAAGGTGACGTCCGCCTCGGCCACGATGGTGTCCGTGCCGGCGAGCTTGACCGCCTGGTGCATCACCGCGCTGCGGTGGCCTATCGTCTTGACCGAGGTCTCGATCGCCAGTTCCTCGCCCATCGTCGCGGCGCGGCGATAGTTGATGTTGATGTTGACCACGATCAGCGCCAGTCCGGATTGCAGGAACCACGGCAGGTCGCCGCGTTCCTCGAAGAAGGTCCAGCGGGCTTCCTCGAGGAACTCGAGATAGCGCGCGTTGTTGACGTGGCTGTACAAATCCAGATGGTAGCCGCGCACCTTGATGTGGGTGCTGTGTGTCATGGGGGCCCTTTGTCGTCGTGTCGCTCAGGTCGAAGACCGTCAGGCGTCCGGTCCGATTTCGAAGGGCTCGAAGTGCGCACGCTCCAGTGGCTCGTCGACGATGTCGGACAGCACCGAGTGGATTTCCAGCTGGAACCACTCCTGGAACAGCTCCAGCGTCAGCGGTGCCGGCCACAGCGACTCGTCGTCGCACCAGTCGGCCAGCTCGGCCTGGAACAGCGACTGGTACTGCTCCAGCACCGCCTGTTCGGCGGCGTCGTAATCGTCGGCGCAGGGAATCAGCAAGGCGTTGCAGTCACGGGTCAGCGACTCCAGGGTGACGTTGTCGTTCAGTTCGCCGGGCAATTGCTTGAGCCAGTCGAGAAACGGGGCGCGCGGACGGATGATGGCGACGCTGCGGTTGACTTCGTACATGACTATCCTTTTCGGGTTAATGACTCGCCAGGTGGCTGTCCTGGGTGAAGGCCCAGCGCCGCACGATTTCCAGCGCGCCGAATTTCTCCGCCAGCGACGGCGGGAAGGGCGCAAACGGCGCGGAGAGCCTGACGATGTTCTTGGCGGCGTTGTCGAGCACCTCCTGGCCGGAGCTGCGCCGCACGCTGACCGAGCGCAGCGTGCCGTCGGCGTTGACCACCACGGTCAGCTCCAGCGAGCCGAAAATCTGCTGGCGCCGCGCTTCATCCGGGTAGTTCAGGTTGCCGATGCGCTCGACCTTGAGCCGCCAGTCGTCGACGTAGCTGGCCCACTCCACGCCGCGTGCGGTGACGCCGAACACCCCCTTGGGACGGCCGCTTTCGTCGGGGCGGTTGACGGTGTCCTCGTCACCCTGCTGGCGCGCCACCACGCTGGCCTGCGCCAGCAGGGTCTGGGCGGTGACGGGGGGCGTCGGCGACGACGGCTGGAGCGGTGCCACGGCGGGTGCCTGCTTGTCGACGGTCGGGGCGGTGAGGCGTTGGCTGGCCGGCGGCGGGAGCGGCGCGGCGCTGACGGCCTGCTGGGGGTGCGGACCTGCTCCGTCGGTGTCGGGCGCTATCCGCTCGGGTTGATGGCTGGCCAGCATGCCTGGCGCCGGGGTGTTGCCGGCGCCCTCGGTGTTCTGTTCGGCCAGGCGCAGGCTGGGGGGCGGCGTGCTTTGCGGAGTTTCGGCCAGTCTGACGCTGATGGTGCTGGCCTGCGGCAGCGGGATGGGGCGTACCCAGGACACGCTGCCGACGGCCAACAGCAGCACATGCACCAGCACCGACACGGCCAGCGTGACGCAGAACAGCCACGGACTGGCTGGTGGGGTGGGGGGGTGGCGCAGGTTACGGGGCATGGCAGCATGTTCTCACTGCGGCTGAGTGTAGCATGCCGCGACAACGCCGCCCCGTGCGCGGCGCGACATTGTCGCATGCGGTCGACAATTTCAGCCTTCCAGCAGACTGCGCAGCATCCAGGCGGTTTTCTCATGCACCTGCAGGCGCTGGGTCAAGAGATCGGCCGTCGGTTCGTCACTGGCTTTTTCCACCACCGCGAAAATGCTGCGGGCGGTGCGGCAGACGGTTTCGTGGCCGTCGACCAGCTGGCTGATCATGTCCTGGGCACGGGGCGTACCGCTGGCTTCGGCAATCGAGGTCAACCGGGCGTACTCGCTGTAGCTGCCCGGGGCGTAGTGGCCGAGAGCGCGGATCCGCTCGGCGATCATGTCGACCGCCAACGCCAGTTCGTTGTAGTGCTGCTCGAACATCAGGTGCAGCGTCTGGAACATCGGGCCGGTCACATTCCAGTGGAAGTTGTGGGTCTTCAGGTAGAGCGTGTAGGTGTCGGCCAACAGGCGTGAGAGTCCCTGGGCGATGTCCTGGCGGTCTTGTTCGTTGATGCCGATATCCATGCTGTTCCTCCGGTATGATGCCTGGTCCGTCATGTCATGGAAGATGAAATGCAGCCCTGGCTGAACTGTAAAGACAGTGTGATCCGACTGACCCTGCACGTGCAACCGGGCGCGAAAAAGACCGAGCTCGCCGGTGAGCACGGCGGGGCGCTCAAACTGCGGCTGGCCGCCCCGCCGGTCGAGGGCAAGGCCAATACCGTGCTGCTGGCCTGGCTGGCGGAGCGTTTCGGCGTGCCCAAGCGCGATGTCGCACTGGTGAGCGGCGACAAGAGCCGGCACAAGATCGTCGAGATCGACCTGGCGCTGGACGAAGCGGCGGTACTGGCGCGGCTCGGGTTTTAATCGAGGTGGCGCGAGCGGTCCACCGGCTCATCCACCCGAGTGTACTCGCCATCGATCACCTTGTCGGCGCTGGGCGGCGGCGCTGCCGGCCGGGGGATCGACGGCCCTTTCAGCGGCAACAGCAACAGTATGGCCAGCACGTCGCTGTTCACCCCCGGAATCAGGAACAAGACGCCGGCCAACAGGTAGCGCAAGGGCCACAGCAGGCTGTAGAGCGAGACCCTGTCCCCCTGGCTCATCAGCGAGCCCAGCGTCAGCAGGGCGCCCAGTTGCTGGTTGCGCAGCATGGCGATGCCGATGATCGCCGACAGGATCACCCACAGCATGGTCATGCCGCCGCCCCAGGCGTCGGCCATGGCCACCAGGGTGGCAATTTCCGCGAAGGGGTATAACAGTATTAACAGTAAGAGTCCGCGCATCGAGTTCAACTTATGTCAGAAAATAAATGCCTGCTGGTGTTATGTAACACGCCCGACCTCGACACCGCCAGCCGGATCGCCCGGCAACTGGTGGAGGAGCGGCTGGCCGCCTGCGTCAACCTGCTGCCTGCGGTGTGTTCGGTCTACCGCTGGCAGGGCAAGATCGAAGAGGCCAACGAGGTGCCGCTGCTGATCAAAACGACGCTGCAGGCCTACCCCCGGCTCGAACGGCGCTTGAAGGAATTGCACCCCTACGAGGTACCGGAAATCGTGGCCTGCGACATCGTTGCCGGCCTGCCCGCCTATCTAACATGGGTGGCGGGGGAAACTCTTTCAAGTATGGATATCCCCTGAGCGGCGAGAAAGTCCGGCGCGGGTTGGCCGCCTGGTGCGCTTGCCGTTGGGATGAAAGTGCGGCATTTTCCCTGCGATCTGGACAAACCCGTTGACAGCAGGTTGTTGGGTATTTATAGTGTCGCTCTCTCGGGGGTCGTTGGCTCAGCTGGTAGAGCAGCGGACTTTTAATCCGTTGGTCGCAGGTTCGAATCCCGCACGACCCACCAGAATAGTCAAGCACTTAGCCTAGTCACTGCGACTAGGCTTTTTGCTTTCTGGCCGCTGTCGGGTCGCGGCGGCCTTCCTCAGGCTAGTACGCGACAACTACTGCTTGTAACGGCCAAGCCATTACGGCTAGAATTATCAGTAACACGGCCCTCGCCTCTTGGTTGCTTGCAAGCTACGCGGGGGTTCTTTCATTTCTAGCTTCTCTACCGCATTCACGCGGGACTGTTGATCCCTGGCACGTGATCCGTGGATTTTTCACGTTGCCGGCTTGACGTGCGCTGCGTCGACTGATGACACAAGCCCCTATACACGGTATGCGTTCCCTCCCCGACAACGGGTGACAAACACACCGTAACTGTCCTGAAAAAGCCACCGCAAGGTGGCTTTTTCATGGCTTCACGCCAGCGCCTGTTCCACGACGGCCTCGGCCAAGCTTTGCCGGGTGTGCTGCGCCTCGCGCAGGCGCGCGGCGAGGCGGTCGCACAAGGCCATCAGCGCGTCGACTTTGGCGACGATGCGGAATTGTTCGGCGAGGGGAGGGAGAGGGAAAGGGCAACTCCTCAACTGCGTCATATTGATTGACGCAAGATTAGTTGTTTGCTTTGCTGCCCCGGCGAAGTAATCGCGAGCTATGGTTGAATTCAAAAATAACTGCGCCCATATTTCATTCCAGTCGGAACAGACTGATCTGGCGCGGAATACATGGTTTTGATGCAGGCAAATAGCAATTTCATCGCGCCAAATTGCTGTGCGGCCGACCTTGTCCCAATCGCCGCCTTCGGTAATTAGTAAGTCTCCCTGCTGAAGTCGATATTTATCTACCTCATCAATGGGGATTTCAATGCTCTTAATCTCATCAAGGTTTAAGTAGCCACGTTGAACATTGGCAACTCTCAGGTATGGATAAAGAGCTAATGTTCGCCCTGCCAGCTTCCGGCCTAGTGTGATGCCGCCGGTTATAGAGACTACTTGCTCAAATTGGCTCCACTCCCACCCCACTGGCAATTCAAACGGCTTCTCCTCCTCGCCAATCTCCGGTAGCGGCTTAGGCTTCTTGATCTTGCCTGACTTGACCAAGGCCTCTTTCTCCGCGGCGATCTTCTGCAGTAACACTGAAGCCGGTTCATCGTTCGGATCTTGCGGCACCAGCTTGCCCATTACCGCCAGTTGCAGCAGGGTTTGCTTGAGCTGGTTGATGCTGTCCACGGTCGAAAACAGCGTGTCGAAGTGGGCGGCAATACGCGCCCAGGCGCTGCGGAAGGCGTCCGGGCTGGTTGTCTGGGTCAAGCTGTCCAGCACGGTGTTGACCAGCGTCTGATGCAGCGCCTGCTGCCGGTCTTGCTGCTGCTCCAGCCGGTCGCACAAGGCCATCAGTTGGTCGACCTTGGCGACGATGCGGGATTGTTCGGAGAGAGGGGGGAGGGGTATTGAAAGTGCTCGAATCTGTTCCCGTGAAACGTTTTTCATTGAGCTACTGGTACCACCAGCAACCGCTGCGTAATAGCTGCGCGCTTGCTGGCTATTATTCATCAGCAGTACATACTCGCTATTGATGTTTTCGCTAAACACAAAGCGGATAATTTTGTCACTTAGCATCAGCCGCTTTGGTATATTGGCGGGTACGACAACAGCTCGTGCTACTAAATCGGCAGTATTGGCGCGGGAAATAAGAAAATCACCTGTATTTACCTCGTATTCGGAACGCGGGGCTAGATTAGCTGGCAGCTCTTTGTTTTCGTCTGGATTATATTTCCCCCAGGTGACTGCACTAACTTTCAAAACTCCCCACTTGTCATCTGTTCTTGGTGTGCCAAGACATTGAGGACTCCAGCCTGCTTCAGAGTGCAGTGATAAACCATCTAAACGCACCCACTCCCACCCGCTCGGCAGTGAAAACGGCTTTTCATCCGCGCCAATTTCAGGCAGCGGTTTCGGCTTCTTGATCT